>JBFWZE010000108.1:0-2331 GCA_050185685.1 Dehalococcoidia bacterium
TCCTCGACGCCTGCCTGCCGGAACGCGACCTGGCGTTCGTTGCACTTGTTGCAGGCGCCGCAATGGAGCAGCAGATCGCCCTCGATGCGCGGGGACATGCAGGTCAGGGTCAGTTCCAGCGGCAGGTCCGGGAACTCGGCGATGATCTCCGCCTTGTGGCGATGGCGGTAGGGCGCCGTGATCGTCAGCGGCTGCGAAAGGCTCGTGGAGAGCACCCGGCTGTAGTCGGCAAAGAAGCTTGGCGTCGCGTCGGCGAAAGGGTTGTCATCGAGCGAGCCGATCGCGACCTCGTGGACGTCGTTGAGGGCGCACCAGACTGCCGTGAGGCCAAGCAGCAGGACGTTTCGGCCCGGCAGATAAACCTCAGAATCGGGCGCCTCGGCGTCGGGGACATCTTCGCCGGTGGTGCTCCAATGCTCGCCGTAGAGGCTGCGCACCGGCAGTTGCAACGTCGTCAGCGCGCGGACATTCGGGTTCGACAGCGCCGCCAGGAAGGCATCGAGGGCGCGGCGCTCCAGCTTTTCCCACGCGAGACCGGCTTCGACGTAGACCGGGTACACCACGTGCGTGCGGGCGAGGTCGGCGAGGAGGACGGAGCTATCGAGGCCGCCGCTGGCGAGGACGGCTACTCGGTCCAAGCGTCGCCTCGGTAGGATGCCCGGCTCGTCGAGGTTTCCCACACCCGGACCTCAGTCACGGGCATGCCGCGCTCACGGGAGGCCTGCCAGATCAGCCGGGCAATGTTCTCCGCCGTCGGGTTGTCGTGCATCAGGTAGATCGGTTCGCCTGCGGCCTTGAGCACGGCGGCCGCGGGGTCGGCGTCACAGAGCAGCATCTTGTGGTCGAGGTTGTCGTCGATCCACGTCTTCACGATGCCGTTCACGTCGCTGAAGTCGACAACCATGCCCATCGCATCGACGCCCTCGGACTCGATGTCGACCTCCACCATGCCGTTGTGGCCGTGGAGGTAGCGGCACTTGCCCTTGTGCTCCAGCAGGCGATGCCCGTACGAGAACTCGATGACCTTTGTGACTTGAAACCTCTGCACGGGCTTCTCCTTATTCGCGAGTGATGCCCAGGTCGGCGGGGCCGGAGCCGGCAAGATGGCGGCCGGAATCGACCCTGATGTTCTCTCCCGTCACAGACTCCAGGCGCAGCAGCGTCGTAATCAGCTCCGCCATGTCGGCGGGGGCCGATTCACGGTGCAGCGGCGCCATCGAGAGCGCTTCTGCCCACTCGTGCGCCGGCAGGTCCGGCGGCCGCTCGGTCGGTCCGGGAGAGACCTGGTTGACGAGGATACCCTTCGGCGCCAGCTCCAGGGCGAAAGCGCGGGTCATGAAGTCGATCGCTGCCTTGCCGGTCAGGTAGGGCAGGAAGTCGTGGTAAGGTGTCTCGCCCGCGGCCCAATCACCGAAGAAGATCAGGTGGCCGCGCGTAGGACCGGCATTGTCGAGCATGCGGCGAGAGGCGTGCACGGCAAGCAGGTAGTTCGCCCGCGCCGCCAGCATGCCGCGGTCCCAGGCGGCAGCGTCCAGCGTCTCGAAGGGCGTCCGCGGGTAGTCTGAGGCAAGGTTGATGCAAAACGAGAGGTCGCCCATCCGGTCCGCTGCTTCATTGACCGCGCGGTGGACGTCCTCTTCGATGCCAAGGTCGGCCTGCACGATCAGCGGCGGCTCGCCCTTCTCAGCGATGCGGGCCTGTAGCGCCGTCACTTCCGCGAGCGAGCGGCGGTAAACGAGCGCGATCTTGACGCCTTCCGCCGCCAGACGCTCGGCCACGGTGGCGCCGACGCGGCGAGTACCGGCAAGAATCGCGCCACGGCCGGCGAGCGTCAGCATCGAGCTTCCTTCCCTCTCATGAGAACCAATGCGCACTCAGTATAGGCCAGCATCCACTGCCGGTTGTGCTCCGTCTGCTACATTCACTCCATGCCTGAACAACCCTGGTACCAGAGCTTCTTCGGCCGCGACTACCTCGACGTCTACGACGGCTCGTTCACCGCGGAGCGTGCCGCGCACGAGGTCTCGATGGTCGAAGCTGCCCTCGCTCTGCAGAAGGGCGAATCCGTCCTCGACCTCTGCTGCGGCCAGGGGCGTCACACCGTCGAGCTCGCCAGGCGCGGTTACGACGTCACCGGCCTCGACCTCAGCGCCGAGTACCTGCGCCTGACCGAGGCCGCAGCGGCGGAAGCGGGCGTGAAGGTCTCGACCGTCGAAGCCGACATGCGCGCGATCCCGTACGAGTCACGCTTCGATGCGCTGATCAATATGTACAGCTCGTTCGGCTACCTCGAGACCGAAGCCGAAGACTTCAAGGTGCTCACGGCGGTGC
>JBFWZE010000108.1:2431-12856 GCA_050185685.1 Dehalococcoidia bacterium
TCGACCGTCGAAGCCGACATGCGCGCGATCCCGTACGAGTCACGCTTCGATGCGCTGATCAATATGTACAGCTCGTTCGGCTACCTCGAGACCGAAGCCGAAGACTTCAAGGTGCTCACGGCGGTGCAGCGTGCGCTGAAGCCCGGCGGCCGCTGCCTGCTCGATCTCCTCAACCGTGAGTGGGTTGTGCACAACAACGGCGCGACCGACTGGCACAAAGGTCCCGACGGTACGCTCTACCTGGAGGCGCGGCAGCTCGACCTCGCCGCCAGCCGCAACCACGTCACGTTCACGGCGGTTAGCGCCAACGGCGAACGCCGCGAGCTCGACGGCCATCACATCCGCCTCTACACGCTTCGGGAGATGATCGGCGCCCTCGAGTCCGCGGGCCTGCGCTACGACGCCGTCTACGGCGGCTACACCAGCGAGCCCTACAGCCCCGACACGCGCCGCATGATCGTCATCGCCAGCAAGCCGCACTAGGACCCTTACCAGCGCCGCGCCGATTCGAGCTTTCCGCGCTCCGTCACCTGCGCCAACGGGACTTCTCACTTTGTCATCCTGAGCCCTCAGGCGAAGGATCTGGCGCTTCGTCGTCAGCAAGACGGAGCGTCGCTCGATCAACTCTCCGTCATGCACGATGGCTGTCACGTTAGATCCTTCGCCTGAGGGCTCAGGATGACAAAGCGAGAAGACGCGCTGCGGCTGTGATCGAATAGGCTCCGTCCGATCCGCTGAGCACGGACAGAGGGACGCCTCATCCGGCGTCCCTCTGTTTCACTTGAACCTGAAGGCTGATAGCTGAGTGCCGCCCGCTGCCGTCTAGCTCGCCTTCGCCACCGAGTGGCCGCTGCCCAGCAGGTCGGCGAAGAGGGCGCGGTAGTGGATCATCGCCTGCCGCAGGTCCTCAGTTGTCGCCTGGTGGTTCCGGCTGGCCTCAGCGACCTCGTGCGCGGCACGGTAGTTGCTGACGACCTCCGGGTGGTCGACCGAGATGTCCTCGGCCTGTCGGTCGAAGCCGGCGAGAGGGTAGCCGCGGGCGTCCATGACCTTCTGTACGAGCGTGTCCGCTTCGATAACGCAGCGTTCCGGGTCATCGACGAAGTGGTTCTGCACGTTGCGCCAGTCTCGGCCGAAGCTCTGGAGCTGGTCGGTGCTCAGGTCGCGGATCTGCAGCTTGCTTACCCGCTGTTCGCGTTCGCGCAGCGCGCGCTCGCCGCCGCGCCGCCCTTCTGCTTCCGTGACGCTCTCGTATTCGCTTCCAAAGCGGTCTTTCAGGTGGCCGGAGCGGCGTCTGCCCCACTCCAGGTACGCGGCGATACCGAGGGCAATCAGGATGCCGATGCCGGCGATGATCATCCAGGTTTCCATGTGGCGCCTCCTTCTGGCTGTTCTCACCCTAAGCGGCGTCTCGTTTCAGGAAGATAGATCGGTCAGGCCGTCGCCGTTACGGCTAATGAACACGCGTTGCAGAGAACCAGAGCCGCTTTACTCATGTTTCGGGCCGGCAGTGGCGACTATCTAAAGAGATGAAACCCCGCGTCCTCGCTGCAACGCTCATCGTCCTGGCGCTGCTGCTGAACCTCCTCTGGGTGGCGTACAGCGTCAGCGACCTCCGCGACTACGGCTCCTTCATCGCTGCCGGCAGGGCGAGCTCGGACGGTGACAACCCCTACGGCGTCTATGAAGACACGTACCGCACGACCTTCCAGGGCGAAGACATCGACCTGCCGAACCTGAACCCACCGGTCTCGGTCTACGCCTTCGAGGCGCTGGCGAAGGTGAATCCCGGCCTCGGCAAGGGCGCTGTCGTGGCGCTGAGCATTGGCCTGTACGCCGGCGTCATCGCCCTCCTTGCCCGGCGATACCCCGACAAGCGCGCGCCGCTCGTCATCCTGTGGGCGGTAAGCCTTGCGGGCTTCTGGCACACGCTCGAGCTGGGGCAGGTCTACATCCCGCTGCTTGCTGCCTTCACCGGCGCCTGGCTGCTGCTGGACCGACGCCCCGTCCTCGCCGGGCTCCTCCTCGGCCTTACGATCGCGCTGAAGCCCAACTTCGCCCTGTTGCCCGTCTTGCTGCTGGCCTCCGGCGAGCGTCGCAGCAGCCTGAGCGCCCTCGGCTCTGCCGCGGCAATCAGCGCCCTGCCGCTCCTCGTCGATGGCACGACGATCTACCGCCAGTGGCTGGACGCCTCGCGCGCCTTCACCGGGCTCGAGATGCCGGGCAACAGCGCCCTCGTCGCAATCTTCGCCCGCGCCGGCCTCGATGCGGTGGGCTACGTCGCATCGGCGGTCCTGGTTGCAGCGCTGCTGGTCTATGCCCGGCGGGCCAACCGAACACGCGAGCAACTCATGACAGCGGGCGTCCTCGGCGCGCTGCTGCTGGGACCGATCACCTGGTCCGGCTACACACTGTTCGCGCTGCCGGTGCTGATGGCACGCAGATGGGGCACATGGGAGCGCACCGCGGCCGTTCTGCTTGCCGTGCCAGTGCCGGTGGTGCTGATCCTGATGCCACTGAACACGATTACGTCGGTTGTCATCGGCCCCCTCTACGGCTGGGGTCTCCTCATCCTGCTGGGCCTCGTCGCCCGCGACGCATGGCAGCAGCGCGTGACGCCGGCGGCCACCGAAACGGCGCACCTCACGGAGCAGCGCCGGCTCGCCGCCTGACGCTCACGCACTCCATCTCCGCCTCATTCGCCGGCATCGAAGGTCGCTATAGCCGTTGACGTTGCAACTATAATGGGCCACCAACGGACCTGGATTCGCCACCAAGCAGACCGACGGAGAGCCCGATGACCCTGTCCTACAAGCCCAATGACATGCTCGCGATGGTCGATCTCAAGAAGGGCACCGTCGACCGCCGGATGTTCTTCGACGAAGACATCTATCAGCTGGAGCTGGAGCGGATTTTCGCGCGCGCCTGGAACTTCATGGCGCACGACTCGATGATCCCTAACCCGGGCGACTTCTTCATGACCTTCATCGGCGAAGACCGGGTCATCGTCGTCCGCGACAACGAGGGCAACCCCCAGGTGCTGGTGAACAGCTGCCGTCACCGCGGCAACGCCGTCTGCCGCGCCGAAGAGGGGCACGCGACGTCGTTCATGTGCACCTACCACGGTTGGACCTATGACCTGAAGGGCAACCTGGTCGGTGTGCCGGGCTTCAAAGAGGTCTACCACGAGGAGCTCGACCGCGAGAACTGGGGCCTGATCAACGCCGGCAAGGTCGAGACCTACAAGGGGTTCATCTTCGCGAACATGGACCCGGAGGCAATCGACCTCGATGAGTACCTGGGCCCCGTCGGCCGCATGGGGCTCGACTTCCTCGCCGAACGCGGCACGCTGCGAGTGATCCCCGGCGTCCAGAAGTACACGCTGCCCTGCAACTGGAAGCTCGCCGTCGACAACCTCTTCGACTGGTACCACCCGGCGCTCAGCCACTCGTCTGCCTTCATGGTCCTCGTCCCGCCGCCGAAGGGTCAGGTCACGGCCGAGATGCGCCGCATGATGAACCCCTACAACGAGCGCGACGTCGTCCTCCTCGGCGAGTACGGCCACGGCATCGGCGGCCCGCTGCTCGACGACCTCAACAAGCAACGCCTCGCCACCGTGCCGAAGTCGTACCTGACGATGCGTGAGCTGCCGAAAGCGCAGGAGGTGCTCGGCCCAGTCGGCCTGAAGACGGGCGGCCACCCGAGCATTTTCCCGAACCTCTGGGTCGCCACCCTGCAGGGCCAGCTCAGCCTCCGCATCCCGAAGGGTCCCAGCAGCACCGAAATCTGGTGGTTCTCGATGATCGAGGAGGAGATCGACGAGGCAGGCTGGCATTTCCAGCGCCAGAGCTCGAACCACATCTTCGGCCCCGCCGGCATCCTGGAGCAGGACGACGGCGAAAACTGGGGCGAAAGCACCAAGGGCGCCCGCGGCGTCATCAGCTCGAAGTACCCGCTGCACTACGCGATGGGCATCGGCCAGGGCAAAGTGACCAACGAGGAGGGCGGACCGCCGCACATCGAAACATCGATCAACGAGCACGCACAGCTCTGGACGTATCGCGCCTGGGCAGAGTGGATGGTGGCGGAAGACTGGGCAGCCCTCAAGGCAAATCACTCGCAGGTGCCGACCGACCAGGTCTGAGGCGACACCTCTACATCGACTTCGGAGGCCCGCCTGCAGTGCGGGCCTCTCTGCTTCTGGGAATGCGTGCGGCGCAATACAGGAAGGACTTGAACCTGTAACCCTTCCGTGCGAACGTAGGGCCGATCAGCCGCCTCCCGCAGCGGCGAAACCCTACGCCCGCCAGTCACGGAACGACACGATGAACGAAGCACTCGCCCGATGCCTCGCCTGTCCGCAGTGCCTCGCCAAGCCGTGGCGGACGATGGCGGCCAGAGGATGAGAATCGTCGTGGCGGGAGCCGGATACGTTGGCCTGGCAACCGCAATCGGTCTCGCGCGCGAAGGGCATCACGTCGACCTCGTCGATATCGACGTCGAGCGAGCGGGCGCCATCGCCCAGGGTATCGTCCCCTTCCACGAGCCGTCGCTACAGAGCGCCCTCGCGGCCGCACCGGCCGGCGAGCGCCTCACTGTCATCAGCCGATACCCTGCACGCTTCGAGGACCCCTCATTCGCCTTCGTGTGTGTAGAGGCGGACGGCGCCGGCGGCCCGATTGGCATCGGCCCCATCGCCTCGGCCACACGCTCCCTCGCGCAGGCGTGCCCGTCCGACACCGTCATCGTGATCAGAAGCACCGCGAACCCGGGGACGGCTCTGCAGCTCCAGCAGTCGCTGCATGACGAAGGCTATAAGCAGGACCTGCTGGTGAACCCGGAGTTTCTCCGTGAAGGCAGCGCTCTCGAAGACTTCTGCCGGCCCTCGCGGGTTGTCATCGGCGGCGTCGAGCCGTATCTGCGCAGGCGCCTCGCCGGCCTCTACGGGTTCATGCATGCGCCGGTCATCGAGACAGACCCGACGAGTGCAGAGCTGATCAAGCTCGCATCGAACAGCGCCCTCGCCGTCCGCGTTTCCCTTGCGAATGAAATCGCCGACCTCGCGATCGCGACCGGCGCCGACGTCGACGCGGTACTGGAAGGCGTCGGCGCAGACCCGCGTATCGGCAGTGACTACCTGCGGGCGGGCATCGGCTTCGGCGGCTACTGTCTGCCCAAAGACCTCGACGCCCTGCGCAGCCTGCCGGTGCCAACGCCGATCCTCGATGGGGCCGCTGCCACCAATGCGCGCGCCGCTGCACGGGTCGTCGAGGCCGTCATCGCAAGCCTGCCCTCGGGCTCGACGATCGGCATCAGCGGCCTCGGCTTCAAGCCCGGCACGGACAGCATCCGCGGCTCGCGCGCTCTCGTGATTGTCGAGAGCCTCCTGCAGAAGGGCTACAACGTCGTCGGTTGCGACCCGCTTGCCGAAGAGAACGTCCGCCGCGCCCTGGGCAGCCGCATCACCTACGCGTCCTCGGCTGAGGAGGCAGCAGGTCTCGCGGACGGGATCGTCCTCGCGCACCCCGTACCGCGACGGCGCGTCGAGGCGCTGCGAGCCCTCACCGGCATCGTCTGGGACGAGCTCGGGGTGCTGCAGACCGCGGCGCGCGAAGAGGCCGAGACGCTATGAGGGCGGTCGTCACCGGCTCGTCCGGCATGATTGGCACCGCGTTGTGCGAGCGGCTGCTGGGCCTCGGCTACGACGTGACCCCGGTGGACCGCGAGCCGAACCAGTGGAACCGCGAAGTCAATGCGGCAACGCGTCTCGTCGACCTCACGAGTTCGCCCTCGTCCTTCGACCTGCCGTCTGACGGGGTCGACGTCATCGTCCACCTCGCCGCGAATGCCCGCGTCCACGACCTCGTGGTGCGGCCGGAGCTCGCACTCGAGAACATCGTGACCTGCGGCCATGCCCTCGAATACGCGCGCGAGACGGGTGCCCATTTCATCTTCGCTTCGAGCCGCGAGGTCTACGGCAACCAGGGTCAGACGCGCTACCGCGAAAGTGATGCGACCCTCGAGCGTGTCGAGAGCCCCTACGCAGCGTCGAAGCTTGCGGGCGAGGCCCTGGTCCAGTCGTACGGGCGCGTCTACGGGCTGCCTGGAACCATCGTGCGTCTGTCGAATGTGTACGGCCGCTACGACCTCAGCGAGCGCTTCATTCCCGCCTGCGTGAAGGCAGCCACGAGCGGCCTACCGCTGTCGATCTTCGGCGCCGAAAAGCAGCTCGACTTCACCTACCTCGATGACGTCGTCGATTGCCTGATGGCCGCCATCGAGCTCGGCGGCAGCGCCCCGGCCGAGGTCTATAACGTCGCGACCGGGCAGGCGGCGTCGCTGGTTGAGGCGGCGGAACTGGTCGGCAAAGCCCTCGGCCAGCCCCTTGAGCTGAAGCTGGCGTCGGTGAGGCCCGGCGAAGTCGTCTCGTACGAAGCCGACATTGCGAAGGCCGCCGAGCACCTCGGGTATCGCCCGCGCTTCAGCCTGAGCACGGCACTCCCGATCGCCATCGCGTGGTACCGCAGCCAAGCGGACGAGCGACGCGGCCCCGACGCTGAAATCGCGCAAAAGCTGACCTGAGGCTCCGTCGAACCTACAGGGCTGTATCAAGCCAGACGAGCGGTGCGTCCGCGCGTCGAGTCACCGGCGCCTCGTCCGCGGACAAATGCACCTTGCGGATGCGGTTGAGCATGCTCGAAGGCTCGAGGATCGCCCTGACCCGGCTGCGCTCCGCCAGCGGCCCGTACTCGTCGAGCCAGCGGCGCAGGTTGGCCGGATCGAGCACCTCTGCCCAGTCATCAACCAGGACCACAGGCAGCCCGGTGTAGAGCGGGTCGAGCACGGACGACTTCGTGATCACGATTGAGCCGAGATAGAGGGCCTCCCAGGTCCGGTGACAGTCGGCGCCGTAGCCCCGGGCGCTGAGCACGAATGGCGACGCGGCGTAGAGCTTCCAGACCTCCTGCTGTGAGACGTGCCTCGCGAGCATCGCCACGTGTTCGCAGCGCAGCAGCGTTTGGACCGTCATCGCTCGGTCGTAGGAGTTCAGGTTGACGGCAAGGTCGCTAAACACCCGCAGCGGCTGCTCAGTCAGCGGCAGCCGTCGTCGTGCGATGCGTTCGATGTCGGCAGCGAGCTTTCGCGGGCTGCTGAACGGTCGCGGCGTATGGAGGTCAAGGCCAATGGGGAACGGGCGGATCTTCATGCTGTCGACGGCGTCGCAGTTCTGCGTGTACCAGGCGACAAGGTGGGGTGACTGCTCAAGCGCCGCGACCGTCTCCGGCGCCAGCTCAGACGGCACCGATACGTCGCCGTCCGTCGTTAGGAGGACGAAGGGCCGCGTGATTGTGGGCAGCGCATGACGAACGAAGAGGTCGAGGTCGGTGACCCGCTGCACGCGCGCTCCCGTGCCCATCCGCACCCAGACGACGCCATGCGCGGCGCCGTACCACTCATCGAACAGCGCCGGCTCGGCGACGCTCTCCGTAGGCGACTGCCAGTAGCCGGCCGGACCGTGAACGTCGCAGAGGCTGGCGATGCCCTTCGACCAGAGGAACGGCTGCACCTCGCCGAGGTCGTTGGGGTTGAAGGTCCGTCGGGCGATCCGCCCCTTGAGTGCGCGCAGGTTCACCAGACGAATCGGCTCACCCGCTCAGCATAAGTGCGGGCAACTCGCCGTCAAGCGCTAAAGGCCGCAGTCAGGCTCCTGGCCGTTGCGTATCAACGGCTGATCGGCCTTTCGCATCGTTTACAAGCTGCCTTTTCGTCGAGGAAATTGGTTGCAGTCGTCGAGCAAACACATCTATTTCCTGCCATCGGACTGACAGAATCATCTACGGCTTGTTACAGGCGCAATCTTCTGTTGACATGCAACATTTCAGAGCTATCGTGAACCCGTCCGATTTGGAGTTGCCATGAACAGGCAAGTCAGGCAACGCCAGCCCGTAGGTCCGCGCTGCAACAGCAAGGCTACGTTGCGCCTGTAGCGCATCAATGTAGCTTGACCGTTTTAGGGGTCCGTTATCGGAGAAGAGCATCATTCGAATAAAAAATGGCGTCGCCATGGCTGCAATCCATGCGACGCCGCGGCAACCGGGAGCGTAGGGCACCGGGATGCTTGCTCATATAAGAACAAGCCACCCATTTCGTCAAGGGCACTATTGCCAGGCGTGGTGTAACCACTTCGCGTTCGCTGCCGATTGCTCGCTCAGGGAGGTGATGCAAAGAAACCAGCGAACGCGTTTCTTTCCGGCCATCTCTTTTATGGGATACCAAAGGAGCCAGGCAATGAATAACAACGCAAAGAAAATCGCCGCATTGGGACTACTCATGTTCCTCACGGCTATCGCGTTCAATACCGTCAGCTTTGCACAGAGCATCGAACCGGCCAGCGTGACCGAGACGATCGCCACCGGCAACAGCGTCAAGATCACGAAGACGGTCCACACACCTACGATCCCGCCAAACGCAGACATCTGCTTCCTCGCCGACACGACGGGGAGCATGGGTCCGCACCTGGCCAACGTCCAGGCGGGCATCGGTACGATTATGGCTGGTGTGCTGGCGGAATCGCCGAACGCCCAGTTCTGCGCCGCGCAGTACAAGGATGTCGTCGATCCCTTCAGCTTCAACCTTGACCAGGCGCTGACCACGAACACCTCGGCAGTCCAGGCTGCCGTGAACTCCTGGTCCGCCTCCGGCGGCGGTGACTTCCCTGAAGACCAGCTTCACGCCCTGACGCAGATGTCCGGCGCGGGCCCCGGTTGGAGGGCCAGCCCTGCGGTGCACATCCTCGTCTGGTTCGGCGATGCACCTGGCCACGAGCCGGCTAGCGGCGGTGAGACATTGGCGACTACCATCGCGGCGCTTCAGGGCACCGACATCGTCGTGCTGGCCTTCGACAACGCCGCCCTGGATGCAACCGGTCAGGCAACTGCGATCACCAGCGCAACCGGGGGCTTGCTCACGACAGACGTCGACAACGTCACTGATGCAATCATTGCTGCCCTCGACGCGGTCGAAATACCCGTCACCGTCGCGATGGTAAGCGACTGCACCAGCCCGATCAGCACGACGTTCGCGCCTGCCAGCCAGGTCGTGAACGCCGGTGACGACGCCGTCTTCACCGAGACGATCGCCGTCAACGCGACGGCAGCTCAACAGGGTAAGACCTACGAATGCGACGACAAGGCGACGATCAACGGTACGGACATGACGGACGCAGCCGGCAACGTGATCACCGAGCACAAGACGATCACGGTCCCGGACACGACCGCACCGGTCGCCAGGTGCGTCGAGACGACGAACCCGAGCGGCAAGAACGTCCCGCAGGCGCCGGGTACTGGCCAGAACGAAGACGGCTTCTACCAGGTAGTCGCGACCGACAACGTGGACGCTGCGCCGCAGATCTTCGTCAAGGACAGCGGCAGCTCCTTCGTCGCCGGGCCATTCGCCAGCGGAGACAAGCTGAAGATCACCCAGGCACCGGGTGTGACGCCGAACTCGAAGCCCATGGCGGGCGCCGTCGTCGCCCACATCCAGCTCAAGGGTGACGCAACTGTCTACGCGGTCGACGCGTCAGGCAACACCTCGGCCGTGGTCTCCTGCAAGGTGCCGCCTCCGCCGAAGTGAGGCACGCCCGAACCAGGGACTAGCTCGCATGAGGCGGCCGCTCTGGCCGCCTCATCCTTTTCGCTGGAGCAGGAGAAACAGGACGTCAGACGAGCGAATCGGCCAGGCCATCCTCGCTCTTGAGCGGGCTCAGGTGCGGCGCGGTCGAAGCCGCCTCGTCCCGTCCTGCAAGCCGATCGGCTTCGTCCTGAGAGAGCTTGCCGTCGGCGACGAGCTGGGCGGCCTGCGCGGGCGAAAGCTCGGTCCGGCGCAGCGCGTCCAGCCGAAGACGCCGCAGCGCCGGGGCGAAGGAGAACAGCAGCAAGAGCAGGCCCAGCATCAACGCGCAGGCCACGGCGATGGCGGTTGGCGCACCGACCTCGTCGGTGGCAACCGACACTGGAAACACCGCAAGCGGAGTCAGGCCGACCGCCATCGGCATGATCGCCATCGTCCGGCCGCGCATCTCAGGGCTGACCGTAGACAGCACTACCGTGTTGATCATCGTCATCGCGAACATCTGCCCGGAAGCACCGAGAGCAAGAAGCGGCAGCGCAAGAGGGAACGAGGGGGCCAGCGCGAAGGAGCCGTAGAGCCCGCCCATCAGCACGAGGCCGCCAAACAGCGCCCGCCCCTTCCACGGGTTCGCATCAAGATGAGCCGCGACGATTGCGCCAATCAGGCCACCAGCGCCGCTCATCGCGACGAGGATGCCCAGGCCCGCTGCGCCCTCGTCAAAAACGTCTTTGGCGAAGACCGGCAGCGTCTGCTGAACCGGGAACGAGAACATGATCGCCAGCGTGTTCGCCACCA
>JBFWZE010000109.1:0-12715 GCA_050185685.1 Dehalococcoidia bacterium
AGCGTGCTCCCGTCCGGTGACGCTTCGCCCTCGATACGCACGGAGCCGCCGCTGCTCGAGTACTGGAGCGCGTTTGCCAGCAGGTTCGAAAGCACCTGCCGCAGGCGCAACGGGTCGGCGTCGATGACGGGAAGCGTCGCCGGCACCGCATTGATGAGCGCGACGCCCGCGCCCTCGAAGCGCGGACGGAAGGCGGCCGTGAGGTCCTCGGCGAGCTGATGCAGCTCGACGCGATCTTTCTGGAGCGTAAGAAGCCCCGCTTCGGCGGTCGACAGCATTGCCAGGTCCTCGAGCAGCCGGGCCATCATCTCTGCTTCTTCGACAATCGGTGTGACGTGAGCGGCGTCGCCCGGGTAGACGCCGTCGATGATCCCTTCAGCGGCGCCGCGGATCACGGAGAGCGGTGTACGCAGCTCGTGAGTCACGTCGGCGATCAGGGCACGGCGCTGGCTCTCGTTGCGCTCCAGCCGCTCCGCCAGCGCGTTGACGGCACGCGCGAGGTTACGGGAGTCTGCTGAGCCCCTCGGCTGGACGCGCGTGGTGTAGTCGCCGTCCGCCAGCCGTCCCGTCGCCTCCATCAGTTCGCTCACCGGCTCGGCCGTGCGGCGAAGGAAGCGGTAAATAAGGAACGCTCCGATCGCGAGCAGGATGAAAAAAAAGATCGGCGGACCGTCCCAGCCGTTCCACCTGTCATTCCCGAAGGAGCCGCCGTCGTTCCGATGATCGCCCCAGATCGCCCAGCCGATGACCATGATCGCGAAGATCGTGCCGACGAGGGCAATCAGCCCGCACCCGAGGCGTCGGACGAAGCGCTGGCGCATGTGCCGCCACTGCCCTCGCTCCGGCGGCCATGACTCCCCTTCCGGCCACCACGGCGGCGCCGCCTTGCCGCTGAACCGGTGGCGATCAGGCATCGGCGAGACGGTAGCCCACGCCGTGTACGGTGAGGATGTAGCGGGGCTCTGAGGGCGACGGCTCAATCTTCTTGCGGAGGTTTTTGATGTGGGCGTCGATCGCCCGCTCGTACGACTCGAACGCGACGCCGTGCACCGCATCGAGGAGCTGCGATCGCGTAAATACCCGCCCGGGCTGCTTCACGAAGGCGGTCAGCAGCTGAAACTCCGTCGGCGTCAACTCCAGCGTCCGCTCACCGAGCTGCGCCCGCATCATCTGGACGTCGACCCTGAGGTCACCGGCCTCATACGCCTCGGGGGCACCTGCCGTCTTCACAGCCGTGCGACGGAGGACAGCGCGGATGCGGGCGACCAACTCCCGCGGGCTGAACGGCTTCACCATGTAGTCGTCGGCGCCGAGCTCCAGGCCGGCAACCCGGTCTGCCTCTTCCCCTCGCGCGGTCAGCATCAGGATCGGGACGTCGGAGGTCTTGCGCACCTCGCGCGCCACGTCGAG
The DNA here is from genome assembly GCA_050185685.1 of Dehalococcoidia bacterium. Lineage (GTDB taxonomy): Bacteria > Chloroflexota > Dehalococcoidia > DSTF01 > WHTK01 > WHTK01. Next base: position 1,411 of record JBFWZE010000109.1, read on the forward strand.
GCCGTCGCGCTTCGGCAGGCGGAGGTCGAGGACAATGAGGTCGGGCTTGATGTTTCGGGCGACGATGAGAGCTGCCTCGCCGTCCGCCGCGTGCTCCACCTCAAAGCCCTCGTGGGTCAGGTAGTCGCGCACGATCCGGGCAATGCTGAGCTCATCTTCGACGACAAGGATCAGAGTCATGGTTCTGCCCCCATTCGGCGAGGGACCAGCGTCGTGCCGGTCCCTCTGCCAATGGCTCTAGGCGCTGGCCGCCGGTCCCGCCGCCGGGGGCACATCGCCCTCGTGCTGGCGTCGGTGCCAGTCCTCGAATTTGTCGTTCCAGGAGCCAGGACCACCGCCCCAGCGGCCGGGTCCTCCCCCGCGTCCGCGCCGGAAGACGAAGCTGATCACGAGGATAATCAGGCCGATCCAGAGTAGCGGAAACAGGAAACCGAAGGGGAAGAAGCCGTGGCGCCAGTGGCCGCCGTCGTCATCGATCGTGATCACCTGGGGCTGCTGCCCCGATTCCGAGGGCGGTGCCGTCACCTGAATCACCCGGTCACCGCGGTCGTGGTCGTTGTCCGCCACTGCCGCCCCGATTGCTCCACCAGCGATGAGGGCAAGTACCACCGCCGGGACTATCAGCCAGCCTGTACGCATCATGTTCGTTCTCCTTTGAGGTGAATTGCTGGAGGCGGCGCGCTTAGTTGACGTCGCGCCGTGAGAAAAGAACGCCCGTTAGGCCGGCAAAGCCTGCGATGTAGACGAGGATCACTGCCAGCGCCTGCCACGTGCCGACAAAGGGTCCGTCAAAGGCACCCGGCTCACCGCTCGCTGCCGGTGCTGCGCCGAGGCCGTGAATCAGCGAGTAGGCATTCGTCCGCAGGAAGGCATACGACAGGTCACCGAGCCCGTTGATGTCGGTGACGAAGCGCCCGAGCAGTCCTTCGACGAGGAAGCCGTAGAGCACGCCGAGGCCGATGGCCATCGCCGTGCCCCGCGTAAGCGTCGCCAGCAGCGCGCCGAAGACGGCCCAGAGCGAGAGGATGAGCCAGGCGGCACCCAGACCGAGAACGAGGTCGTCCAGCGGCGGCGCAGCCAGATCTTGTGACTCCAGCAGGCCGACCGCGACGCTGCAGATCCCGGCCACCACAAGGTTGGCGACGGCAAAGACGCCGACCATGCTCACCAGCGCCGCAAACTTCGACGCGACGACCTCACCTCTGCTGGAGGTCTGGAGGAGCGTCGTCTTGAGCGTCTTCCAGTTGAACTCGCTGCCCAGCGCCATCGCGCCGAGGACGAGGCTGATCATGCCGAGGTAGAACGGCATGCCCTCGACCAGGTTCGGCACGAGGTTCTGCGGCAGCAGGTCCGAGATGCTCTGCGCCCAGCCCGGCGCCGATTCGCTGTCGGCGCTCGCATACGGCAGGACATAGGCAAAGAGCACCGTCATGAGCAGCATGACACCTAGCAGAACCCAGGTAGAGGTGCGCCTGCTGATCACCATCAGCTCAGCTCGATAGGTGTTCATTTCTGCTCTCCTTCACCGTGGATGATCCCGAGGAAGACCTGTTCGAGGGACTGCGTCGCCGGTGCGAGCTCGCTGACCGCGATGCCGAAATCGACGAGATGACGGTTCACCGTCGCAGCGTGATCGGCATCGCTGCGCAGGTAGAGGTCACGGTGATCGACGCGAATGCTCTCGACGAAGGGCAGCGGCTCCAGCACTTGACGGGCCCGCTCCGGCAAATCAACACGGACACGGATCTCCTGCGGCCCACGCAGCTCATCAAGGGTGCCCTCGGCGACAAGACGGCCGCCCCGGACGATGCCGATGCGGTCGCAGATCTGCTCGACCTCCGCCATCAGGTGGCTGGAGAGCATGACCGTGCGACCCTGCTCCGCCAGACCCCGCAGCAGCACGCGCATGTCAGCGATGCCCTCGGGGTCGAGGCCGTTCGTCGGCTCGTCGAGGATCAGGAGCTGCGGTTCCTTGAGCAGCGCAGCGGCCACTCCGAGGCGCTGCTTCATGCCCATCGAGTAGCCGCTGAAGGCATGGTTCGAACGCTCCGTCAGCTTGACGGCATCGAGGACCATCGCGATCCGTTGTTCTGGGACCGAGGCGATGCGGGCAAGGACGCGCAGGTTGTCACGGCCGCTGAGGTAGGGATAGAACGCCGGCTCCTCGATCATTGCGCCGGTCGATGCCAGCGCCTCCTTCGAGCCTGCCGGCAGGCCGAGGACCCTGGCAGTGCCGGAGGTCAGGCGCATCAGCCCGACCAGCGTTCGCATCGCCGTCGTCTTGCCGGCGCCGTTCGCACCGACGAAGCCGTAGACCTCGCCGCGCCGGACGCGCAGGTTGAGGCCGTTCAGCGCGACGATTTCGCCGTAGCGCTTGGTCAGCTCGCGCGTCTCGACGTCGTATTGGTGGGCTGCAGCGACATCGGACCGGGCTTCGTGTTCGAGTGTGAGACTTGCCTGTGGCATATCGAACCTCCCTTCAACTTGTCCCCGTGATAGCAATGCTGACGGGGGCTGATGAACGAGATGTGAAGATGAGAGGGAGGTTCGGTGTGGGCTGCTGTGGCGCCGAAAGCGACCCCTGAGCAACGGCGGTGCTCTTGGCATCCGCCCTCGGCCTGTGGAGTCTCTGCACCGGGCGTACCTGAGAACAACTGTCACGGACGGGCGCCACCCCACCGCATCGCGGCAGTGTGTTAGATGACTGGGGACACCCCAGACCCCGGGAGTGCTCCGCCCTTCCAACCCCGGAGACGAGACACTTGATCTGGCCCACCCACCGCTAGAAGATTCACCATCCTGACGAAGGAAGGATCTCCCCTCGGATAGCGGCGCCGGGCGGTAGTTGTGAGGCAAGAGATGGAATGACGCCGCGTCTTCATCACCGTGAGCGTCGTGCAAAAGCTGTAGACGGGCGGCCAGCGGACGCATTCGCGTCGCTTTGCTGGTCGCAATGCAGATCGCACCTCAGGAGGGCTTTGCCTCAGGGAACCTGCACCCAGCTCCCGGGAGGTGCTTCGCCCCTTCCAACCCCGCCTGGCTTGCCTCGCCCCAGAGCGCCCGCCTCGGAACGGCACTTGTGTCAGCTCACACCCGAAGCTGCCCAGCATCGGCATTCGCCTCAATGTCCCACAGCGGAAACGGCCGATAGAATGGGTGGGTGACCGAAGAACCGCGAACCTTGCTGCGACTCTTGAGCCGCGAAGACTGCCACCTCTGTGAGATCGCCCAGCGCGACCTCGAAGTCCTTGGCGCCCGCTTCGAGGTCGTCGACATCGACCGCGACGACGACCCCACGCTGCTGGAGCGATACAACGACGTGATCCCGGTGGTGCTCTACGGCGAATTAGAGATAGCGCGAGCGCCGATCGACCGGAAAGGGCTGCAAAAGGCCCTCGAACGGCTGAAGCTGACGGGGGCGAGGCGCTGATGCCGGAGGGTGCGAGCTACCAGGTCCGTGTCGAGAAGATCTACTTCGACTCCGCCCACTTCGCTACCTACGGCGGCCGTTGCGAACCCCTGCACGGGCACAGCTATCAGGTCGCCGCGGAGGTCGAAGGCGAGCTTACTGAAGACTCCTGGGTAGTCGATTTCACTCGCCTGAAAGGACTGCTGCGGCAGATTTGTCAGGAGATCGATCACCGAATGCTATTGCAGACGGAGAGCAGGATTCTCAAAATCGAGACTTCGGCCGGTGCCTGGCACGTCCAGACGCCGGACGGACGCACCTACGACTTCCCATCCTCGGACGTAGCCGACCTGCCGATAGATAACACAACGGCAGAGCGGCTGGCAGAATGGTTCAGCGGCCGGGTATGGGAAGCATTAACCCACCGTAACTCGCGGTTACATTCGGTAACCGTTGAGGTCTGGGAGGGGCCGGGGCAGCGGGCTGCTTACAAGCGGCTTCACTTGCCGGTAGCATAGAACTGGGTAGTATTACTGAGGTTTTCAAGACCGTAAGGCGATAAGGTGATCAGGTGTTTAGCCGTCACGATCGAGCAGTAAAAACCAAAGAGAAAGAAGCCGTCGGCTTCAAGTCGATCCTCGTCCCGGTAAATGGGACAGAGTCGAGCCTTCACGGCGTCGAGTTTGCCTGCAAAGTGGCAAAGGTCGCCCGCGCCCGCGTCCACGTCGTCCACGTCATCGAGGTGAAGCGCTCGCTCCCTCTCGACGCGGAGCTCGTGGGTGAGGCGCAAGCGGGGGAGACGATCCTTGCCCAGGCAGAGGCGATCGCCCGGAAGTTGGACTTCGAGGTGCAGGGTGACCTCCTGCAGGCGCGCGACGCCGGCCATGCAATCGTCGACGAGGCGGTTGAGCGGCAGGCGGACGTGATCGTCCTCGGCGTGCCCTTCCGGCGCCCCTTCGGTGAGTTCGAGCTGGGTAAGGTGGCATCGCATGTGCTGAAGTCGGCACACTGCGAGGTCATCCTTCTAAGGATGCCGTCCGAGTAATGTATGTAATCATCATGGGAAGTGGCCGTCTCGGCGCTCAGCTCGCAGCCATGCTCGAAGACGATGGCCACGAGGTCGCAATCCTCGACCTCGACAAGTTCGCCTTCGACCACCTGCCGCCAAACTTCAAAGGCCGCAAGATCCTCGGCGACGGCACCGACCAGGACACCCTGCGACGGGCAGAGGCAGAGCGCGCCGACGCCTTCGTCGCAGCCACCCGCGGTGACAACCGTAACGCCCTCGCCGCCCAGATCGCGCTTCATGTCTTCAACATCGAGCGCGTCGGCAGCGTGATCTTCGACCCGATCCGCGAAGAGGTCTACCGCGACCTCGGCTTCCGCACGATTAACCCGACGAAGATCGAAGCGCAGCTGCTGCGCGAGTCGATCGAACGCGTGAACGGGGACTGAGATGTTTATCGTTGTCGCCGGCGCCGGCAAGGTCGGCTATCACCTCGCCAAGGCACTGATCGCCGATCACGAAGTCCTGATCATCGAGGTCGATTCCTCGCGCGTCGACTTCGTCAGCGAAGAGCTGGGCGCGGAAGTCATCATGCAGGGCGATGCCTGCGACGCCGCCACGATGGAGCGCGCCGGCATGGAGCGCGCCGACCTCGTCGTGGCGGTCATCGGCGAGGACCGTGACAACCTGACCTTCTGCCAGATCGCCAAGGCTCGCTTCGCCGTACCGCGGGCGGTCGCACGCATCAACAACCCGCAGAACGAGACGTTGTTCCGCGCCCTCGGCATCGACAGCACTGTTTCGGCGACCAACCTGATCCTCGGCCACATCGAGCAGGAGCTGCCATGGCGGGGGATGATCCCGCTCATGACCCTCCAGGGCATCGAACTGGTCGAGGTCCGGGTGCCGCGCGAGGCGAACATCGTCGGCAAGCAGGTAAAGCAGCTGCTCCTGCCCCAGGGCTCGCTGCTCAACCTCGTCATCTCGGACGGCGTGCCGCGGGTTCCACAGCCCGACACGGTGATCCGCTCCGACGACATCCTCGTCGCTGTGACCAACATTGAAAACGAAGAGGCGTTGCGCAACGCGCTGATCTCGCCGATTCGCACACCCTGACCCGATGACACGCCTCGGCCATCTCGGACCGCCCGGGACCTTCGGCGAACAAGCTGCGCTGCTCTACGCCCCTTCGGCTGAGCTGGTACCGCTGCCGTCGAATGGGTCCGTCGTCCTCGCCGTCGCGAACGGCGAGATCGAGCTGGGCATCGTCCCGATCGAGAACAGCCTCGAAGGCGCCATCAACGAGACGATCGACACCCTCCTCGCCTGCGAAAGCCTCTCGGTCTGCGCCGAGCTCGTCCTCTCCGTCGACCAGAACCTGATCGTCGCCGAGGGCACCAGCATGGACGAGATCGATGTCGTTATCTCGCACCCGCAGGCCCTCGGCCAGTGCCGCGCCTACCTCGAAGCGAATCTGCCCGGCGTCCGCCTCGAAGCAGCACTCTCGACCTCCGGCGCCGTTGCCCAGGCGCTCGGCAGCCGCAACACCGCTGCGATCGGCCCCAGGCGCGCGGCTGAGGTACACGGCGGCGTGATCCTGGCCGAGGCGATCCAGGACTCCAGCCAGAACAAGACGCGCTTCATCGTTGTCGGCGCCGAAGACTCGTCTCCCACCGGCGACGACAAGACCTCGATCGCCTGCACAGTGCCCCATGACCGCCCCGGGACGCTGATCGGCGTCCTCAGGGAGCTGGCCGACCGCGGCATCAACCTGACGCACATCGAGACGCGTCCCTCACGCGAGCAGCTGGGGATCTACGTCTTCTTCATCGACTTCGACGGCCACCGCCTGGAGCCGAAAGCAGCAGAAGCACTCGCCGCGATCCAGAGCCAATCGAACATGTTCCGCGTCCTCGGCTCGTATCCGCGGTTCAAGGTGTGAACTTCGGTAACAAATGGCCGCGTTCAGCGGTGCTAAGATTGATCCTGACCCTATGACGTTTCCTACGCGAGGTCCTTCCGAGGACGATAACCAGCTCATTCCCGGCACACCCGCTCAGACCACCCGCTGGGACAGCGAGCCCGACGCCGCGGCAGAGCAGCGCTTCGACCACGACTACGACGGCCACAACGAGCCCGTGCGCAGCAGCACCGACGAGTGGCCCGACAGCGAGCCCTGGACGGCGCACGACGACCTGATGCTCGACGGCCCCTGGGGCGACGAGACCTGGACGCCCCAGGAAGCTGCTGCCCCCGTGCGCAGCTCCGGCCTCGGCAGCAACCTCATGGTGATGCTCACCGGCGTCGCGTTTGTCGTGATCGGCCTGCTGATCAGCGCCGGCAGCCTCGAGCTCTTCGGCACACAGGGGCCGGCGATCTGGGGCGCTGCCCTTGCCGCCGGCTTCGTCTTCATCCTCGTCGGCATCGTCAACGGCGTGCGCGGGATCAGCTCATCCGATAATCCCGGCCGGGAGTGGAAACGCGTCGGCCGCGCGACGATGGAGCTCACACAGACTCTCGTCCTCGCGGTCCTGATCTTCCTCGCCGTCCGCGCGATGGCCCAGAACTTCCGCGTGGAAGGCGCGAGCATGGAACCGGGGCTGCACAACGGGCAATACCTGCTTGTGAACAAGGCGGTCTACTTCAAACTCAATCTCGACACGCTCGACAAGTACCTGCCGTTTATCGACCCGGGCGACAACCCGGAGCGCTTCATCTTCCACGGCCCGCGGCGCGGAGACGTCATCGTCTTCGAGTACCCGGAGGACCGCAGCCGCGACTTCATCAAGCGCGTGATTGGTGTCCCCGGCGACATCGTGCGTGTCGACGAGGGTCAGGTGTTCGTGAACGGCGTTCCCCTCGACGAGCCATATGTGAACGAAGAGCACCGCTCCAACATGGAGGAGAAGGTCGTGCCTGCCGGCGAATACTTCGTCCTGGGTGACAACCGCGGCAACAGCTCCGACTCGCGAAGCTGGGGCTTCGTGCCGGAAGAGAACATCATCGGCCGCGCCATGTTCACTTACTGGCCCGACCTCGGCGGTGTCGGAAACCGCAGCATCGACCTCGGTATCATCAAACTCCACCTCCCCTAGCAAGAAAGAACTCGCCGTGACAGATGTCGATTCGCTCCTGCGGTCCACTGGGGCAATGCTGGAGGGGCACTTTCGCCTCGCCTCCGGCCGCCACTCCGGTACGTACATCGAGAAGTTCCGGATCATGGAGGACCCGGCGGCAACGGTCGCCCTCTGCGGCATGATCGCTGACCACTACCGCGGCGCCGGCATCACGCTGGTCGTCGGTCCGGCGATGGGCGGCGTCATCCTCGCCTACGAGACGGCACGGCAGTTGGGCATTCACTCGATCTACGCGGAGAAGGACGGTCAGGGCGGCCTGATGTTCGACCGCGGCTTCAAGATCGCGCCCGGCGAACCCGTCCTCGTCATCGACGACGTCCTGACGACCGGCGGCAGCGTCCGCAAGACCCTCGAGCTGGTCGAGGCCAACGGCGGCAAGGTCGCCGGCGTCGCCTTCCTCATCGACCGCACGAACGGCGCCGTCGATTTCGGTGTCCCGTTCTACGCAAGCCACGCCATGAACGTCGTCAGCTACCCTGCGGACGACTGCCCGCTCTGCCGCGACGGCCTGCCCCTCGTCGAGACCTAGAGGCCGCGCAGGCCGGGAACCTTTTCGCCGCGACCTCCGTCTGAAGCATGGAGGTGCTGCAATGCGGCGACTGATCCTGCTGCCTGTCGTGCTCCTGCTGCCGCTGCTGGCAGCCTGCACCAACGAGAGCGACGCCTCGCCGGGCGGAAGTCCGACCGCGACCACGTCAGCAACACCAACGCCCGCACAGGCCGTGACCTCGACGCCCACGCCGGGGCAAACGAGCGCCGCTGCCACATCGACCGCAGCGCCGCAAACGGGCTCCCTCACACCGGCCCCGCCTGCGTCCCAGCCGCCGGCACCGGGGCCGTCATCGCCGCCGGTGTTCGCGCGGCCGCCTGCGGCGAGTGCTGCAGCCGGCAGCGCTTCAGTCGCGATGGGCATCGGGACCTACTGCTGGTCCGCAGCAGGCAGCAACGGCGTCTGTTCCGACGCGGCCGGACCGGTCACCGGCGCCCAGGAGCTCGCCGTCAGCCCCGGAGGACAGGTCGACGTCACCACCGCGTTCCCGGGCAGCGAGATCCGCGAGTCCGTCGCGTCTGCGATTCCAGTGAGCGGTACCACCCAGGGCAAGCCGATTGCTACGGGCGAGCTGGTCTGGAACTTCCCGCCGATCGGTGGTCAGCGGCTGGCGACCACGATCCAACCCTCGGGCGTCAGCTTCCCGGCCCCGGCCCAGCCCGGCCGCTACGTCGTCATCCTCATGCTGCGTCCCGCTGCCGGCGACGTCGCCTACGGTCTCGTCCTCGACGTGCGCTGATCGGGCGTTCGAAGCAGCGTTGCCATGAAGCCCCGGGGTTCAGCCGGGGTTCATGAGGGCATTTCATTCACGACGGGCCCTGCTCAGCGATGCGCCAGAAGCCGCTTATATCCGACTGTCACGCCTGCAAAGCCCAGTAGCCGCAAGTTGTAGACGCACGGGCCTACCCTCGATCCATGCGACGAGTCACTCTTCCCGCCATCTGCCTCATCGTCCTCGCTGCCGTCACCACGGCCTGCAGCTCCGGCTCCGACGCCAGCGCCACGCCGACCTTCGAGCCGCCGCCTGTCACCATGACGCCTTCCATCACACCGATGCCCACGCCAATCCCGACCGGCACCGTCTCGCAATCGACGACGATCGCGGCCGACAACGTCGCCGACCTTAGCAAGGCCTCGTCCGCCAGGCTAGACGAGCCCTACAGCCGTCTGCGCTGGCGGGCGGACGGGCAGGCAGTGTTCATCACGACGCAGCAGTCGGTGCTCGTGCTGCAGGCGACGAAGGATGAAATCACGCAGGTCTATTCGGTCGCCGCACCCGCCCGGGTCCTTGACGTGGCGGCTGACGGCAAAGCGGCTGTCATGAACGACCTCCAGACGGTCACCATCGTCGATACCGGCCCGGACAGCGTGCTCCAGACCCTGAAGATCGACGGCACCGTGCGCAGCGCCACCTTCTCGCCCGACAGCAAGGTCCTCGCCGTCTCGCTGGAGGACCGTATCGCCGCCCAGCTCTGGGACGTCGACAAGGGGACGATGGCTCAGGAAGTCACCGGCTTCGAAACCGCGGCGCCGGTGTACTCCGTGCAGTTCGACTCGAACGGCAAGAACCTGATCTGGCTCGCTCGGGCGAAAGCGCAGGTGCAGGACCTGATCACCGGCGAGCTGGGCCCAGCCGTCTCCGAGGCCGATTTCTTTTCGGCAGTCGCCCTCAGCCCGGCCGAAAAGGTGCTCGCCACTACCGGCGGCGGCGTCCTGACCCTCTGGGACCTCGCGAACGGCGACAACCTCGACGTCTACGACCTGCCGGCAGCTGCTTCGAACCTCGCCTATACCCCGGACGGCAAGCTGCTCTTCGTAGCTACCGGCACGGGAGTCATTGCCCTGCAACTCCCGCTGCTCGAGCCCGTAACGACAATGCCGGGCAACTTCCGCGCCGTCGCGGTTTCACCGGATGGCGATGGGCTCGCAACGATCAGCGAAGACGGCGTCGTGGCGCTCTACCGCCCATAGGGGCACCGGGCACTCCCTCGCCCCCTGGGAGAGGGCCCGCAACGCGGGACGAGCGCAGCGAGTGGGGTGAGGGCGCACCCCGGCCAGGCTGTTCTGCTGCTAGTGCTGATGCCCCAGCATGCGGCCATCGTCCAGGGTCGCTTCGAGCACGTCATCACGCACCTCGAAGCCGTACTGGGCGTAGAGCGTACGGCTGAGCGGCGTCGGCCAGAGGATTACGGAGTCTACCCGCTCCTCACGGCAGCAGGCGAGGGCGGCCTCCATGAGCTTGTGACCAAGCCCGTGGCCGCGCAGCGGCTCCTGGACATAGGCGTTCGTCAGGTAGCCGTGCTTTTCGAGCTCAACAACCGGGTTCGGCACCTTCTCGATCAGCTGCAGCCAGATATGCCCCCGCACCTGCCCCTCGTGCTCGACCACCCAGCAGCGCCAGAGCGAGCCCTCAACGAGGCGTTCGCGCATCCAGGCGCCGGCGCGCTCGACGAACGCAGCCTCGGACTCGGTGGGCTGCCCCATCGAGGCGCGAAACTCGTAGCGCAGCGCTGCGAGCCGCTCCGCATCGTCCGCGCTGGCTTCGCGCACGATCGCTTCGCTCATCGCCGGGCCAGCCAGGGATGCGCCAGCCCGGGCGTCTTCACGCGAATCGTGTAGACCGAGGTCCGGGCAGTGGCGAACAGCGTCCGCAGGTCATCGCCGCCGAAGACGACGTTTGCGGGCACCTCAGGGAACTCGATGATGCCGCGAACGACGCCCTCAGGTGAGATGACCCAGACGCCGCCGACGCCGGTGCAGAAGATGTTGCCGGCGACGTCGACCTTCAGGCCGTCCGGGACGCCATCGATGGCCGGCGACGCAGGCGACATATCGGCGTGGATCCTTCGCCGCGTCACCGTCTTTCCGGTTTCGTCGAGGTCGAAGGCGATGAGGTACTGACTGTGGCGCGTGTTCGCCACGTAAAGGGTGCGCTCGTCGGGCGAGAACGCGAGGCCGTTGGGGTATTCGCAGTAGCCGATCAGGGTCGTGGCACCGTCGGGATCGACGCGGTAGACGCCCGATTCGGCGATTTCGCGCTCGGCAGCAGGGATTCGGAGGTTGGGGTCGGTGAAGTAGATCGACCCATCGGAGCGGCAGATCACGTCGTTGGGGCGGTTGATGCGCTTGCCGTCGATGTTGTCGCAGACCACGTCGGTGCTGCCATCCGGGTACATGCGGCCAATGCGCCGGTTCGCGCTCTC
>JBFWZE010000110.1:0-3145 GCA_050185685.1 Dehalococcoidia bacterium
AGTAGACAATGCCACGCCTTTCATTCGACGGTCTGAAGGACCCGCAGGTCGTCCACCACTTCGCCCTCGAAGTCCAGGGCATCGAGGAAGCCACCTTCCGCGAGGCCACCGGCTTCGAGAGCAGCCATGACGTAATCGAGCACCGCGAGACCGGCAAGGGCGGCAAGCAGTACATCAGCAAGCAGCCCGGCAATCTCAAGTGGGCCGACATCGTCCTCAAGCGCGGTGTCACCGACTCGATGGATCTCTTTAAGTGGCGCCAGCTGGTCGTTGACGGCAAGATGCCCGACGCCCGCAAGAGCGGCTCGATCATTCTCTACAACGCCCAGAACGAGGCGATCTCCCGCTTCGACTTCGTGCGCGGCTGGCCTTCGAAGTGGAAGGGCCCGGACGTCAACACGACGAACAACGCCGTCGCCATCGAAGAGCTGACGATCGCTCACGAAGGTCTGGTGAGGTCGCAGTAATGCTCCAGACGGAGTTCGACTTCACGCTGCCGCGTGGCTATGTCGACCGGAGCGGGACCGTGCACCGAAAGGGGCGCATGCGTCTCGCGACGGCCCTCGACGAGATCGCTCCGTTGCGAGACCCCCGAGTGCGTCAGAACCAGGCCTATCACACGGTCATCTTGCTTGCCCGTGTGATCACCGGCCTGGGGACGCTCCCGGCGATCGACACCGGCGTCATCGAGGGGATGTTCACCGCGGACCTGGCGTTCCTCCAGGAGCTCTACCGGGCCCGCAACGAGCTCCTCGACACGGCGGAGGGGATGGTGCGCTGCCCGTCCTGCGGCGAGGAATTCGTCGCGGTGGACCACAGCGAGGAAGCACCCGTCCCTTTAGCCTGACGCCCGGCGATGAAGAGCCATCGCCGTTTCGACAGCTAGGACGTCACTGGCAGGCGCCGGTGGGGTACTCGGAGGAGCGGCTGATGGAAGAGGCGGCGTACATCGCCTACCACTTCCACTGGCAGCCGGAGCGGATCCTCGAGATGGAGCACGCGGACCGTATTCGCTGGGCGCAGGAGATCAGCCGGATCAATGAGCGCGTGAACGAGGAAAGCGCCGCGATCACGCTGGACTGAGGACAGCTCATTAGCGGGTCCGGGGTGTGCCGAAACCTGAGGTTTCGGTCCCGGGGCAAATGTGAGGCGGAGGCATCAGTGTCTGAGGCAGCACCAGGCCAGGCAGCGACCAGCACCGCCCCTGCGGCGGACGGTCCGGCCCTGACACCGGCTCAGATCGACCAGCTTACGGAGATGGTCTTCCGGCTCATGAAGCAAGAGTTGCTCACAGCGCGCGAACGTCGCGGCGAGCCGCAGCGGTCGTGGCGATAGGGGAGATAAGGGACAGTCATGGGGACCACTCTGGCCGGCGACGCGATGACCAGCGACAAGATCGGCATTGCCCCGCGCTTTGCGATTGAGGTCGATGGGACGATCATGGCGAGTTTCTCCGAGTGCTCCGGCCTCAGCGCCACCGTCCGCAATGACAAGTGGGAAGAGGGCGGCGCCAACCACACGACGCTGAAGTTTCCCGGCCGCGCCGACTACGGAAACATCACCCTGAAGCACGGCATCAGTTACTCGACCGACCTCTTCGACTGGTTCATGAAGGTCCTGCGTAACGAGAAGGCTCGCAAGGAGCTCACCGTGAAACTCGTGACCCAGGACCTTGAGGAGATGCGCAGCTGGCATTTCGCGCGCGCTTTCCCGGTGAAGTGGACGGGACCAAGCCTGCAGACCACGTCGAACGCGATCGCGATTGAGGCGATTGAGTTCTGCCACGACGGCTTCATCAAGGTGTAAGCGTGACGAACGAAGAGCGACCCGAGGGCATCTGGCAGGAGGACTGGACGGCGGCGGCATCCGACCGCGTCCAGGGCCTCGACGCGCCCGATGCGCCCCCGGCCCAGGGCGGCGTCCTCAAGCCTCGTGCGCTGCCGGCTCGGCTCGCCCGGGGCGGCAGGTTCAGCACCGGCCTCGCCCGTACGCTGGCAGGCGGCCCGGCCCCGGTGCTCGGCAACATCGCTTCGGCGAGACGAGAGCCGATGCTGACCGTGCAGAGCAAGCTGCCGCCCGAGCGCCCGACGGCAGCTACAGCGCCGCTGCCGGTGGCGCGCGAGCCCGTCGCCGCCCCGGCTCCAGTTGTCGCGCCGCCTCCGGTTCGCCCTGTTGAACCCCCGGACGACGGCGGCATCTTTGGCGGCATCGCCCGCTTCGTACTGCGCCGCCTCAAGCCGCGCCAGGAGCAGGAAGCAGAGCACGATGACGAGCCCGCACCGCGCACGCCGTCTCCGACCGCGGCTCCATCGACTCCCGCTGCAGCGCCGGTCGCCCGCAGCCAATCGCCCGTCGAGACGCCTGCTGCTGTCGAAACGCCTTCCGCCTCTGACCCGGTAGCGGACGAAGCGCCTGCCGCGCCACCCCCTGCTGCAGCGCCTGAGATTCGCCGCGTCGCTGCCGAGGCTGTTGCACCGCCGGTCGCACGTGAAGACACCCCGACGCCGGACCGCATCGCGACGCCGCCGCTCAACCTCGAGCTGGCGCGCCGCCCCTCCATTGAGAGAGTCGCCTCTCAGCCGGAGCTCGCCGAAGCTGCCGCGCCGTTGCCCACCGCCCAGGAGCCGCCCGCTTCCCCGGCTACGGCTGCTGCGGAACCGGTAATCGCCGCGGATCTGCCTGCGGAGACGTCGGCGTCGATTCACCGTGTGCCGTCCCCGCCACAAGTCGATCCCGAACTGCCTGCGATGGCCGCCGAGATCCCTTCGCCCGCTCCAGCAATTGAAGCACCCGCCGCGCCGGTACTCGCCCGCGAGCCCGAGGCTGGACCTGCAGCGCCAGCGCTGAGCGCGGAGCAGCCCGCGCGAGAAGAGCCGCTCTCAGCGCCAATCGAGCGGAGAGAGCCGGTCCGAAGCCCGATCGCGAACCTGGCCCTGGCGATTCGCCGTACGTTCCGCCCTTCAGAGCTCGAAGCAGAGCCCGTTCAGGCCGAGACCGCCGTCGCATCGCAGCCACTGGCGCGCGAAGCTGCGCCTGAGTCGCCGACCGCATCGGCAACGTCTGTCCTGGAATCAGCCCTTGCAGTTGAGTCGCCGGTCGCTGCACCCGCAAGCGCTGAGACCATGGAAGCGCCTGCCCTGAGCCG
>JBFWZE010000110.1:3245-12447 GCA_050185685.1 Dehalococcoidia bacterium
TTCGAGGGCGCCGGGCCGGGCGTTGAGGAAGTGCTGCGCGAAATCGAGCGCGGCGGCATGACCAGCCGTTCCACGCTCGTCGCTTCCGCAGCGATTATTCAGAACCAGCTCGAGAACCAGGGCGGCGGTGGTACCGAGGGCGCCTCGGAAGAAGCGCCGGCCGCCGCTGCTGAGGCCGCCGCGCCTGCCGCATCGGCAGCGGCGCCTGAAGCTGCCGCCGCAGCGGATGCGGTCGCGGCGGTCTCGAACCAGGCGCTCGACCGGCTGGCGCGTGAGATCTATGACCGCCTTCGCCGCCGCCTGATCGTCGACCGCGAACGGGCCGGGATCGGCACGGTGATGTCATGAGCCTGGCGAAGGCGTTCATCAAGGCGATCGACCCGCCAAACACGATGGTCGAGTTCCAGTACAACCCGACCAAATACACGGTCGCGAAGACGGTGGAGTGGAACTTCCAGAAGCAGAAAGGCGCCAACGTGTCGCCGGTGGAGTTCGTCCAGGGTCAGGGACGCACCGTGACGATGGAGCTGATGCTCGACGGCCTCGAGGACAACAAGAACGTCGCCGACGACGTCAACAAGCTGCAGACCTTCATGATGGTCGACGCGGCCAACAAGAAGGCAGCAGGTAAGCCGCGCCCGCCGCGGGTCGAGTTCCATTGGGGCTCCGGGCCAACGATCCTGCCCGCCGTGATGAAGAGCCTGAATATCACCTACACGATGTTCCACCCGGACGGGAAGCCCGCCCGCGCCACCGTGAACATCACCCTCCAGGAGGTCTCCGACAAGGAGAAGAAGGGCGGCCAGAACCCGACCTCGATGGGCAGCGCGGGCATCCGCGACCACCGCGTCGTGGCCGGCGAGACGCTGGACATGATCGCGTTTCGAGAGCTCGGCAACGCGAACCACTGGCGCTTCATCGCCTCGCTGAACAACATCTCGAACCCCTTCGACTTGCGGCCGGGTCAGCACCTGGTGATTGCGGAACCGCCATGACGATGGTCACCCCCACCGAGAAGCGCCTGATCGCACAGTGCTACATCTCGATCGATGGCACCGAGCTACGGCAGGAGATCATGGACGACCTCCTCGTCGCCCGCTTCGAGGGCAGTGTGCATTTGCCGGACCTCGCGATCCTCGACTTCCGCAACATCGACCTGAAGTGGAGTGAGGCGGACCAGTTCAAGATCGGCCAGGAGATCGAGGTCAACCTCGGCGACCGTGAGGTCAAGGAGATCGTCTTCAGCGGCGAAATCACCGGCGTCGAGCTCGACGTGACGATGAGCGGCGTAATCGAGCTGCGTGTGCGCGCCTACGACCGCGCCCACCGCCTGCACCGCGGCCGCTTCACCCAAGTCTACCGCAACATGACCGACAGCGACATCGCGAAGCAAATCGCCCGTGACCTCGGCCTCCAGAGCGACGTCACCGGCACGCGCGAAGTCCACGAGTACGTCCTGCAGGACAACCAGTCGAACTGGGACTTCCTCCAGGAGCGCGCAAACATGGTCGGCTTCGAGCTGCAGGTGCGCGGCAAGACGCTGACGTTCAAGCCAGGTCCGACGTCGCCCGGCCCGGCGATCGACCTCGCCTGGCGCGAAGAGCTGCTCTCGTTCCGCGCTCGGATGATGACAGGTGAGCAGGTGAGCGAGGTCGAGGTTCGCGGCTGGGACCCGGTCAACAAAAAGGCGGTCACCGGCCGCGCCGCCGACCCCAAGGGCCTGCCGTCGATCGGCGAGACCCGCAACGGCGGCCAGGTCGCGAACGCGGCCTTCCACAAGAAGACGCCTTTCCTCGTCGCGCGCCAGCCGATCTACAGCCAGTCGCAGGCGGACCAGCTCGCCCAGACCGTCCTCGACGAGATGGCGGGTACTTTTGTGACGGCCGAGGGCGTCGCGCTCGGGAACCCGAAGCTGCGGCTTGGCAGCGAGGTCAACCTGAAGTCGGTCGGGAAGCAGTTCAGCGGCAAGTACGCCGTCACGCAGATCACTCACGTCTACGAGCCCACCGGCTACCGCATCGAGTTCGAAGTCACCGGCCGGCGCTCGACCGACCTCGTCAGCCTCACGACAGCGCCTCCGGCGACCGAATCGCACATCCTTACCGGCATCGTCACGAACAACAAGGACGAGCGCGACATCGGCCGCGTCAAAGTGAAGCTGCCGACGCTCGGCCCCGATGTCGAGAGCAACTGGTGCCGCGTCGCCGCGCCGGGCGCAGGCAAAGAGCGCGGGATGGAGTACCTGCCTGAGGTCGACGATGAGGTGCTGCTAATCGGCTCCGACATCAACAACATGTACGTGCTCGGCGGCCTCTGGAGCGTCGTGGATATGCCGCCGGTAAAGAGCAGCGAGGCAGTCGAAGGCGGCGAGGTGGTCAAGCGAACGATCAAGTCGCGCACCGGCCACGAGATCACGCTCAACGACAGCACGACGGAGCCCTCGATCACGATCGTGGACTCGGCGGGCAACAAGTTCTTCATCGACACGAAGACGAACAAGATCGAGATTTCTGCGAATGGCGACATCTCGATCAAGGGCAAGCAGAACGTCGAAATCGAAGCCGGCATGGCCCTCACCTTGAAGGCAGGCATGGGCTTCGAAGCGACGGCGAACCTCGACGCCAAGATCACGGCGAACACGCAGCTTTCCCTCGAAGGCATGCTCAATGCGGCCCTCCGCAGCGGCGGCGCGGTCACCGTGTCGGCACCAGCGATTGGACTTGGATAACCGATGAACCACTTCGCAAACGGCAAGGACATTCTCGGCGTCGGCTGGCACTTCCCGGTGCGGGCGGACCGCCGCTTCGAGTTCGAGAGCATGGCGCCCGACCAGGGACGCGGCGGCATCGCCTTCTCCCGCTACGAGCGCGATATCGAGCAGGCGATCTACATCATCCTCTCGACCAGCAAAGGCGAGCGGCGGATGCGGCCGACCTTTGGCTGCGACATCCACGAGCTCGTCTTCGCGCCGGCGAACACGACGACCTTCGGCCTCCTGCGCCACTACGTCGAAGAAGCGCTCGAAATCTGGGAGCCGCGCATCACGGTCCGCGAGGTTCTCATCTCGCCCGACCCGGACGAAGGACGCATCGACGTGATCATCAGCTATGAGGTGGTCGCCACCAAAGACGAACGCACTCTTGTTTATCCCTTCTACACCATCGGTGAGGAATAGCGATGACCCAAATGCCTGTCACAGAGCGCCGTCTCGACCTGAGAGACTTCCAGGACATCGTCGATGAGGCCCGCCGCCTGATTCCTCGGTACTGCCCGGAGTGGACCGACCACAACGTCAGCGACCCCGGCATCACGCTGGTCGAGCTCTTCGCCTGGATGACGGAGATGATCCTCTATCAGCTGAACCGCGTCCCGGACGAGATGCATGAGAAGTTCCTCGACCTCATCGGCGTGCAGCGGCTTCCCCCAACCCCGGCCGTGGCAGACGTGAGCTTCTTCCTCTCCGCGCCACTCACCCGGTCGGTGACGATCCCCGCCGACACCGAGGTAGCGACCGATCGCTCTGAGCTGCAGGAGGCGATCGTCTTCACGACCACCGCCGACCTGACGATCTCGCCGCCGGAGCTGACGGCGCTGCGGGCGTGGCGCGAGGGTCAGGGCTTCGAAGACTACATGCCCTACGTGACCAGCGGCCTGATCCAGGCGCCGCTCTTCAACGAGCAGCCGATCGAAGGCGATGCCGTGTATGCCGGCTTCGCGGGTGACCTCAAAGGCGCGAGCCTCCTCCTCCGCATCGAGTGCGACGAGCTCGAAGGCGCGCACATCGACCCGCGCAACCCGCCGCTGCTGTGGGAGTACTGGTCGTCGGTGGAGCGCACCTGGCGGCCGTTGCGCCTGCTCGACCAGAACGGTACCGGCCGCCTGCGCGACCTCGGCGCCATCGACCCGACCTACGGCTTCAACCGCTCCGGCAACGTCTACCTGAACCTGCCGAGCGATTCTGGCATGCAGACGATCGACGGCATCAATGGCACCTGGTTCCGCGTCCGCTACGTGGAGCGCGACGGCCAGGGCTACACGACCTCGCCGCGCCTGCGCGCGTTCCGCGCCCAGTGCATCGGCAATACGGTACCGGCCCGGCAGGCACAGCTGGTCAGCGACGAGTTCCTCGGCCGCAGCGACGGCACGCCGGACCAGATGTTCACGCTCTCGTTCCGGCCGATCATCCGGCAGTACGAGCCGCACCTGATTGAGGCGGAAATCGGCGACGAGACGTCGATCTGGACGGAGGTCGATGACTTCTCCGAGTCCACCGAGTCGGACCGTCACTTCGTCATCCACTACCCGACCGGGCAAGTCCACTTCGGCCCTTCCGTCCGGGACCGCGACGGCACGCAGATCCAGCACGGGGCGGTGCCGCGAAAAGAGGCGATCCTCTCGATCGTCTCGTACCGCAGCGGCGGCGGCATCGTCGGCAACGTCGGTGAGGGGACGATTACGCAGCTCAAGACGTCGCTGCCCAACGTCGCCGGTGTCACCAACTACCGGTCGAGCCGTGGTGGCCTCGACGAGGAGAGCTTGCAGCAGGCAAAGCTCCGGGCGGTCAGCGTCCTGAAGCGCCCGCAGACCGCGATTACGCAGCAAGACTACGAGCTGCTCGCGACCCAGGTCACCGGCGTCGGCCGCGCCCGCTGTGTCGAGGCGGTACAGGACGGCAAGATCATTCCGGGCGTGATTCGCCTCCTCGTTGCGCCGAGCCTGCCGGAGACTCAGACCGAGATCACACAGGACATGCTGACGCCTTCGCCCGCACTGATTCAGGCGCTGGCCGACCACCTCGATGACCGAAAGAGCCTCGGCACGGTGGTCGAGCTTGAACCGGCGCCGCTGGTCTGGGCGGAGGTCGACGCGCATATCTACGTGCGGCGCGGCGTTGACACCGATCTCGCTGAAGCGACGGCAGCAGCACGCCTGCGCCGCTTGTTCCACCCGACGGCGACAAGCATGGGCGCCACCCACACCGGCTTCGGCGGCGCGATTACGGTGTCGCAGGTCGCGGGCGCACTGCAGGGGTTGCCCGGCGTCGTCTACATCGAGCGTGTGCGGCTTCGGCGGCGCGGCGACCCCGCGGAGATCACGCGCATCCAGGCGCCGTCAGACGCCCTGCTCGTCGTCGGGCGCTGCTACGTGCTCGCAGAGGTGATCGAAGAATGACCCTGGCAGAGCGCGAAGTCGAAACACCTGAGATCGAGTTCCCCGCGTACGCGCAGGAGTACCTGCTGCCGAGCACGTATCTGCGCTACCTGCCGGCGCTGTACTGGAAGGACCCCTTCCTCGGCCGCTTCTTGCGGATCTTCGAGGACGTCCTCTCGCCGATCCAGCGCAACGTCAATGGCCTGCCGGACCAGTTTGACCCCGCCGTATCGTCGTCGCCGATGCTCGCGCTGCTGGCGGACTGGGTTGGTGAGGAGCACCTGGACGCCCTGCCGGACGACCGGTTTCGCAAGCTGGTTAAGAACGCGCTGCTGCTTCATCAATGGCGCGGAACGAAGCGCGGCGTGCGAATGGCGGTCGAAATAGTAACTGCTCAAAAAGTGATGATAACTGAGTATTCACCGGGTCTTGTGCTAGGTTCGGATTCAAGTCTTGGACTTAATACGTCCTTACAGCCGGGAAATGCGATGACTTTTAACGTCGCGTTGGATTGTAATCAGAGCGCCGTTGATATGACGATTCTTCATGCTACAATCCGCAAGCACAAACCCGCCCACGTGCTTTATACGGTGTCCTTTCGCGAGTAAGGGTTCGGGCCCCTGATGAATCAAACGAACCTTCGCTCTCAGGTCAGAGTTCATCCGTTTACTGGCCTGGTAGTAGACGTTGATACCTGGGCAACGGCGCACGACTACCACAGGCGCCATCAGGAACTTCACCTCCTGACCCTGCATGGAAGCGGCATCGCCTATGGGCTTGAAGTGCTTCCCACCGACCCTCCGAGTGACACCGTTGTCATCGAGCCGGGCGTTGCGGTAGACACGGTTGGCAACCTGATCGTCGTCCCCGAGCGCCAGCACGTCGCAATCAGCGCCCGCTCAGGGACCGCCTACATCGCCGTCGATTACGTCGAAAGCATTCCTCCCAGCTCCAACGGCCAGAAGGACACCCGCGCGCGCATCCTCGAGGACTTCCGGCTGCGGTCGATGAACTCGGAGCCGGAAGTATCGGCGCTGGAGCTTGCCCGTATTCGTCTCGATGGGAAGACGGGGCCGATCATTGGAGCGCCGAATCCCTGGGTACCCGGCGCCGGCGAGATCGATGCTCGCTTCCGGCCGAGACTGCAGACGCGAGCACCGCGGGACCTCTCTGTCGCCTGGATCACGCACGAGCCGGGCGGAATGGCGCCGAGCCATGAGCTGGGGCTTCACTTCCTCCTCCGCGAGCTCGAGCAAGCCGGTCTCCGAGGCCGCGTCACTCAGACCTCCGACGGCTCGATACCGTCTGGTGCTCAGCTGCTCTATGTCTCCGGCAACAGCGAGACGGCAATGCCGGACGCGCTCGTCGACCGCCTCGCGGAACAGCATGAGGCGGGTGCATGGCTCTTCGTCGATGCCTGCGGCCGCGGCTCAGAAATGGTGCAGTCGGTCCTCAAGAAGCTCCCCGGCAAGGGAAACGCCCCGACGTCTGAACAGTTTGTCCTAGGTGCGCACAGCGTCTTCGGCGCGGCGCCGGAAGGCGCCTTCGCGACGAAGGAGATCGTCTGGGGCAAAAACCTTCTAATATCACCTCGCGACTACGGCTGCGCGTGGTCGGGCCGCCGCGGCGACCAGGTCTTCCAGCGCGAGGTCGTGCGCAGCGCTCTCGAATTTGGTGTTAACGTCGCCCTCTCTGCTCTGCAAGCCATCGATGCACGCTAGGCTCGTAGTGCAAAGCGCGGCTGGAAGGGCATACTGAGCCGACGTGGTCGAGCAGCAACTCCCGCAATCTCCCGCACTCCGCCTCTCCGTGGCTCCCGAGATGCACAGCATCCAGCCGGGTGAGCAGGCAGTCTTTCTCATTACGCTCGAGAACAGCAGCGAAGAAGCCCAGGTCCAGTCAGTCTCGATCGCCGGCATCCCGGACGAGTGGTATCGGGTTGACTTCGATTCGCGGCGGCGCGCTTTCCCCGGTGAGCAGCGCAGCGCAACGCTCTTCGTCACCGTGCCCGGAGACGCCGGCACCGACACCCACAAGGTCCAGATAACCGCAAGCGCCGGCGACGCCAGCACCGGTCTGCTCTGTAGCCTGCAGGTGCTCGGCGCTGCGCCAGCCCCGCCTCCGGTCGTAGAGCCATCTGCGCCTCCGCCGCCGCCGGTCATCGAGGCATCCGCGCCTCCGCCACCTCCTCCTCCGCCGTCGATGGTCGAGGCATCCGCGCCTCCGCCACCTCCGCCGCCGGTCGTCGAAGCCTCTGCGCCTCCGCCTCCTCCTCCGGTCGTAGAAGCATCTGCGGCTCCTCCGCCTCCTCCTCCGCTCGTCATCGAGCCTGAGGTCGAGGAGCCTGTTGCGGTCGTACCCGAGCCAGAGCCACTGCCTCCAATTCCGGAACCGGTGCCTGCGCCTCCTCCACCACCCCCGCCTCCGCCGCCGGTGGACCCGCCTCCGCCGCCGGTGGACCCGCCTCCGCCGCCGGTGGACCCGCCGCCAGCGCCGGTCGTCTCGGTTCGTCCTGGGCTCGTGATCATGACGAGCGATGGGCCGAGCGTGGAGCGCCTGACGCTGACGATTCGTAACCCGGGCGACAAGGCCGCGGACTATGCGATTTCCCTCGAAGGGCTCGACCGGTCGTGGTTCACGATCAACGCCCGCGTCCGCGTCCCGTCGCGTCAGTCGATCGAGACGGAGCTGCAGCTGCACCCGCCTTCAGGGGCAAAGCAGGCGGACTACCCGTGGGACGTGAAAGTCAGGGTCGACGGGTTCGACGTAACCGCTGAGACCTCCGGCTGGCTGTCGATCCAGGCGCCGGCGCCCAAAGCGCCTCCTCCGCCTCCACCGCCACCGCCGGTGTTCACCGCGCCTGTGCCGACACCGACCCCGGTCCCGACGCCGGCTCCGGCGTACAGGCCGCCCGTAGCCTCGACACCGACACCGATGCCGCCTCCTCCGCCGCCGATGACCCCTTCCGCGGCGCCGCCACCACCGCCTGCATCACCGCCGCCTCCTCCTCCGCCACCGCCGGAGAGCCTCTACACGCCGCCGGATGTCACCCTGGCGCCGCGCACGAACTTCCAGTTCGGGCCCAACGACGTCTCCGCCCAGGCGATCGTGACGATCCGAAATCGCGGCAAGCTGATGGAGCGCTACACGATCTCGATGGAGGGCATCCCCGAAGAGTGGTATGCCCTGTCGATGACGGAGTTCCGCCTCGACCCGGGTGCGAACTCGCAGATCCCGTTGCGCCTGTCACCGAACACGGGCAGCGGCTGGCCGGCCGGCGACTACGAGTACCGGCTCCGTGTCATCCCTCAGAGCTCGCCCGAGAACGCGGTGCAGGTCGGTGGTCTGCTCTCGATCACCGGCGTTTCGACCTTCGAGGCGAGACTGACACCGCCGCAGGCCGAGGGCCCCAACCGGGTGTACGACCTCACGATTATCAACACGGGCGACCTGCCCCTGACTCCCGTCGTCACCGCCTCAGACCCTGAGGGCAAGGTGCGCGTGAAAATCCCGAAAATGCGCACGCTCGACCCGGCGCAGGAGGCGCTCTTCCACCTGAAGGTCGGCGCGAAGCGAAGCCGCTGGCTCGGCGCGGCAGAGACCTTCGACTTCCGGGTCAAGGTCGCGCCGACCGAGAACGCCTCTGCGTCCGCTTCTCGAGTGCTCGATGCTCGATTTATCCACCAGGCCCGCTTCGGCTTCCGGGGCGCCTTCATGCTTGCCTTCCTTGCGGCGATTGTCGGCATCGTCGTGCTCGTCGTTGCTATCGCCGAGCCGATCGTGGTCGATGCGTCGAACTGGGTGGGCTGTCAGCTCGACTCCAGCTATCGCCTTGGGCACGAATCGCCCGAAGTGAAGAAGGAGTCCTGCGGCGGCGCGCCTCGGGATGAAGAGCTACAAAAGTGGCGTAACCAGCCGGCAACCCTGGTTCCCTCACCGATCCCGCTTCCATCTTTGACCGCGCTGGCCCTGAGCGAGCCGGCCGCTTCCATGCATCGAGGTGCCCTGTGACGCAGGATTTGCCGGGCCAGTCGCCCCTGTTGCGGGTTAC
>JBFWZE010000111.1:0-8891 GCA_050185685.1 Dehalococcoidia bacterium
CTTCCGCCGCACGACCGTCATTGCACTCCACAGTCACGGCGGCGAGGCCCACTCCCATGGAGGGGTCCATTCGCACGACGGCGCCGCGCACAGTCACACGCACGGCGAGCGCCTGCCCTACGTCGTCTACGCCCCCGGCCGCGCGCCCGCGCACGACCATGGCCCCGGCGGCCACACGCACGAAGTCACGGCGCCCGGGCTGAAAGGCCTCATCCTGCTCGGCATCTCCGGCGGCATCTTGCCCTGCCCCACCGCCCTCGTCGTCATGCTCGGCGCCATCGCCCTCGACCGCGTCGAGTACGGGCTTGTGCTGATCACCGCCTTCAGCCTTGGTCTCGCCGTCGTGCTCACGTCGATCGGCATCGCCCTCGTCTACGCGAAGCGGCTGCTCGAGGGCTCTGGGCGCATCGGCAGGCTGGCCGCGCTGCCGTTCAGCAACCGCTGGGTGCAGGCGGTGCCGATGCTCAGCGCCGCCGTGATCCTCGTCGTCGGCCTCTACCTGACAACGAACGCCCTGACTGTCGCGCTGTAGTAACGCCGCCGTCGGTCCGGCGGCCGCGCTAGGGCCTACACTCGAAGCAGACATTCGAGTAACTGGAGGCGCGGGATGAAGCTTGGACTGATCGGCCTGGGACGCATGGGCAACGGCATCGCGGCGAGGCTGCGCAACGCCGGCCACGAGGTCGTCGGCTTCGACGCCAACCCCGCGGTCAGCGAGGTGCCGACCCTCGAGGCGCTGGTCCAGTCCCTGGAGGCACCGCGCATCGTCTGGGTGATGGTGCCCTCCGGCGCGCCGACGCAGCAAACCCTCGACACGCTATCAGGCCTGCTGAGCAGCGGCGACATTGTGGTCGAGGGCGGCAACAGCAACTACCACGACTCCGTCCGCCGCGCGCAGAAGCTCGCATCGAAGGGCATCACGATGCTCGACTGCGGCGTCTCGGGCGGTATCTGGGGGCTGCAGAACGGCTTCTGTCTCATGGCGGGCGGCCCGCGCGGCGCCTTCGAGACGGTCGAGCCGCTGCTCAAGGCCCTCGGCGCCGAGAAGGGCTACGCCTACGTCGGATCGTCCGGCGCCGGCCACTTCGCGAAGATGGTCCACAACGGCATCGAGTACGGCATGCTCCAGGCGTACGCCGAGGGCTTCGAACTGTTGCAGGCCTCGGAGTACGACTACGACATGGCGGCGGTGTCGTCGCTCTGGAACCACGGCAGCGTCGTCCAATCCTGGCTGCTCGAGCTCGCGAACCTCGCCTTCGAGAAGGACGGCGACCTCTCGGAGCTGCGCGGCTACGTCGACGACTCCGGCGAGGGCCGCTGGACGGTGAACGAGGCGATCGCGCGCGCAGTCCCCGTCCCGGCGATCAGCGCCAGCCTCTACGCCCGCTTCACCTCGCGCCAGGACAACTCCTACGCCATGCGCTTCATCGCCGCCCTCCGCAACGAGTTCGGCGGCCATGCTGTGAAGGCGAGCGAGTGAAAAATGTAGCTGCAGCGCTTTAGCTCTGCTGCGCGATCAGGACATCGACTCTCAGTCGCCACGTCGGAGGCCGTTATCCGCTGGGAGATCCTTCGCCTGAGGGCTCAGGATGCATAATCTTGTGGCCGCTTCTACGACTCGGCCGTAAGCGATCCCCTGATACACGACCCTAACCGTCCTGCCGACTATTAGGACGTGGCTGAGTCTATCCGCCGTTCCTCCCGCACGTCCGCCGCTGCACTGCCTCGTCCCTACGAGGCGCTGAGGGGCCTCGCGAGCGCGCGGCTGGCGCCGGTGACGGTGTTTGCGGCGGCACTGGCCCTCGGCGTCATGATCCGTCTCGCCGTGGTCACTGCGGGCGACGGCTTCCCGCTGAACGACGGCGGCATGTTCCTGGCGATGGTCGAGGACATCAAGGTCGGGAACTACGCGCTGCCGGAGTTCACGAGCTACAACGGCGGCGACATCCCCTTCGCGTACCCGCCGGTGCCCTTTTACGCAGCCGCGGCGGCCAGCGATGTCTCTGGGATCTCGAGCCTCGACACCCTGATCTACCTGCCGTTGCTCTTCAGCATCCTCACCGTGCCCGCGTTCTGGCTGCTGGCGCGCTCGATCCTCACGAAGCCCCTGTACGCCAGCCTCGCAACGCTGCTCTTTGTCTCGGTCCCTCGCAGTTTCAACTGGGAGGTCGTCGGCGGCGGTCTGACGCGCTCGCCGGGCTTCTTTTTCGCGACGCTGGCCCTCTGGCAGACGTACGAGCTGTTCCGCGACGGCAAGCGCTCGCACCTCGGACCCGCCGTCGTGCTGTCGGCGCTGAGCGTGCTCTGTCACATGGAGATGGGCTGGTTCGTAGCCTTCAGCACCCTCTTCTTCGCGCTGTGGCATCGCAGACAGCCTCAGATGCTGCCGAACGCGGCGATCCTCGCAGCCGGCGTCGCGCTGCTTACGGCGCCGTGGTACGTCAGCGTCCTGCTGCGTCATGGCTTCGACCCACTGCTGTCGGCGCTGCAGTCCGGCGGTCACTCGCCGGTCGTCCTGTTCGCGCCACTCATGCTGCGGTTCACCGACGACATGCTCTTCCCGGTCGCGCTCGTCCTGGGGCTCCTCGGGCTGCTGGCGACCATACGCGACCGGCGCCATTTGCTGCCGCTCTGGCTCCTCGTCATCTTCGTGCTCGACCCACGCAAGGCCGCTACCGTGAGCACGCTGCCGCTGGCGCTGCTGGCAACGATCGGCCTCGTCGAGGTCGTCTGGCCGCTGCTGCGTCGTGAGGGAGAGCAGGCCGCATCGAAGTGGGCGCTTGCCGCGACCGGCTTCTTCCTCGTCCTCTACGCGCCGGTGGCAGCCGTCGTCTCGGCGAACGGGAACGATTCACCTCTGCATGCCCTGCCCAGGACACAGCGCGAGGCAATGACCTGGTCCGCCACGAACACAAACAGCGATGCGACCTTCCTCGTCATCCCATCTGCGAACCGGTGGGCAAATGACGCCCCGAGCGAATGGTTCCCGGCACTCGCAGCGCGTAACAGCATCTCGACCGTGCAGGGCGGCGAATGGCTCGGCGGCGCGGCCTTCGACCGCCTTCAGGAGGGCTATCGCGAGCTGGCTGTGTGTGCCGGCAGCAACGCCGCCTGTATTGATGACTGGCTCGCGTCCAGTGGCCAGCGCCCGGGTTATGTCTACGTTCCAAAGGGCGAGTCCGCGGCCGGCGCGACCTTCTTCAACCGCCAGGCGCTCGACTGCTGCCGAGCCCTGCTCGATTCGCTGCGAGTCGAGCCCGATTACCGCCTGGTCTTCGAAAACGACGGCGCCGCGATCTTTGAACGCAGGAGACCCTAGCTAGTCGTCACTCGCTGCGTCGACGCCCTGGTAGTCGATCACCATCTCGTAGGTGTGTGGCCCGCCGGGGTTCAGCTTCTCGAGGTCGATGGTCGCCTGCTTTTTGCCGTTGACCAGGGTCATCGTGCGCAGCGGCGGGTTCGGCTGGCCGGTCGTCGAGTTAGCACCGCCGGGTCGCTCGGTAACCGTAGCCGTCCAGCCGGCAGGCAGATTCGCCTGGTAGAACTCGATGACGTTCTCGACGGTGACGACTTCCGGGACGCCGTAGACGATGTTCAGCGTCCAGCCCTTCGCGCGGTTCAGGATCGACGTAATGCCATCGTCCTCGTAGGAGCGGTGCTCGGTGCTGACGATCTGGGCGACGGGCGGCGGCTTGAGCTCAGCGAGAACACTCTCGTTCTCAGCCTTGTAGGCAGCCGCGCGGTCCTTGAGCGGGTCGAGCAGCATGAAGGCAGCGACACCGGCGAGGATGGCGATCAGGAAGATCGGGATGACCGCTTTCATTGCAGGACTATGGTAGGAGAGGAGCCGTCAGCCCGGTAGTGGCGCTTTCCCTCAGAAATAGAAGAGCCGCCATAAAGGGCGGCTCAGTCGCTCCAATCGGAGCATTGTTGATTCTGGCGGAGAGGCAGGGATTCGAACCCTGGATGCCGCTTGCACGGCATAACGCTTTTCGAGAGCGCCGCATTCAACCGCTCTGCCACCTCTCCACCTCTCAGTATAGCAAGGCTGCGCCCTAAGTCCGAGCAACAAAAACGGCCCTGCGCGATGAAGGGCCGTTTCTATGAGACGCAGGCGTCGTCAAGCCTTACGGGCGAAGACGACGTTCCTCAGGTTGTAATGGCCGCCGGAGAACGTACCCGTGCAGGTGATGATTGTGATATCGGCAGCGCCGGGACTCACAATGCCCGCCCAGTCTGAATCCGGCGAGTAGTCGGCGTTCGAAAAGACCACGTAGTTGAAGGTCTGACCGGCGGCGGTGATGTACTGAATGCGGTCGCCGGGCTGGAGGTAGCGCGTGTTGTAGAACACCGCCTGGCCGGGGCCGCCACCCTGGCAGCGCGCGCAGTCAACGTGGCCCGCGACGACAAGGTTGCCGCCGGTCACGTACCCGCCGAGGCCGAGAGAGCTGAAGTCGTACCAGACAGCGTTGAAGTAGCCGATCGGGTCCGGCATTACGCCATCGCCGCCCACCTTGCGGCCAGAGACCGAGGCGTTCACACCCGCGGCCGGGATGACCAGGCGGTCGCCGAGGGGGTACTCGCCGCTGCCGCTCGGTCCGGCGCCGGCAGTGCTGCTGCTGCCACCAGAGGGAGCGGAGCTGCCGCCACCACCGCTAGTGCTACCACCGCTGGAGGCGGCAGCGGTGCCGGTGCAATTCTTGTTGAACCAGTCACGCTCGGTAGAAGAGCGGTAGTCAGTCCCCCGGATGGCTGCGCAGTCGGTGCGGTCGGCGACCACCGTTGCGGTGGGAGCCGGGGTTGCGACGGCGGTCGGTACAGCCGTCGCCGCGGCGACTGCCTTTGTCGGGACGGCGGTCGAGGCGATTGCCTGGGGTTCCTCGTCATCGCCGCCGGAGCCAAAGCTGATCGCGGCCGCGATCAGGAAGACCGCGACCGGAACAACACCAATGAGAGCGAGTCGTGGGACGTTCGTCGGAAGTGCAGGCATTCGCACGGCTTGCTCCTGTCGACCTACGTTATGCGGGTCGCCACTACCACCTGCCGGTGGGTGTACTCACGAGTTGTTGGGTTAAAGTCGCCGCCACACGTAATCAGCGTGATGGTCTCCTGGGCACGCGCTGAGACGATGCTGTCCCAATCGCCGGTTTCCGCGTTCACGGGCGCGTTCGAGCTGACACGGTAGCGGAAGGTGTTCGCCCCGATGACGACCTCGATTTCGTCGCCGATTGCCAGCTTGCCGATGTCCCAGAACACTGCCTGGCACGGCGGTGGCACTGTGCCGTTCTTGCAGGCGACCCGGCCGGAGTCGACGTGTCCGGCGAAGACCGAGTTGCCGCCCTGACCCGGCGCACCACCCTTACCGGGCCATGCTGCGAAGTTGTAGTAGGCAACATCGTCGGAGCCATTCGGGTTCGGCATGACACCGTCCGCGCCGACGGTCTTGTAGCTGAGCGGCGCGTTGATGTTGTACTTCGAAATGACAAGGCGGTCGCCGGCACCGACGTTCGTCAGGTTCGGCGCGTTCGCGATGGTGTCACCGGTGGCAAGCGGCGTACCAACCGGCGTCGGCAGCGTCTGCGTTGCCAGACCGGCGGAAGCGGCCGGGCTTGAAACCGATGCGGGACGGTCATTGCCGTTGTTGTCATCATCGCCACCGCCGCCACTGGCGAGCGCAACAACGACGACAATCGCGACGATAACCACGGCGACTACGGCGCCAATAATTGCGATGGGAGGGCGACCTCCCATTGGGCCGCCAGAACCCGATGGGCTCTCCGGCTCAAAATCCTGCGTCATCTGCTAGACCCCTGTGATAAATGCGGGCCTTGTGCAGGCCCTGTAGATCAGAATAAGGAATGGCTTTGCAAGCTTGCAACCAATTTGCATAACAACACGAAGCGGCCCCGTCCTTCGAAAGAAAGACGGGAGCCGCTTCGATTATTACGAGGTCAGAGACCGCGAGTCTCAGGCCCGGCGGCGAGCCACCAGGACAGCGCCGGCGAAGACGGTACCGATGACCGTGGCAATGCCGGCGTACAGGCTCCAGCTGCTGTTGTCGGCAAGGCCGGCCTCACCGGTGCTCGGCGGGCGGACCTGGCTGACCGGGGTCGAAGTCGCAGCCGGCGGGACCGGCGTCGAGGTCGCCGCGGCGGAGCCACAGTTGACCGGAACGCTGGCGGTAGCCGTCTTGCCGTTGGTCGTGGCGGTGATCGTCACGGTGGTGTTGCCGGTGGTCGGCGGGGTGAACGTGCTCGATGCAACGCCGTCGGTCACGGTGACCGCAGAGGTCGGGCTGAAGCTGCCGCCACCGCTGGAGGTGAACGAGACGTTCGCGCCGGAGACGAAGGCGCCGGCCTGGTTCTTCACAGTCGCGAAGAGGAAGACGGCCTGGCCGCAAGCCGGGTTCGGCTGGACGGCGGAGAGGGTAATCGTGTCACCCGTCGGCGTCGTCGTCACAGTCGGCGTGCTGGTCGGCGGCGTGCCGGTGACGGTGGGAGTCACGGTGGGCGTCGTATTGGCGTTGCACTGAACGCTAACGCTGTCCGAGACATCGCCCTGGCTGGCATTGATGCTCACGGTGTCATTACCCGTGCAGGTGATGTCCATCTCGAGCTCAATGTTGCCGTTCGCTGCGATGTTCGTCGAGTTGATGCTGAAGCTGGTGTTGGTGTCGCCCTCGTCCGCGCAGTTGTTGCAGTCGGTGACGGTCAGGAGGTACGAGGTACCGCTCGAGACACCCGAGAGGGAAACCGAGATGTTTCCATCGTTCTGGTCAGCATCAATATTAATAGTGACGGTTTCGCCGCTGTTAACCGTGGCGTCGTTAACAGTGATGTCGTGGACGTCCGCCGATGCGGCGTCCGGCCGGAGACCGCCCCCGGGCACGAGTGCCATAAGTCCCAGTGCAGCCGCAGCCACAACGGGCAGTAGTTTCCATGTTGGTTTCATAGCCTGTCTGCACCTCCGCAGGGATAGCTCCACTTCACGATCGAAGTGGTCTTGGCGCCGGGAGACATCGTCCAATCACACTCGGACGAGCCCGCCAATTCCCCAAAGCGCGGATTTTGTAGAGACCGGAGCCATCCGGCCGTCCCTGAACTCTTCAGGTAACGGGCTGAGTATAGCAGCGAGGGATTTGCAAGGCATCAGGGTTCTCCCCAATATTTCCCAAACGTCATAATCCCTGCCGACCAGGCATCAGAGGTTTCCGCAGATTCACATCACGTCTGAAATGACACCAATTCTAGGTAAAACCGGCCGCGCCCATGCCTGCGGTATAGATTGCATCGAATGACTTGTGAAGATTACAAATCCGTCTACCTTGTAACCCAAAAGTCAATTTCGCGTTGACGGGCCGGTGTATGATACGCGCTGTACTACGCCAGGATACGAGAGGGATACGGGCCTGAGAGCCTTGCCCCACAACGGAGGTAACGTAGTATTCGACAGTCGCCACGCGGCCTTCCCCGGCCACGACCCCAGACCCGCCGAGCGGTAACAGCGCAGAGGCAAGACTCTCCAAGGCGCATTCGCAGACCCTTCTTCCACGCAGTCATCATTACGATGGCACTTGGGACTGCCCTGTACGCCACGTTCTTGCCCAGTCGCATGTCTACACGCGCAAGTGGTCTCGCCGATCCGGCAGACGGTCTCACCGCCTCTTCCGCGATCTCGGTTCAGAGACAGCAAGAAACCGTCTCCGCCGCCGTATCAGAGGCACTCGCCTCCCAGGGCGGCAGCCAGTCGAGCGCAAGCCTCGCTCCCGGCGGAACGACACCTCAGTCCGCATCTACCCTCGGCAGCATCGCGCTACGCCAGCCGATCGAGGGCGCAACGCCGCCGCCGGCGATCGCCTCCAGCCAGGAGAACACCCCGAGCAGCGGTAACAACAACACCGCCATCCCGGCCGCGGCGACCAGCACGCCGACTCCAACGCCAACGCCGCCGGCCAACGTGCCCTGCGAGCCGAGCAGCAGCCCTCTCTACTGTGTATATGAGGTCCAGCCGGGCGATAACCTCGGCATCATCGCCACCAAGTTCAACATCAAGGGCAACGACGACGTTACTTCCTGGCAGCTGCTCGTTCAGAGCAACCGCCCCGACATCGTCAGCGAGGACGACCTCCTCCAGATTGGCCAGAAGCTCCGCATCCCTCTCGCCGGCCAGATCATCGGCAACAGCGGCAGTGCCAGCAGCAGCGGCGGTGGCTCCGGCTCCGCGGTCGTCCACACCGTGCTGAGTGCTCAGACCCTGATCGAGATCGCAGAGCGCTACGGCGTCACCGCAGAGGACATCATGGCGGTGCCTGCAAACGGCATCGGCGACCCCAACGCGCTTGCCATTGGTAAAGAGCTGATCATTCCCAACCCGAAGCGCTTCTCCACGCCGGCTCCCGCACCTACGGCGACGCCCTCGTCCAGCGGCTCATCGGGCAGCAGCGGTTCCGGCAGCTCCAGCGGCGGCAGCCGTGGCACGACCAGCGGACCGCGCTCCAGCGCCGGTCTGATGTGGCCAGTCACCGGCCCGATCTCGAGCTACTACGGCCCGGCCCACCCGCTCGGCATAGACGTCGACCTCTTCGGCAACCCGAACGCGCCGATTGCAGCAGCGGCGGCTGGTGTCGTCACCTTTGCCGGCGGCGACGCCTGCTGCTCCTACGGCTACTACGTTGTTATCGACCACGGCAACGGATTGCAGACCCTTTACGCCCACTTCTCGAAGATCAGCGTCTCGGTCGGCGAGCGTGTATCGGCGGGCGAAATCATCGGCAACGGCGGCCGCACGGGCTACGCCACCGGCAACCACCTCCACTTCGAGGTCCACTCCGGCGGCGCAATCGTCAACCCGCTCGACTACCTGCCATAGCCGTACAGCCCAGCAGAAGCGAA
>JBFWZE010000111.1:8991-12442 GCA_050185685.1 Dehalococcoidia bacterium
ATCGCCTTCGCCATGACGTCCGGGCGCTCCGACTTGAAGATGCCGGAGCCGACAAAGACGCCGTCGGAGCCGAGCTGCATCATCAGGGCGGCGTCGGCGGGCGTTGCGATGCCGCCGGCAGTGAACATGACGACCGGGAGGCGGCCGAGCTCCTTAACCTCCTGGACCAGCTCGATGGGGGCGCCCAGGCGCTTGGCCTCAGCGTAGAGCTCATCGTCCGGCATGCCCTGGATGCGGCGGATGTCGGCCATGACCTGGCGCATGTGGCGGACCGCCTCGACGACGTTGCCGGTGCCGGCCTCACCCTTGGTGCGGATCATCGCGGCGCCTTCGGAGATGCGGCGCAGCGCCTCGCCGAGGTCGCGGCAGCCGCAGACGAACGGCACCTTGAACTTCGTCTTGTCGGTGTGGTTCGCCTCGTCGGCCGGCGTCAGCACTTCGGACTCGTCGATGTAGTCGACGCCGAGCGCCTCGAGGACCTGCGCCTCGACGAAGTGGCCGATGCGGGACTTCGCCATGACCGGGATGGTCACAGCCTTGATGATGCCCTCGATCATCTCCGGGTCGGACATGCGCGCGACGCCGCCGTCCTTGCGGATGTCGGAGGGGACGCGCTCGAGCGCCATGACGGCGCAGGCGCCCGCTTCCTGGGCGATGACCGCCTGCTCTGGCGTGACGACATCCATAATGACGCCGCCCTTGAGCATCTGGGCGAGGCCCTTCTTGACGGCGAAAGTGCCGGTGTCAGACGTGCCGTTGCTGTGGCCGTTCATTGTTACCTCCGCGCCGCGTGCTGACGGCGGTTTCTCGTTAAGTCGGGGAAGCGATGAAGGCGGCTTCGATAGCCGCCTTGTTATTCTAATTTAACAGTCTATCGCCCGGGGCCTCAAGCCGCGCCCGCTTTGGCGGATCTTCTGTCTACTGCGTCCAGGCCTGCGCAACGTAGGCAAGCTGCTCGCGCAGCTCTGTCTTCGCGAACTTGCCGACGCTGGTCTTCGGGATGACCTCGAGGAAGACGACCTCGTCCGGCAGCTGCCAGCG
This sequence comes from Dehalococcoidia bacterium, assembly GCA_050185685.1. Classification (GTDB taxonomy): domain Bacteria; phylum Chloroflexota; class Dehalococcoidia; order DSTF01; family WHTK01; genus WHTK01. Next base: position 10,033 of record JBFWZE010000111.1, read on the forward strand.
GACGATGCGGCCGGCCAGGAAGTCGCGCAGCTCGTCACGGCTGCAGGCGCAGTCCGGACGCAGAACGACGGCTGCGACGGGACGCTCCTGCCAGCGCGGGTGCGGCAGCCCGACGACGGCCGCTTCGAGCACCGAGGGATGCGCCATGATCGCGTTCTCCAGATCGACGGATGAGATCCATTCACCGCCCGATTTGATCAGGTCGCGCGTGCGGTCGACGATCTGAACGAAGCCGTTCTCATCGATCGTCGCCACGTCGCCGGTACGCAGCCAGCCGCCGTCGAAGCGATCGTCCCCGGCGAGGCCGCTGTTGTAGACGCCGGTGACGGTCGGGCCCTTCACCTGCAGCTCCCCCACCGCAACGCCGTCCCACGGCTGCTCGGCGCCGGTCTCGACATCGACGATGCGCCCCATCAACGTCGGTGCAATCGGTCCCTGGCGGGCGCGCACGGCGAGCTGCTCATCTGCCGGCGCTGCGGCCATCGACGCGGGCAGCCGCGCGATCGTCGCGGCCGAGGACGTTTCGGTCATTCCCCAGGCATGCAGCACCTCGATGCCCAGGGGCTCGAAGCCGGCGATCAGGGCCGCAGGTGTCGCCGCGCCGCCGCTGATGATGCGTTCCAGCTTCGGCAGACGTCGGCCGCTGCGCTGAAGGATGTCGAGCACGCCGAGCCAGATCGTCGGCACGCCGGCCGTGATCGTCACGTGCTCGCGCTCGATCAGGTCGATGAGCCGGCCGGGGTCGAGGAAGCGGTCGCAGAAGACCTGGGAGGCGCCGGCCATCGTGCAGCTGAAGGGCAGGCCCCAGGCGTTGACGTGGAACATCGGTACCGCCGACATCACCGTGTCGTGCTCGGCGATGTCGATCAGGTTTGGCTGTACCGAGATCAGGGCGTGGAGGACGAGGGAGCGGTGGCTGTAGACGACGCCCTTCGGGTTGCCGGTGGTCCCCGACGTGTAGCACATCCCGGCGGGCGCGCGTTCGTCGAGGTCGGGCCATTCGAAGCCGTCGTCGCCGGTCGCGAGGAACGCTTCATAGTCGACTACCTCGAAGCCCGATGCTTCGAGCTCCGGTCCTTCGTTCATCAGCACGACGAGTTGCACCTCGGGCAGCCTGCCGGCGAGCTGGTTCAGCGTGGCGAAGACGGAGCGATCGCAGAAGATAACCCGGTCGCCGCCATGCTTGATGATGTACTCGAGCTGGCTGACGAAGAGACGCACGTTCAGCGTGTGCAGCACCGCGCCCATGCAGGGGATCGCGAAGTAGCACTCGAGATGGCTTTGCGTGTTCCAGCCGAACGTACCGACGCGATCGCCCGGCCCGATGCCCGCCTTCGCCAGCGCCGAGGCCAGACGCCTCGCCCGCGCCGCCATCTCGCCGTAGGTCGAACGCGACGGCGGGCCAGACTCGCGGGCGGTGACGAGCGGGCGGGAGGCGTGCAGCTTCTCGGCGCGCCAGAGGATGTCCCGCAGTAACAGCGGGCCGTCCATCATCGTGCTCGGCATCGGCTGCATCGCGACCTCCCCGGGCTCGACGCGTCTACCCCATGATCGAGGGGTTGGCGCCGCCGTCGATCGTCAGGTTGGCACCGGTGATGAAGCCGGCGCGGTTGGAGCACATGAAGCTCACAACGTCGCCGATCTCGTACGGGTCGCCGGGCCGGCCGAGAGGCGATGCGGTCTTGAGGAACTCGTCGCGGCTGATGCCGGCGTTGCGCGCGTTTTCGACCCGGCGTTCCATGCGCTCGGTTGCGATCAGCCCGGGGTTGATGCCGACGACGCGGATGCCCTTCGCGGCGCCGTCCTTCGCGAGGGCCTTCGTGAAGTGATTGAGCGCAAGGTTCGCGGAGCCACCGACCATGTAGTCCGCCGTGGGGTGGAAGGCAGCGCCGCCGATGATGTTGACGATCACGCCGCTGCCCTGCTTCAGCATCTGAGGGTAGACCTCGCGCGCCATGCGGACGTAGCCGAAGAACTTGAGGCCCCAGTCGGCTTCCCAGGCGTCGTCACCGATCTCGACGAAGTTGCCCATGCGCGCGCTGCCGGCGTTGTTCACGAGGATGTCGATGCGGCCGAAGCTGTCCATGCACTGCTGAGCGATGCGGCGGATGTCCTCGATCCGGCTCAGGTCGGCGGAGATGGCCTTGATGCGGCCTTCCGCGTCGTTGCCCGCGCTCGCGACCGCCTTGTCCAGGTCATCGGGGTTTCGTGCGGCGATGAGGACCTTCGCGCCCTCTCCCAGCAGCGACATCGCGCTCGCGTAGCCGATGCCTTTGCTGCCGCCGGTGACAATAGCGACCTTACCCTCGAGACCCAGATCCATGAGAACTCCCTCTGACGCTTCCGCCGCTCATCTGCAAGCGGCACCGGGGAGCATTCTTTGCCGAACGGGGCGAAATGGCAAGCCTTC
>JBFWZE010000112.1:0-3730 GCA_050185685.1 Dehalococcoidia bacterium
CCGGCGCCGGTCGGGTTGCGTTCCGGCTTCACGAGGCAGGGGTAGACGATCGCCGGGATGTTGTCGAAGTCCTCAACCATGAGCTTGAGACGGGGTAGTGGCGGCGGGTCGCCGGGCTGGACGTTCTTCATGGCGTTCTCGTACATCGCGGCGAACTGGACGCGGGCGATGTCGCCGAGGGCGCGGATCTTCTCACGGTCGTCGACGACGATGAACGCCCAGGGCTGACTATTACCGCCGCTCGGCGCCTTCGTGGCGTACTCGATGATTTTCGCGAGGACGTCGCGCGGCACGGGCTCGTGCTTGTAGCTGCGGATGGCGCGCTGGGTCGATAGCGCATCGAACAGGCTGATGTCGCCTTCGGGCATGGGGTGCTCCTTATACAAACAACGAGGCCGGGACGAACTGCCCCGGCCTCGACTTTACCTGAATCCGCTTACAGCGTGTCGCGCGGCACCGAGGAGTGGTTCGCCTTCAGTGCGGCCCAGTTGTCGGCAGCCATCCACTCCGACCAGGCACGGTAGAGCCAGATCTGAGCGTGCTCGTTGACGCTGGTCTCGACGTGAGGCGGCGCTCCTTCTTCGTTGATGACCTGGGCGAGGCCATTGTTCATCGCGAAGTTCAGGGGGTAGCGCATGCTGATCGTCCCGTTCGCCGCCTTCGTGCTTTCGCCCCAGTTCTCGCCGTCTTCCTGCTCCAGCATGCCGGCGGGCCCAAAGGTGTGGCTAGCTCGGGCGGCGATCAGCTGACGCGTCTCTGCCTCCTGCTCCTTGTCGATCAGCGTGAACCACCAGATCTCAGTGTGGCTTGGGCCCTTGGGGTGACGCAGGCTGATCTGGTTGCCGGTGATCCACATCGTCGGGAAGATGTTCGGGTGACCGCGGGACTTGAGGCCAACGGGCCCGAGCAGTTCCTGTGAGGCCGGGCGGTCGCGCCAGCTCTCGTCGATGACGGCCATCGTGCCCGGGTTTTCCTTGCTGTACCACGGACCGCTGATCGCGTGGCCGTACTCGCCGAGGGCGACGACCTGCTTCCAGGCGAGGCGGTTGATCGGCGGCTCTTTCTTGTCGGGGACCGCAGCGCCGCCCCTGGTGCCGCGGCGCGGGACGCCGTAGCCGGACTGGAATGCAGAAGCGTGGGCGACGTTGGCGTGGTACCAGTCCCAGACGTTGTCGACGGCGAACTTCCAGTTGCACGGGATGATGTACTTCTGGACGCCGGGGATCATGACCATCTCTTCGCCGCGCTGGGCCAGCATGTCGAGGCTGATGCGACCGACTTCGCCGAGATATTCGTCGAGCTCCGGCGCCTCTTCGTCCATGTTGGCGAAGATGAAGCCGTGGTAGGTGCCGACCTTCGCAGCGGTGATCAGACCCCAGTTCTCGCGGTCGAGCTCTTCGTGATAAACCTCTTTGAAGCCCGGGACGCCGACGAGGTTGCCCTTCAGGTCGTAGGTCCAGCCGTGGTAAGTGCACATGAACGACGTCGCGTGCCCTTCCTCGGCGCGGCAAACAGCGTTGCCGCGGTGCCGGCAGCTGTTCACGAGGACCTGGGGCTGCATGTCGTTGTCGCGCACGACGATGACGCGGTCTTCGCCCATGTAGGTCATGAAGAAATCGCCCGGGTTGGGGATCTGGGTGTCGTGGCACATGAACAGCCAGGAGCGAGCGAAAATGCGCTCCATCTCGAGCTGGTAGATGTCGGTGTCGTAGAACATGCGGCGGTCCACGGTGGCGTTCTTCGGGTCGACCATGTGGAGCAGCTCTTCGTTGCGGTACGCGAGAGTCATCGTCAATCCTCCCCAAAACGGATAGTTGTAAAGGCAATAGTAGTTGCCCGCGCAACGAATGCAAGTATTTGTCTTAACCATCCTGGCTTCCGTCGCCCCGAGAAATAGGTCTTAACCTGTATAGTCGTGAACATGACCACCCGCGCGCCGAAGGAAGCCCATCTCACAGACGTCGCTCAGCTCGGCGAAGAGCTCGGCGTGTTCAGCCGCCGCTACTACGACTGGCTCACCGAGCGCATGAAGCACCTCGAGGTGAACCCGGGACGCCGCAAGATCCTGCGGCTGCTGCTCGAGAACGGGCCGATGAAGATGTCGCAGCTCGCCTCAGAGCTTCAGCTCGACCCGAAGCGCATGACGAAGCTCGTCGACCTGATGGAAGAATCGGGGCTGGTCACGCGGCAGACAGAGCTCGGCGACCGGCGCGCCAAGCTGGTCTGCGTCACGGACAAGGGGCGCGAGCGCTGGCAGCCGATCAACGAAGGCTTCGCCGAGATCGTCGAGGGCCTCGTCGATGGCTTCACGCCGGAGGAGCGCGGCGAGCTGCTGCGCCTAATCACGACGATCACCGGCCGCATGTACTTCGCCACCGACGAGCAGTAGTCCAGTCCCGCCTGCTTGACGCCGCAGCCGTCCCTCCCTATTGTTGGCCGCGAATTAATCCTCTTTGAGGACTATCTATAGGCAGCAACGGAGGAAGCATGGCGGAGCATCTCAAGCTCAAGCACGAAGTCAAAGAACGGCCCCTCAGCGACTGGAGCACGATCGCGGTAGAGCTGCTCGGCAGCCAGACGCGCATTGTCCAGGGCCCAAAGTGGCACCACCGCGTGCTCGAGATGGGCGACGGGCCGCCGCTCTTTCTCTACCACGGCATCGGCGGCCACGTCGACACCTATGCGCGGACGCTGCCGCAGCTGGCGAAGCACTTCCACGTCTACGCCGTCGACGCGCTGTTCCACGGCTTCAGCTCGAAGGACGGCATCGACCGGCCGCACATGTCAGTGCAGCAGGCCGCCGGCTTCGTCGACCTGCTCGACGCGCTGGGCTACGAGAAGGCGCACTATGAGGGCGAATCGATGGGCGCCAGCATTGGCTTCGAGATCGGCATGCGGTACCCCGAGCGGGTGAACAAGATCATCCTCAACGGCATGGGCAACATCCAGACGAAGCGCACCGAGTGGAAAGAGCAGCCCTTCAAGGGCAACCTTTTCGAGCTGTCCCGCGCCGCCGTCGCCGACCCCAGCTACGAGAACATCCACAAGCGCCTGCTCTGGCTCGTCCACAACGACGACGCGATCAACGAAGAGATGATCCGGATCCGCCAGCGCCTCTACATGGTGCCGGAGGTGAACGAGTCGATGCGCCGTGTCTTCGGCATGACACCGGAGACGGAGGGCATGATCGGCACCGGCGCGACGCCCTACACCGAAGAAGAGGTGAAGGAGCGCTGGAAGACGGACACGCTGGTGATGTACGGCGAGTTCAACCCCGGCCGCGGCCCCGACTACGGCGAGTACTGCGCCGACCTCCTGGGCGCAAAGTTCTATGAGGTGAAGGGCACCGGCCACTGGCCGCAGTGGGAGAAGCCGGACGAGTACAGCGAGGCGCTGCTCTCGTACCTGATGGACTAGCGAAAACGGGCTGCAAATCACGGGCGCAGCCCCGGCGTTCAGGCCGGGGCTGCGCCCGTGCGTCAGCAGGTCTCTAAGCCCGGGTCCCTTCGATATGGTCCGCCGTCTGCCATATGCGTTCGGAAACGTCCGGGACCTTGATAGCCGCCGGCACGGGGACGCCCGGCTACTTGGGTGTCACCGTTAGCCTCGCAATGAGACGTCTTGCCCCGACGACGCCGAGGCTGGAAAGCCCCGGCTACGTGGGTGCAATCATCGCCCTTGTCATGAGACGTCCTCGCGCGATGGCCGCCGGGACGGGGACGTCCCGGCT
>JBFWZE010000112.1:3830-12362 GCA_050185685.1 Dehalococcoidia bacterium
ATGCGCGGCGGGCTGAGCTCATCGCGGATGACCTCGCCGTTCATCAGGTTCATCTGGTAGTTGAGCGGGAAGTTCTTCGCCACCGCTCCGACCATGCCGCGCGTGCTCTGGCCCCAGTTCTCGCCGTCGTCCTGCTCGAGGAGACCGGCAGGCCCGAAGGTGTGCATCGCCTGGTTGCGCTGCTCCTTGTGCATCTCCGGCATCGTCTTGTCGACGAAGGTGAACCACCAGATCTCGGTGTGGCCGGGGTCCTTCGGCAGGCGAAGGCTGACCTGGGCGAGGCCGGGGCTGGTGACCCAGAAGTTCGGGAAGACGTGTGGGTGGCTGGTCGGCAGGCGGTCGATCAGCGGGCCGAACGCGCGCTTCGCCTGAGGCCGCTCACGCCAGCCCTGGTAGCGCACTGTCTTCAGCGCGTTGGTGTCGCGGTTCTCCGGGCCACCATAGGCGTGGCCGTATTCGCCGAGGAAGTTCATCGTTGGGATGCGAATCTGGCTGGTGATATCACCCGCCTTGCGCTGGGGGCTGCGCTGCCAACCGGCCTGCTGCGCCGACTGGTGCGTAAGGCCGTGGTAGAAGTCCCAGACGTTGTCGACCGGGAACTTCCAGTTGCACGGGATGATGTACTTCTGGACGCCGCCGACGCAGACGATCTCTTCACCCTTCTCGGCGACCATGTCGATCGCCATGCGGCCGACGTCACCGAGGTACTCGAGGAACGCCGGAGCATCCGGGTCCATGTTGGCGAAGATGAAGCCCTTATAGGTCTCGACCTGGGCGGCCTTGATCAGGCCCCAGTTCTCGCGGTCGAGCTCCTCGTGGTAGACCTCTTTGAAGCCGGGAACACCGACGAGTGCACCCTTCAGATCGTAGGTCCAGCCGTGGTACGTGCACATGAAGGAGGTCGCGTGGCCCTCTTCGGCGCGGCAGACGGCGTTGCCGCGGTGGCGGCAGCTGTTCACAAGCACCTGCGGCAGGCCCTCGTTGTCGCGGACGACGATGACGCGGTCTTCGCCGATGTAGGTCATGAAGAAGTCGCCCGGGTTCGGGATCATCGAGTCGTGCGCCATGAAGTTCCAGGCGCGGGCGAAGATCCGCTCCAGCTCGAGCTGGTAGATGTCGGGGTCGCTAAAGATGCGGCGGTCGATCGTCCCTTTCTCGGGGTCGACGTAGCTGAGGAATTCTTTCGAGCCGAGCGTGACCATATAACTACTCCCTCTGTCTGATTCGACGCACTAAGTCTTGGCCGAAGAACGATTGTTATCAAGTGCTCAAAATGTGTAACGCGAGTCTACGCCCCACACCGAGGTGACAAGGCATCGCCATGCCCTCGTAGGGACGGCGCCTTTAGGCGCTGTCCCTACGTCCGTCGAGCACACGACGGGCTGGGGCAGGCTCTTCTACTAGTTGTCGTCGTAGCGCAGGCCGAAGCGGCCGCTGGCCCAGGTACCGCGGCGGTTGCCAAGCTCTTCCTGCGAGAACTCATCGGCGACGTAGAGACTGAGGGAACGGGCGACGGCAAGCATCGCGGTGCGCAGAGGCCATTCAACCTCGGTGCGGGCCTGGCGGGCGTCCAGGACGATGGCCACCGATGCGTGGCGCAGGAGCGGGCCGCGGCGGTTGCAGGTGAGGACGATGACGGTGGCGCCGGCCTTCGAGGCGCGGGCGGCCGCATCGACGGTGGCGCGGGTACGGCCGCTGAAGGAAACGGCGAGCAGCACGTCGCCGGGACCGACGAAGGCAGCGGCGGCGCCTTGCTCGGCGGAGTCCGGCAGGAAGCGGACGTGGAGGCCAAGCAGAGTGAGCGAGAACAGCAGCTGTTGCGTGACGACGGTCGATGCCCCGGCGCCGGCGAGGTCGACGCGGCGCGCGCGGGAGAGGGCTGAGGCGGCCATTTCGACCGACATCGGGTCGACCTGCGCCGCTGCGAAGAGCATCGACTTCACCTGCTGGTCCATGTAGCGATGAAACCGCGAGCGATGACTCTCGTCCGCCGGAGGCGCTGGTTCGGCGCCGGACTCAGCGATTGCGAGCTTCAGGTCATGGAACCCGGGAAAGCCCAGAAGCTTCGCAAATCGGACAACCGAGCCCGTACTTACGGACGTTCGCCGGGCGAAATCGACGATCGACTCGCGTGAGACGCGGCGCGGGTCTTCGAGGATCGCGGTAGCAATGCGGCCCTCGACGGGGTTGAAGCCGGCCGGACGGTAGCGGATGCGGGTGAGCAGGCCGTCCAGACTCGGGGCTGAAATTGTTTCACTCATGGCGCCACGTTAGATCAGGAACGTTAACCGACCGCTAACGCCCGTTAATTCGCGGATAAAGGCCCACTCCTAGCTTGAAGGCAGCAGTCAGATTCGTCCGTTCGGCCGCAAACCGGCTGCGGTCAAGAACCCGCTGCGACTAGCAGCCCTTTAGAGGCTTGCTGCAAGCATTGAATGTAGGAGGTGGCCTATGCTCCAAATCAAGGACTTGAGGCTCGTGTATCCGAATGGGTACGAGGCGCTCAAGTCGATCAGCCTCTCAGTCGACAGGGGCGAGATTATCGGTGTCGTCGGGCGCTCGGGCGCCGGCAAGTCGACGCTACTGCGCTGCATCAACGGCCTTGAACGGCCGACCAGCGGCTCCGTCATCCTCGACGGCGCCGACACCGCGACGATGAGCGGCGCCGAGCTGCGAAAGCATCAGCAGCAAATCGGCTTCATCTGGCAGGAATACAACCTTGTAGAACGACTCTCGGTCATGAGCAACGTGCTCACCGGAAGACTGGCAGCCAGCGACGGCATCGCCAGTCTTTTCTTTTACTTCAACCGGCAGCAGCGCGAGATCGCGGTGCGCAGCCTGGAGCGCGTGAACATGCTCCATCGCGCGAAGCAGCGCGCCGACCGCCTCTCCGGCGGCGAGAAGCAGCGCGTGTCGATTGCCCGGGCGGTCGCCCAGCAGCCGAAGCTGATCCTCGCCGACGAGCCGGTCGCCAGCCTCGACCCGGAGCTGGCGGAGCAGGTCATGGAAGACCTGGCCCGGGTTGCCCGCGACGAGGGCGTGCCGACCCTGATCAACATCCACGCCATCGACCTGGCGAAGCAGTTCTGCGACCGCATCGTCGGCATCGCCCAGGGTGTCGTCGTGTTCGACGGCAAGCCCTCAGCCCTCGACCAGGCGGCACTCGACCGCATCTACCGCTTCGACCGGCCCGCCACGCAGGTAGTCGAAGTTGGCCGGGCGCGTGAGCTCGTGGGAGTGGGTGTCTGAGATGGCCATTCTTGGCCGCACTCTGAAACGCTCACCGCAGACGCCCGACATGGAGGCGCTGAGGACGCAGCTCCTGCAGCCATTGCCACGCATCGGCGTCAAGACTGTCCTGATCATCCTGGCGACGGTCGGGGTGCTCTACTGGGGCATCGTCGGCTCAGAAACCTCCCCGGCGGAGCTCATCGACGGCCTGCCGAGCATCTGGAACTTCCTGACCCGGCTCATGCCGCCAGAGTTCGAGCACGACACGAAGACAATCGCAAGTCCGGCGATCCTGTTCATCCCATCCATATCCACCGGCATCAGCTATCCGTATCCGACGATCCTCGATGCGGTCCGCGAGACGATTCAGATGGCGATCGTCGGCACCCTGCTGGCGCTCTTCCTGGCGATCCCGTTTGCCCTGCTGGCCTCGCGCAACCTGGCGCCGCCGGCCGTCTACACCCTGACGCGGTTCCTGCTCAATGCGAACCGGGCAGTCCCCGACATCATCTTCGCCCTGATGTTCGTCGCCGCGGTCGGCCTTGGCCCGTTCGGCGGCGTCCTGGCCCTCGCGGTCGGCTCGATGGGCTCAATCGCGAAGGTCTACGCCGAGTCGATCGAAGCGATCGACCCGCAGCAGGTGCTCGCCGTCAAAGCGACCGGTGCGAGCCGCGCCCAGACCATCGCCTACTCAGTAGCGCCACAGGCGATGCCGATGATCGCCTCTTACTCGCTGCTGCAGTTCGAGGTGAACGTGAGGTCGGCGACCATCCTCGGCGTCGTGGGTGCAGGCGGCGTCGGCTTCGAGCTTCAGAAGTACATGTCCCTCTTCCAGTACCAACAGCTCATGGGCGCGCTGGTCATCATCATCGTCGTCGTGACGGTGATCGACCGGGTCAGCGACCGCATTCGCAAGAGCATCACCTAAGAAAAGGAGATCCCGCACATGAAACGACTCCTGTTATTGACGGTCTTCGCCGTCGCCGCCGTCTTCCTCGTCGCCTGTGGTGACAGCTCGGAAGACGCACCGGCCCCAGCTGCAGCGGTCAACGCCGACCCAAAGGCCGGCTGGCCCAGCACTCTCAAGCTCGGACTCTTCGGCGGCGACGACGCTGAGGAGACCCTGCGCAACGCCGCTCCGATGAAGGAGCTGCTCGAGTCGAAGCTCGGCATCAAGGTCGAGGTGTCGACGGGCACGAGCTACGGCGCCGTGATCGAGGCCATGCGCGCCAAGCGCGTCGACGCGATGACCGTCGGCCCCTTCGCCTACGTCCTCGCCGTCCAGGAAGCCGGCGCTGAGGCCCTGGCGACCAGCGTTAGCACCAGCGCGAAGGAGCCGGTCTACGACTCCTCGCTGCTGCCGTACTACATCAGCGTTGTCTTCACGAAGAAGGGCAGCGGCATCACGACCCTGAACGACCTCAAGGGCAAGGGCTTCAACTTCGTCGACCCGGCTTCGGCCTCGGGCCACCTGGCACCGAAGACCCTGCTGATCAAGAAGGGCCTCAACCCGGACAAAGACATGCAGACGGTCTTCGCCGGCAGCCACCCGACCTCCGTCCTCTCGGTCTGGAACGACAAGGCCCCGGCCGGCGCGACGAACGAATCGAACCTCAAGAAGCTGAACGACGAAGGCCAGATCAAGTGGTGCGCCTACGCCGACGGCAAGATCAACCAGCCGCGCACTGAGGCTGAGATGAAGGCGTACTACGACTCCTGCCCCACCGGCACGATCGTCGCCCTCGCCCAGACCGACCCGATTCCGAACACGCCCTTCGCGGTGCGCAGCGACCTGCCGGCGACCCTGAAGACCGCGATCAAGGAAGCGCTGCTCACGACCAAAGACAACCCGGCGTACATCACCGCCCGCAAGGCCTGGTACGTCGATCCTTCGGTGGGGCTCAAGCTCGACAGCCTGGACAAGTTCTACAACCCGCTGCGCGACATCGCGAAGCTGCTGAACCTGGACCTCAAGGAACTGGCGGAGAAGGGCTGATGGACCGCGAAACCAGACTCGAAGCGATCTCCGTCGCCGACATGGCCGCACTCGAAGCGCTCGCGGATGCGGTGCTCGAGAGCCTCGACGTCGAAGTGGCGCGCGGCCCGGCCGTCGGCCTGCTGATGGTGCGGGCGGAGGAGCCCTCAGAACGCACGCAGTTCAACTTCACCGAGGTTACGGTCTCCGAGGCCGAGGTCACGGCGAACGGCGTCCGCGGCTACGCGATGGTCATGGGCCGCCAGCCCGAGAAAGCGCTGGCGGGCGCAATCCTCGACGTCGCGGTTGAGCTCAACCACGAGCAGCGGCCGGCAATCGAAGCCAGCCTCGAGCACTCCCTCTCGAAGGAGCAGGCGCGGCGGGCAGCGATGGTCGCCCAGGTGGCGCCGACCCGCGTGACCTTCGAGGAGATGCACCCATGACGACGATCACCCTCACACCCCGGGCGGCGCGGGAGCAGCAGACCTTTCGCGTCCTGCTCAACGCGATGGCGCGGCCGGGCAGCATCGACACGGTGCCGCTCCACGAAGCCGGTGGCGAGCACGCAGCCGTCCTCTCGGTCATCGAGTCGCTGGTCGACCACGAAGTGACCTTCGCGGTGCTGCCGGAGCGCGCTGACCTCGTCGACCTCATCCTGCGCCAGACCGGCAGCCGCGCCGCTGCAATCGACATCGCAGGCTACGTGATCTGCGACGCTGCGTCGCTCTCCGAGGCATTCGATTGGGCGAGCGAGGGCACGCTGGAGTACCCGGACCAGGGCGCCACGATTATCTGCAGCGTGAAGGGCATCGCCGAAGACTGCGACCTCACCCTCCGCGGCCCCGGAATCAAGGACGTCACGTTTCTCGCGGTCGAAGGCTTCGACGACGCGGCGCTGGCGCTGTTCAGCGAGTGCAACGCGCAGCCGCCGCTCGGCCTCGACGTCATCTTCGTGGCACCGGACGGCCGCGTCGCCTGTCTGACCCGCTACACCCGGATTGAACGCCGGGAGTCCGTTAATGACCCGCAGGGCGCGGAAAAGGAGCAATCGTAATGGGCTATACAGCAGTCCGCGGCGGCCTCGAGGCAATCGAGAACGCCGCCGCGCTGGTCGAGCAGATGCCGGTGAACTCAGATTCGCCGGTCGGGCTGGACCAGATTGAAAAGCACCTCCAGATCGCCGTCGGCCGCGTCATGGCCGAAGGCGGTCTCGTCGACCCGGAGCTGGCAGCGCTGGCGATCAAGCAGGCAGAGGGCGACGTCATCGAGGCGGCGTTCCTGATGCGCGCCTACCGCTCGACGCTGCCCCGTCTCGGCTACAGCCACGCGACGAACGGCAGCGAGATGCTGGTCCTGCGCCGCATCAGCTCCGTCTTCCGCGACATCCCGGGCGGCCAGCTGCTCGGCCTGACGCGTGATTACACGCAGCGCCTGCTCAACTTCGAGCTGGCAGACGCCGACGGCCACGAACCAGTCGAGGCGAATGAGGTCGATGGCGACCCCGAGTCGCAGTACCCGCTGGTCATCGACTTCTTGCGCGCCGAGGGCCTGATGGCTCCCGCCGCGGACAAAGCGGGCGACGAAGAGCCGTTCGACGTCACCCGGACCCCGCCGACTTTCCCGATCCCGCGCTCCGGCTGGCTGCAGGTGCTCGCCCGCGGTGAGGCCGGCTCGATGCTGATGCTCGCCTACTCCTCGATGCGGGGTTACGGCGGCACCGGCCACGGCGCGATCGCCGAGCTGCGGTCCGGCGAGCTGCCGGTGCGCATCAGCCACCCGATCACGGGCCGTCCGGTCACAATCGGCCAGGTCCACGCCAGCGAGGTGCACTACATCGCCGGCGGTTTCGCTTCGAAGCAGGAGAGCGAGATCCCGGACTACCAGCTTGGCTATGGCCTCGTAGCCGGCAGGGACGAACGCAAGGCGATCTCGATGGCGATCATCGACTGCTCCCTGCGCTTCGCCAAAGGTGGCGACACCCAACCGGTCACCAACCAGGAGTTCGTCGTCAGCCACGTCGACTCGGTGGAGTCGTCCGGCTTCGTCGAGCACCTGAAGCTGCCGCACTACGTGACCTTCCAGGCCGGCCTCGCCCGCGCGCGCAAGTTCCGCGAGCTCGTGGAGGCTTCGTCTCGTGGCTAGCGTTGCCGAGCTGACACAGACCCACGGCGAGGCGGTGCAGGGCTACAGCTACGGCTTCCTCGATGCCGTCTCGAAGCGTGAAATCCGCCGTTCGCTGCTCAAGGCGGTGGCGATTCCCGGCTACCAGGTGCCGTTCGGCTCGCGTGAGCTGCCGATCGCGCGTGGCTGGGGCACCGGCGGCCTCCAGGTCACGCTCTCGATCCTCGGCCCCGGCGACGTCGTCAAAGTCATCGACCAGGGCGACGACGCCAGCGTCAACGCCCAGAACCTGCGCCGCCTCGTCGAGCGCACCTCCGACGTGACGACGACGATCGAGACCGCCGAGGCGACAATCATCCAGTCGCGCCACCGGGTGCCCGAAGAGAAGCTGCGCCCCGACCAGACGCTCGTGCTGCAGGTACCGATCCCGGAGCCGCTGCGCCGCGTTGAGCGCTCCGTGCGGCTGGCGCGCCAGATGCACGCCGAGATGGACTACTCGCGCATGTGGCTGGCGATCTACGAAGACATCGTCCGCCGCGGTGAGCTGGGCGGCGCCGCCGGCTACCCGGTGATGGTGAACGACCGCTTCATCATGGCGCCGTCACCGATCCCGAGGTGGGACATCAGCCGCCTGAACATGGCTGAGGGTCTCTTCCTCTTCGGCGCGGGCCGCGAGAAGCGCCTCTACGCGATCCCGCCGTACACGAAGGTCGTGCCACTCGAGTTCGAGGACTACCTCTTCGAAGTCGAGAGCTTCGCGGGCAAGGCCTGCTCCCGCTGCGGCGCCACCGACACCTTCATGGATGAAACCGTGCAGGCGGACGGCAGCAAACTCTACGCCTGCTCCGATACCGCCTATTGCGATGGCCGCCAGTCCGGCCGGGAGGCCGAACGATGGCAGTAGCAACCCTGGAGCAGCCCCTTCTCAGCGTCCGCGGCCTGACCAAGCGTCACGGACGCGGCTGCGAGAACTGCATCCGGCTCACAGGACCTCAGTCGAACACGAACGCCTGCCCGGAGTGCGGCGCGATCATCGCCTGCGCGGACGTCGACCTCGAGGTCTTCGAGGGCGAGGTCCTCGGTGTCGTCGGTGAGAGCGGCTCCGGCAAGAGCACGGTGCTGCAGTGCCTCTTCCAGGACCTGCTGCCAACGAGCGGCGAGGCGTTCCTGAGCAGCTTCGCGGACGGCAAGCGCAGCATGTTCGA
>JBFWZE010000113.1:0-12306 GCA_050185685.1 Dehalococcoidia bacterium
ACCGCCAGCAGCACGACGACAAGGATCCGGTTCACGGCACTGAACGCTCAGGCGCGCTTGTCGCCCAGCATCTCCGACACTACCCAGGCGATCGCCTCGTCGTCATCGAGAGGCGCACCGCCCGCACCGGCGCCCCCGACCAGCTGGCCGTTGCGGTAGATCGGCACGCCGCCCTTGAGGTAGTTCAGACGGCCGCCGTAGTGCGTGTTCAGCCAGACGTTCATCGGGCTGTTCGAGCGCTCCTGCAGCTCACCCGAGGGACGCCCCTCGAAGACGGCCGGCACCATCGCCTTGCCGCGGGAGTCGTCCGCCAGCCAGGCATCCTTCGCGCCGCCCATCACAATCGAACCCACGAGGTTGCCACCCTCGTCGACGACGCTGATGCCGACCGCTACGCCGCGCTTCTCCGCCTCGGCCAGACCGGCAGCGAGCGCGTCCATTACTTCCTTATGCGAGAAAAAGTTCAAGCTCCATCCTCCTGCCCCGCATGATAGGCGGCTCGCGGCGTTACGACGCGGCTGTGCGCTGACTTTTCGCGTTAACGCCCGGACGGGCAGGTCAGCCTCCGGATGCAGGCCGTCCGGCACCTTGAGATCGGGCCCTTCGGTGCTGAGCACGGTGGTGCGGCGGCCCTACGGTAGAAGTACTCCCCGCCCAAAGGAGACGCCCGATGGACCTGCTCATTCTTCTCCTCGTCATCTCGATGATTCAGCTCCCGCTCAGCTTCCGCGAGCACGAATAATGCCGGCCAGGCGGGAACAGGCCATTCGGCCGTCTGATTGGCATCGAACGGCACTCATGCGCAGGCTTCGCCCGTCGCACCATAACGGTGTAATCACGAGGACCTCGCGTCGGCGCCCCTGAAGGGCGGCCAGCGCCATTCATAGCGAAGTGAGGAACAGCCATGCCCAGCCAGATCGCAACCCCTGAAGAGGTGTCGAAGATCCGCGGCGCCGCCCTGACCGGCCCGGTGCTCTCCCTCTATCTGCCCCTCGATGACGTGCCGGCGGTCGACCGCGGCTTCGTCGCCCGGGCCAAGGACCTCCTCAACCCGCTGAAGACCGAAAACGGTGGCGCTGTCGAAGTCGAGCGAGCCCTCGAGTACGTCAACGACATGACGCCGGCCGGCCGGACCCTTGTCCTTTTCAGCAGCGCCGGCGACCGCTTCCTCGAGGCCCTGCACCTGCAGGTCCGCCTGCCGGGCCTCGCGAAGCTCGACGCGCAGCCCTACGTTGCACCGCTCGACGCTGCCTTCGACAACTACCCCCGGGTCGCGGTAGTCGCATTCGGTGAGCGCGACGCAAAGATTATCGAGACGAACCTGGCGCAGATCGTGGGTGTGAGCAGCGTCTCTGACGACGTGCCCTCCCACCAGCGACAGGGCGGTTGGGCCGCCTTCAAGATCGACCGAGACCGTGACGAGCACGTCCGTGGCCACTACCGCCACATCGCTGAGAAGCTCCACGAGCTGAGCCAGGGCGGCGCCTTCAAGCGCCTCGTCCTTCTCGGTGCCCCGGAGAGCACGTCCGGCCTGACCGAAGAGCTCGAACCGGCCCTTGAGCGGCTCGTCGTCGGCAGCGCCCATATCGCGACGTATGAGAACGACGATCAGATCGTTGCCACCGGCCTCGAGCTCGCCGCTGCTGAGGAGCGGCGTGAAGAAGCGACGCTGGTCGAAGAGATTCGCGACCGTGCCTTCGCCGGCGGCAAGGCATCGCTCGGCTGGGACGAGACGTTCACCGTCCTGCGCGAAGGCCGTGTCCACCGTCTCGCCATAGCGGAGAGCGTGCTAGGCTCCACCGAAGCAGCGCAGGCCGTGCAGCTTGCCTGGGATACCGGAGCCGAGGTCGAGTTCCTCCAGGCAGAGGCCGCGGCAATGCTGGCCGATAACGGCGGCGTCGGTGCTCTGCTCCGCTACTGAGCAGCCGGGCCCGCGCGGTCCTGAGAGGAGCCCGTTCTGAAAATCAGCTTCTACGGCGGGGCCGGTACCGTAACCGGCTCCCGCTTCCTCCTCGAGACCGAGCGCACGAAGATCCTCATCGACTGTGGCCTCTTCCAGGGCCTGAAAGAACTGCGCCTGCTCAACTGGCAGCCCGCAGTGTTCCCCGCTGCCTCGCTCGACGCCGTCGTCCTCACCCACGCCCACATCGATCACACCGGGTATCTGCCGCGCCTGGTCAAAGAGGGCTTCGCCGGACGCATCTACTGCACGCGCGCGACTGCTGAGCTGCTACCAATCCTCCTCCGCGATGCCGCGCACCTGCAGGAGGAAGACGCCGAGTACGCCAACCGCAAAGGCTTCAGCAAGCACCACCCCGCGCTGCCGCTCTACACCGAGGCAGAGGCGGAGAAGGCCCTCAAGCACCTCAAAGCGGTCCCGCTGGGCGAAGAGCTGACGATCGGTGACTTCACGGTGCGCTACCACGACGCCGGCCATATCCTCGGCGCCGCCTTCGTCGAAGTGGTCTGCAACGCGGAGTCGCCGCCTCATCGCATCGTTTTCAGCGGTGACCTCGGCCGGCGCGATGACCCCCTGCACCCGGACCCGGAGCACCTGCCCGTCTGCGACACCCTCGTCATGGAATCGACCTACGGCGATCGCATCCACCCGAAGACGCCACTCATCGAGCAGATCCGCGGCAGCTTCCAGGAGACCTTCTCCCGCCGCGGCATCGTCCTCATCCCGGCCTTCGCCGTCGCGCGCGCCCAGATGGTCCTTCTCCTGCTCGCGAGGCTAATGGCCGATGGACGCCTGCCCCGCGTGCCCATCCACATCGATAGCCCAATGGCGGCAGACGTCACCTCGCTCTACCGCCGCTACGCCGGCACGAAACGCCTCGACGTCGATCGCAGCGACCTCTTCCCGCCCAACGTGAGCTTCCACCGCACCGTCGAGGAGTCGCAGCGCCTGAATAACCTGATCGGCCCGCGGATCATCATTTCCTCCAGCGGCATGCTCACCGGCGGCCGCGTCCTCCATCATCTACGGCGCCTGCTGCCGAAGCGGGAGAACCTGATCCTCCTCGTCGGCTACCAGGCGGCGGGCACACGCGGCCGTTCCCTGCTCATGGGCGCCGAGACGGTGCGCATGCACGGCATGGACATCCCCGTTCGCGCCCGCATCCAGCATGTCGACGAGCTCTCCGCTCACGCCGACGCCCACGGGCTCCTCGAATGGGCGTTGTCGGCGCAGGTGCCGCCGGGGCTCGTCTTCCTCGTCCACGGTGAGCCGGAGGCCTCGGCTGCGCTTTCAGAGCAGCTCCAGGAGCGCGGTCTTCGCGTCGAGGTGCCGGCCCTGAATAGCAGCTACGAGCTGTCGGACGGCAAGTGGCTGGGTCCGAAGCTGCCGCCGCCGACACATCGCCGATAGTACCGTCGCCCATCCTGCTCCTGTCTGTCGGCCACCTGGCTACCTACTTCTGGTATCAGTGGCCCGCTGGATTGCTGCCAAATGGCAGGTACGAGCATTGACACCGAGCCGTAGATTGAGGGTGCCGGGGAAACAACCCCGCACTGGCCAACCTCATCGACGAACCAGTCGCTGGATAAGAGCAGCAGAAGGAAACCACTCATGACGACAATCCTGATTACCCTCGATGGCTCGACACACTCGAACGAGATTCTGTCGACCGTAGAGCCGATCGCGGCGGCCCTTAACGCGACGGTTCGGCTGTTCACCGTGCGCCACTCGAAGAACGAGACGCCTCGCGAGAGCTACAGCCAGTCCATGCACGGCGAGTCCCTTTACTCCATCCCCGGTGGTTCGACCGCAATGTACGTGGAGCGTGGCGGCGAACCCGGCTTCGCGGAGGACGAGACGCAGGCACTCCAGCGCCTCGTCGACGAAGGCCGCGACTTCCTGTCCGCGGTCAGCGCTTCCCTCAGCGCCAAGGGCCTCAAAGTCGAGGTCGACGCCGTCATCGGTGACGACCCGGCGAAGGAGATCATCAAGTACGCGAAGGACAACGACTTCACGTTCATCGCGATGGCAACGCACGGCCGCAGCGGGATTCGCGACATCGTCCAGGGTAGTGTCGCCACAGAGGTGGTCCGCTCTGGCGTTGCTCCGGTCCTCCTCGTCCGCCCCACGAAGCAGTAAACGAAGCAGGTTCGTCCAGCGCAGGCGCGGCGAGTGCATAAGCACCCGCCGCGCTCTTTTTGTCATCCAACGACTGCCATGGTGCGAGTGCCTTCAAACCGAAGACCAAAGCGGGGTTCGTAGGGGCGCAGCCCATACGCGGGGGCCTGCGGGGGTGCCCCCCGCAAGACCCTATTTCGAGAACCGCGAGGACCGCAGATGCGGCGCGGCCGTCTGGCCACCTGTCTGTGACACCCAAGCCGCCGACGCCTTCATCGGCCGAGCCCTCGTCTCCCCCGACAACGCCTGTCCCCCCGCGTCAGCAGCTGCCCTAACTCCCTGTGAAGTATGGCCCATCCGGCCCGCTCCGAGAGGGCCATTCGGCCCTCTCTGCCCGATGCTGGCCGGACTACTCTCATGCCATAACAAGTGTTATCGGGGGAGCGGAGCGCTGAGCAAGCGCTTCTGGAAAGCAGGACACCTTGGCCATCTACATGCTCGAAGTTGCCTACACCGCAGAGACCTGGGCAGCCATGGTCCGCAAGCCGCAGAACCGCGTCGAAGCGATTCGCCCGGCGATTGAAGCCCTTGGCGGCAAGGTGCTCAACTCATTCTTCGCCTTCGGTGAGTACGACGCCGTCCTCATCCTGGAGTACCCGGACGAAGTCACGGCGGCGGCCTTCCAGATCGCAGCGGCCGCCGGCGGCGCTGCCAAAGCCACGCGCACCACGCCGCTGATGTCGATGGACGACGGCATTGCTGCCTTCAAGAAGGCAGGGACGATCACGTACATCCCGCCGGCGAAAGCCAACTAGAACGAGACCTGGGGAAGCAGGACATGACCACTGACTACCGCCTCGCCGCCGATGCCATGAGCTGGGTCGATACGAAGAACGGCGTCGTCGATCGCAAGATCTTCTTCGACCTCGAAATCTATCAGCTCGAGATGGAGCGCGTCTTCGCGCGAGCCTGGCTGTTCATGTGCCACGAGTCGCAGATTCCCAACCCGGGTGACTTCTTCCTCAACTTCATGGGTGAGGACCGCGTCATCGTCGTGCGCAACAACGAGGGTGGCATCTCGGTCCTCGTGAACAGCTGCCGTCATCGCGGCAACGCCGTCTGCCGCGCCGAAGAGGGCCATGCCTCGTCCTTCATGTGCACGTACCACGGCTGGACCTTCGACCTGCAGGGGAAGCTCGTCGGCGTGCCCGGTTTCAAGGAGGTCTACCACGAGGAGCTCGACCGAGAGAACTGGGGCCTGATCAAGGCGGCGCAGGTCGAGAGCTACAAGGGCTTCGTCTTCGCGACGATGGACCCGACGGCGCCGAACCTCTACGAGTACCTCAACGAGAGCGGCCGCTTCGGTCTCGACATGCTGGCCGACCAGGGTGACATGGTGATCATCGGCGGCGTCATGAAGTGGACGATGCAGTGCAACTGGAAGTTCCCGGCGGACAACACCGCCGACTTCTCACACGGCCTGACGTCGCATCCCTCTGCCTACATCGCGGTCGCCAACGACCCGAAGTTCGGCTTCCGGCCGCTCGGCAACAGCACCCTGAAGGAACGCAACGTCGGCTCTTCGAACGGCCGCTATCAGGGCGGGTACGCCGTCCTCGGCGAGTACGGCCATGTCGCCGGAATGAGCTACCTGCGCAAGAACTGGGAAGAGATGTACAGCAAGGACCCCGCGGAGGCCTGGCGCTTCGATGCGGAAACGCGCGAGCGCCTCGGGCCGCTGAAGTCGCAGGCGTCCGGCTGCATGACCAACATCTTCCCCAATCTCTTCGTGCCGATGGCCGCGCGGCAGGTCGCGATCCGCATGCCCAAGGGGCCGACCACGACCGAGATCTGGTTCTTCACCTTCGTCGACAAGAACGCATCGCCTGAGGTGCGTGAGCTGCACCGCTACCGCTCCGGCCACCAGTTCGGCGCCGCCGGGCTCTGGGAGCAGGACGACGGCGAGAACTGGGACCAGAGCACGCGCGGCGTCCGCGGCGTGATCAGCGGCCGCTACCCGCTCAACTACCAGATGAACCTCGGCAGGGGCGAAATCATCCAGGAAGAGGACGGCCCGGCCCACGTCGAGCAATTCGTCAATGAGAACTACCAGCTCTGGCAGTACCGCGCCTGGGCTGAGCTGATGGCAGCAGAGAGCTGGGCGGACTGGAAGGCCAACCACTCCCGGCCGCAGGGCACCGTTTAAGCGGGAGAGCAGCAGGTACACATGCCTGCGAAAGGAGACTCATCATGCCTGTAGGACTCGGCCTCGCCGTATCGCACGCGCCCGGACTCTATGTCCGCAGCGAGGAGGAGTGGGACGGCCTCTGGCACCGCCTCAGTCTCGACCGCGGCATCCCGCAGCCGGACCGCGTCGCCAACGAGACCGGCTCGCAGCTCAAGACGATGGTGCAGCGCATCGACGCCGCCCACGCCGAGATGACGCGTGTCTACGAGGAATACCACCCGGACCTCCTCATCGTCCTCGGCGGCGACCAGATCGAGATGTTCGACCGCTCGAACGTACCGCAGCTGATGTTCTACCTCGGCGACACGGCATGGGGCTCCGTCCCCGGCGCCCGCGCTCAGCAGCCCGACGGCTCCGACGTAGAGAAGGTCGAGATGGAAGTCGACGTCGAGTTCTCGCGCTGGCTGCTGCGGCGCCTCGTCAAAGACGAAGGCTTCGACATATCGTTCTCAGATGAGATGGGCTGCTTTGGCGACCGCCCCGGCCTCGGCAAGCGCTACGGACTGCCGCATGCGTTCGTCAATCCGACCTCGGTAATCTGCCAGAACTACCTGCCGAAGACGGTGCTGGTCTACGAGAACACCTACGACCCGCCGAGCCTCACCGCCAACCGCTGCTACGAGTTCGGCCAGGCCTTGGCCCGTGTGCTGAAGAACGACAAGCGCCGCATCGCCGTCCTCGCGTCCGGCGGCCTCTCCCACGACCCGGGCGGCAAGCGCTCTGGCTGGGTCGACGAGCCGATGGACCGCTGGTTCCTCGACCAGCTCGCCAGCGGGCGCGGCAAAGCGACAACTTCGATGTTCAGCTTCGACTCCGACACGATGGTCGGCGGCACGGGCGAGAACCGGCCCTGGATCACCGTGGCTGGCGCGATGGAAGAAATGGGCTGCCAGGGCGCCACGGTCCTCGACTACGTCGAGGCGGGCAAGACGGTAACCGGGCTCGGTTTCGTCTACTGGACGCTCGACAACTAGCGGCATCCGTTGCCAGGTCCCGGCGTTCTTGCACTCGGCCGGGACAGGAAAGGGACCAGCATTCGCCGCTGGTCCCTTTCTCTTGGTCTGCATCCGGTGCCAACGTGCCGCCAACTACAGGCCATTCGGCCCGTTTCCATAAGCCGGCGCTTTTGTAGGTTCATAACAGGTGTTGTCGCGATCCTCGACGACGCCGCAACAGCCTGAAGGAGGTTTGCGTCACCTTGGAAATAGCGATTCTGGCGCTGCTCCTCCTGCTCGGTATGCCGCTCGTCACAGCGGTGATCGCCTACCTCGGCGAGAGGCCAGTTTCGGCCGAGCCGGCCAGGAGCAAGCTCAACAGCGACACCGCGGCCCGCGCGTTCATCATCACGGCGGGCCTCTGGGTCATCCTCACCGTCCTCGGTGCGTACGCCACGTTGACGTACGACTTCTACCCGACGGTTAACTCCGACAAGGGTGAGGAGATCTCCCACGCCTTCACCGTCCTGACCGTCCTGGCAGTGCCGGTGGCGGCGATGGTCGTCGCAGTGCTCGTCTACAGCTTCCTCCGCCGTAGCAGCTTCGACCTGGCGGAGGAGGACGGCCCCGATTACGACGGCAAGGGCCCCTTCCCGAAGGGCTGGCTTCTCGCCACTTCGGCGCTGACGCTGGCGATCATCATCTACCCCGGCCTGACCACCCTCGACAAGATAGTCGACAACCCCGACCGCCCCGACTACGTCATCGAGGTCGAGGCACAGAAGTGGGCCTGGCTGGTCACCTATCCCGACCATGGCATCAACAAGCAGCCCGAGCTGGTGCTGCCTGTCGACAAGTCGGTGCGCTTCGACATCACCAGCATCGACATCGTCCACTCCTTCTGGATTCCCTCGGTGCTGATGAAGATCGACGCCGTTCCCGGCCACACGACCTCTCTGTCCTTTACTGCGACCGAGGTCGGCGAGTACACCAGCGACCCCCTGGTTCGAGTGCAATGTGCGGAGCTCTGCGGCCTCGGCCACGCGGGTATGCGCATCCCGGTCCGAATCGTCACTCAGTCCGAGTTCGAGACCTGGGTGAAGGACCACCAGGGCTCGAAGGACGGGTCGGTGCTGTTGAGGAGTGAGAGCAAGTGACCGCGTACGCATACACATACACCAGACACCCGTCGATGGCTTCGGTCGCCTTCGGGACCTTCGGCCGCGGCCTCAGCGGCGCCGCCGTCGGCTTCATCATCGGCGCCGGCCTGACGACGCTCGTGCGCTCGCTCGCCGGCCACGACGCCTGGCACCTCGAGCAGAGCATCGTCATCGGCTTCATTCCGGCGTTGATCGGCTGGCTCTTCGGCGTCGGCGTCTGGAGCCAGTGGGCCGTCGAATGGCTCGGCTTCACGCCGAAGTCAGGGCCGGAGGGGCCGGGACGCTTCTTCGCCTTTACTACCGACCACAAGGTGATCGGTGTTCAGTACCTTGTCACCTTCCTGCTGCTCTTCTTCTTCGCCGGCCTGATGGCGATGCTGATCCGCGCACAGCTTCTCCAGCCTTCGGACTCCCTGCTCACGAACGACCAGTACAACCGGGTCATGAGCATGCACGGCATCATCATGGTCGCCGTTGCCGTCGCGTCCGTCATCGGCGGCTTCGGCAACTACTTCGTCCCGCTGCTGATCGGCGCCGACGACATGGCTTTCCCGCGCCTGAACGCGCTCTCCTTCTGGCTTGTGCCGCCCGTCGCCGTGCTGCTGCTGATGGCGCAGGCATTCGGCGGTTGGGACTCGGGCTGGACCGCGTACCCGCCGCTCAGCGTTGAGAACGCGCACGGCCAGATCTTCTTCAACCTCGCGATCATCACCTTCGGCCTTTCGTCGATCCTCGGCGGGCTGAACTTCCTGGTGACGATCATTTTCATGCGGGCGCCGGGCATGACCTGGGGCCGCCTGCCGATCTTTGTCTGGGCGATGTTCGCGACCAGCATCCTCGCCCTGACCTTCACCCAGTTCTTCGCGGCGGCAATGCTGATGGTCACCCTGGACCGCATCGCCGACACGTCGTTCTTCAACGTCGCGAACGGCGGCGACCCGATCCTGTACCAGCACGTCTTCTGGTTCTACTCGCACCCTGCGGTCTACATCTTCGTCCTGCCCGGCTTCGGCCTGACGCTGGAGATCCTCTCCCACTTCGCGCGGAAGCCGCTCTTTGCCTACAAATGGGCGGTCGGAGGCCTGCTGGGCATCGTCAGCGTCAGCGGCTTCGTCTGGGCGCACCACATGTTCGTCACGGGCCTGAACAAAGACCTGTTCGCGCCCTTCCTGATTACGACGGAGATCATCTCGGTCCCCACCGGCCTGATCTTCCTCTCAGCTCTGGGCACGATCTGGATGGGCCGCATCTGGCTGAAGGCGCCAATGCTTTTCGCGCTGGCTGTGGTGTTCAACTTCATGATCGGCGGCGTCACGGGCATCCACCTCGCCGACGTGCCGACCGACCTCAGCCTCTCCGACACCTACTTCGTCGTGGCGCACTTCCACTACACGATCATCGGTGCTGAGATCTTCGCCCTCTTCGGCGGCGTCTACTACTGGTTCCCGAAGATCACCGGCAAGATGTACAACGAGGACCTCGCCGCCATCCACTTCTGGATGATGTTCATCGGCTTCAACGTCACTTTCCTGCCGATGTTCCTCGCCGGCTTCGAGGGCATGAACCGCCGCGTCGCGACCTACACGCCTGACCTCCAGAGCCTCAACGTCTTCATCAGCATTGCGGCGTTCACGCTGGGCTCCAGCTTCCTCGTCTTCCTCTACAACATGATCAAGTCGCTCGTTGCGGCGGTCCCGGCTCCTGCGAGCCCTTGGCAGGCACGCACCCTCGAGTGGGCGACTTCGTCGCCGCCTCCGTTCGAGAACTTCCCGTCTGCACCCGTCGTGCTGTCGGGCCCCTACGAATACGGCAAGCGCGACTCGAGGCCGCACGCGGTCCTTGCCCCGGCGGGCGCTGAGGAGGTGCAGCCGTGACACAGGCCCACGACGCCATGAGCAGCACTCACGAAGTCGTGACCCACGGACACCACGCGGGCGGTAACGGTCACTCAAACGGCAAGAGCCTTCTGCGCGCCGGATTCGTTGTCGTCGTCCTGCTGGCGATTCTGACGGTCACCGAGTTCTACGTCGCGAAGCACGTCGAGTCGAACCTGGCGCCGATCTTCGCGATCGCCATCGTCAAAACGGCGCTCATCCTCTGGTACTTCATGCACGTCGCCCGTTCCTGGGCCAGCAAAGGGGCTCACTGATGGCTATCGAAGCGCACGCCCAGCACGGGGCCGCCCACGCGACCCATAACCGCTACGCGATGAACAGCGTGGGCCTCTGGCTCTTCTTCATCTCGGAGTGCTTCCTCTTTGCCGCCCTGTTCGCCGGTCGCTTCTATCTCGCCGGCACCGACCGGCCGGAGCACCTCAACCAGGACCTCGGCCTGGCGATCACGGCGGTGCTGCTCGCGAGCAGCTTCACCGCGTACCTGGCCGAGACGGCGATGAGCAGCGGCAAGCGCGGCCTTTGCGCCCTGTTTGTTCTGCTGACCATCCTTCTCGGCGTCGTCTTCTTCGCCGGTGTCGTCATCGAATGGTCGGAGGCTGAGTTCTCTCAGAGCGAGCCCTACGGCACCGCCTTCTTCTCGATGACCGGTCTGCACGCCTCGCACGTCCTGAGCGGCGTCGGCATTCTCTCCCTGCTGCTCCTCCAGCTCGTCCGGGGCCGCTTCACCGCCGAGGACCACTGGGGCGTCGAGGCCTCGATCAAGTACTGGCACTTCGTCGACGTCGTCTGGATGTTCTTCTACCCGGCGCTCTACCTGATCGGATGAAGCGCCATCTCATCAAGCTGCTGCTCTGCACGGTGGTGACGGTAAGCTTCGCCGCCGTGCCGAGCTTTGCCTGGTGGTTCCTGATCGCCAACGACACTGCCGAGGCCTCGACGGTCTCGATCGACATCCCGGCCGGCACCGCCGAGCAGATCGCAGCCGGAGCTCAGCCGCCCTCGCTGCCGAAGAACCTGGAGCTGCGGTCCGGCGATCGGCTGCTTCTGCGGAACCTCGATACGGCGACCCACCAGCTGGGCAGCGTGACGATCCCCGCCGGCGACGTGAAGCTCGTGCCCGCGGCGCTGTTTGTCGCCGCCGGGCAGAATCGCTTCCTGTGTACCTTTCACAGCGCCGGCACGATCTCGCTGAGCTCGGCCGAGGACTCGTCGCTCATCAACGCGCTCTTCGTCACCCTTCTCGCCGGCATTCCTCTTGGCCTCGCCGTCTTTGCCGTTACGACGGTCGCCGACCGCCTCGACGATGACGATGCGGCGCCGCTCTCGGCCATCCGCGCGCGCTAGCCCTCCGGTCCCGGCACCCGTTGAATAAGGTTGCTACCGCAACTATCATGGTGCCCACCCAACGCGAGCAGCTCGGAGGACGCATGACCACCCAGATGATGCCCCAGGACCTGACCCGGATGGTCGACGCGAAGACGGCGACGGTTGACCGCCGCATCTTCGCCGACCAGGACATCTACGACCTCGAGATGGAGCGCATCTTCGCCCGCGCCTGGAACTTCATGTGCCACGAGTCGCAGATCCCGAACCCCGGCGACTTCTTCATGACCTTTATCGGCGAGGACCGCGTTATCTGCGTCCGCGACAACGAGGGCATCCCGCAGGTGCTGGTGAATAGCTGCCGTCACCGCGGCAACGCCGTCTGCCGCGCCGAAGAAGGCCACGCGACCTCGTTCATGTGCACCTATCACGGTTGGACCTACGACCTCAAAGGCGCTCTCGTCGGCGTGCCGGGCTTCAAAGAGGTCTATCACGAAGAGCTCGACCGCGAGAACTGGGGGCTGATCAAGGCCGCGCAGGTCGAGTCGTACAAGGGCTTCGTCTTCGCGAACATGGACCCGGAGGCGCCGAACCTGCACGACTTCCTCGGCGACGTCGGCCGCATCGGCATCGACCTCATCGCCGAGCAGGGCGACATCTACGTGCT
>JBFWZE010000114.1:0-9050 GCA_050185685.1 Dehalococcoidia bacterium
TGCTGCGAACGCTGAGGGTATCGGTCCGGCCGATCACGGCGGGTTGGGGGGCGTCGGTGCTGCCGGCGGCAAGCGATGAGCCATTGACTGCGGTGATGACGTCGCCCGGTTTGAGGCCGGCGGTGGCGGCCGGCGACCCGGCGTCGACAAGCCAGACTAAGCGGCCGGCGTCGATGTTCGTGGCGCTGTAGCCGAGAAAGGGGCGCTGATTGTCCTTGAGGTCGACCCAGGATTCGGGGCGAAGGTAGATCGTGTGGCGCTCCTGGAGGATTGAGGTCATGCCCTCGAGGAAGGCGAACAGCAGCTGATGCGCGTCGATGCCGGGGTGGCCGGTCATGAGGGCGGCAAGCGCCGCTCTGAGGGCGTCTTCGGTGCCGGGCAGCGGCTCAGGAGACGGTGATGCCCTTTCAGGGACGAGGCGTCGTGCTCCTTCGAGACCGCCTCGAATGAGCAGCTCGGGACTCGGCTCGTCGATCTGGAGGTCAAGGAGGAGCTTGTAGCCCTTGATCGCTTCGTCGAGGACAGCCTGGTCAGCGACGGGCTGGGGTGTTGGGAGCGCGCCGGGCGCGGTGGCCTCGCGGTCGAGGGCGATGAGGGTTGCGACGGTGAGGACGGCCACGACGGTGAAGATGGCCGCGAGGATGCGTTTCACGGTTGCATTGTCTGTGATCTGGGCGATGAGAGGTACTTCCGGGTTCGCTTTGCGGATGTTGGCGTCGCGAGTAGAGGGTTGAGCTGGATGCGGTGCGGCTCTGTCTCGCGAGGCTGACGGGTTCGTGGGATATTCGGGCTGCATCGCCTTTGTACGGCACGTCTGCTCCGGGGACTATTGCCGGTCGGTCACAGAGGGGCGCCACCCTCGACCGCATTGCGCCTGACGGCGCTCGCGAGTTTCAAAACAAGATTCCGGGGGACACCCCCGGCGCCCCCGCGCATGGGCTGCGCCCCTACGGACCCCGCTTTGCCTCGTCGTGTACGCGGGGTTTCGGTGTCTGGTGGTGGGCACGCGGCGTTGGTCGGCGGATGAGACGTCGTGGTGATGGTGTTGCAGATGGGCGCCAGATGACCGCGGCGCGCCTGCGGCGCCCGCGGATCGTTAAGCAGATTTCTGGGGGACACCCCCAGGGCCCCCGCGCAGGGGCTGCGCCCCTACGAACCCTGCTTTGCCTCGTCGTGTACGCGGGGCTTCGGTGTCTGGTGGTGGGCACGCGGCGTTGGTCGGCGGGTGAGACGTCGTGGTGATGGTGTTTAAGATGGGCGCCAGATGACCGCGTCGCGCGCCTGCGGGCGCTTGCGGTTTCTTTAACTAGGATTGCGGGGGACACCCCCGCAGGCCCCGGCGCAGGGGCTGCGCCCCTACGGACCCCGCTGCGTTTTCGCGAAGACGCCCTCACCCTACATCGCTACGCTTGTCTCGCTTCGCGAGGCACGCTGTCGCTCCGCTGCCCGGCAAGGGGCCCGAGCGGGGAGAGCCAGCATGTTCGTAGCATTGCGGTTGCGGTGTTGCAGATGGGCGCCTGACGGCCGCGTCGCGCCTGCGGCGCTTGCGGATCGTTAAGCAGATTTCTGGGGGACACCCCCAGGCCCCCGCGCAGGGGCTGCGCCCCTACGTACCCTGCTTTGCCTCGTCACGGACGCGGGGCTTCGGTGTCTGGTGGTGGGCACGCGGCGTTGGTCGGCGGGTGAGACGTCGTGGTGATGGTGTTGCAGATAGGCGCCAGATGACCGCGGCGCGCCTGCGGCGCTTGCGGTTTCTTTAACGAGGATTGCGGGGACACCCCCAGGGCCGCCGCGCAGGGGCTGCGCCCCTACGAACCCCCGCTTTGCCTCGCAGGCTTGGGAAGCTGCCGGGCACCCCTGCCCTAATCGATGGTGGCGAGGCAGCCGCGGTTGGCGGTTTCGGCTTCGGACTGGAGGGCGATGATCTGGTCTCGGTAGCGGCCGTCGCGGCGCCAGGCTTCGCCGTAGCCTTCGGCGACGAGGGTGGCGTCGACGGAGGTGCCGTCTTTGAGGAAGACGTAGCGGAGGAGGCGGTTGAATTCGTCGAACTCGCGGGCGTCTTTGAGGAGGTAGACGTTCTCGCCGGCGACGACGAGCTGCTGGTTGCGGTCGGTCGCTTCGCGGAAGCACTTCTGGCCGCGTTCGGGGGTGTCGACGCCGTAGTAGCGCACGCGGTACATGCGGCCATCGATGAGGACGTCGGCGGTGTCGCCGTCGACGACTTCTTCGACGTATGCCTTCTGGAGGGAATCGATGCTGACGCCGGGCGGGAGGTCGAGCTTTGTGACGACGGCCTCGGCCTCGGGGCGGCGGGCGTCACCGGCGGCGAAGAGGTACGGGATCGAGACCGTCGCCGTGACGACGGCGAGGACCAGGATGGCGAGAACGGTGCCGTTTCGGCGCTTACTCGACATGCAGGGCCCGCTCAGGCCTGGAGGCGCGTCGCGTGGCCGGCGATGAGGGTGGACTCGAAGCGGCGGTCGGCGGGGCGCTCAGGGGTGGTTTCGGTTGTTGTGAAGGAAAGCACACATCCACGGTAGCGCTGTCGCTCGCCTATCGCCAGTCCAATGGCGTTTAGGGCGGCCTGCGAGGCAAGCGAAGGCGACGCAGAAGCGTCAGGGGTGTTGAGGCCGCCCTCCCTTGAAAGGTGGGGCTGCGCCCGAGGCGGGTCACCGGCTTGCCGGGTCCAGGACTCGAGGGCGGCGCGGACTTCCCAGTCGTAGGTCTGCTCCGGGGCCATGAGGGCGAGACAGGTGGCGAAGGGCTGGACGTCGGGAAACGGAGCAGAAAGCGCAACGTCGGCGCCGGCGAACCCGCGGAGGAGGCGGGCGACCTTGCCCTGGAGGAAGCGGATGTAGCGCGGGTCGGTGCCGAAGGGCTCGAGGGAGGTGAAGCCATCGAGGACGAAGAAGAAGGCGAGGTCGAAATCGGAAACTGGCACACCGGCAGATTGAGCGTGGGGAGGGGTACCCACCCTTGAAGGGGTGGGCTGGGGCGGCGCGGCCGAGGCCTCCGTTGTCCGTGCTTCGAGAGCTTCGCGAGTGGCGGTGGCGGTGCGGATGACGCCGGCGACCTGGACGCTTGCGAGCTGCGTGAGACCGGCGGCTTCGGCGATGAGGTCTTCGACGGCGTCGGCGGTGGCGGTTGCAGACAGGGCGATGAAGTCGAGATGGACAACCTGTGTGGTCGCGACCGGTGTGGTCGAGGAGGTCAGGTTGGTCACAGGGGCTCGTTGGGCGGGCCGGGCGGCTGGTAGATGCCGCTGGCGGGACGGCGGGCGGCGCGTGACCACTGCTCTCGCTCTTCCGGGTCGAGAGCAGGCCGGGGCAGAACGGGCTCGGGCGCGGGAATCGGGACGCTGATCGACTGCATGCGGTCGCGGTCGTAGCTCGATTCGCCGGTGACAAGGGCGCCATCCGCCAGCTCGATGACGCGGTCGACCTTCTCCATGACGACGCGGTCGTGGGTGGTGGTGATGATCGTTACGCCGTAGGTCGCGATGACGTCCTGCAGGAGCTGGAAGATCGAGGCAGCGGTGGTCGAGTCGAGCTCGCCGGTGGGTTCGTCGGCGAGGATGAGGCTGGGGCGGTTGGCGAGGGCGCGGGCGATGGCGACGCGCTGCTGCTCACCGCCCGACATCTCGTAGGGGCGGTGATGGGAGCGCCGCGTGAGGCCGACGAGCTCGAGGAGGTCTCGGGCGCGGCTGCTGCGCTCGCGGACGCCGGCGCCGGCGATGCGGAGGGCGATCTCGATGTTCTCGTACGCGGAGAGCAGGGGCAGGAGACCGAAGGACTGGAAGACGAAGCCGATGCGATGGCGCCGCAGCTCTGTGAGCTGGGTGTCGGTCATCGCGGAGACGTCCTGCTCTTCGATGTAGACGTGGCCGGAGGATGGCTTGTCGAGGCCGGCGAGGCTGTTGAGCAGCGTGGTCTTGCCGGAGCCGGAGCGGCCGATGATCGCGACGAACTCGCCCTGGTCGACCTGGAACGAGACGTCCTTGAGGGCGTGAATCGTCTGCCCTCCTACCTCGAAGTGGCGGCTGACGTTTTCGACGCGAACGACCGGGGTGTCGGAGGGACGGGTCAAGGGCGATATTCCCGCGGGATGTTGTCGCCCATCGAAGGCTGAGAGCGGCCGTTGTCGTGCTTCGCCGAATCGTCGCCGAGGACTTCGACGCGGTCAGCGTTGAGCTGCAGGCGAGCCCTCTCTGTTATGTCGAGTTTCTCCAGGTACTCTTTCGGGATCTGGAGACGGCCGGTGCGGTCAACGACGGCGTATTCGTCGTGGTAGACGTGCGCCTCGCGGCCTTCGAAGACGACGCGGCGGAAGCTCTCGGTGCTGATGCGGCCGTCGCGGATGGCGACGACGCGGTCGATCTGGTGGGCGATCGCGGGGTCGTGAGTGACGACGACGATGGTGACGCCGAGCTCCTGGTTGAGCGAGCGCATGACGCGAAAGACCTCAGCGGCGGTCTGGGAGTCGAGCTCTCCGGTGGGTTCGTCCGCGAGGAGCAAGGGCGGATCGTTGGCGAGGGCGACGCTGATTGCGACGCGCTGCTGCTCGCCACCGGAGAGGCGGTCCGGCTTCGCCTCGATGCGATGGCTGAGGCCGACCATCGTGAGCAACTCGCGGGCGCGGGCGCGGGCGATGGTGGCGTCGACGCCCTCGAGGATCATCGGCAGCTCGACGTTCTGGACGGCGGTGAGGTACGGCAGGACGTTGCGGGAGGTCTGCTGCCAGACGAAGCCCACCTCTTTGCGGCGGTAGGTCACGAGGTCGGCGGCGGTCATCGTGAGGAGGCTGCGTCCGCCGACGGAGGCGCGGCCGGCGCTGGGGACGTCGAGGCCGGCGAGGATGTTGAGGAGGGTCGACTTGCCAGAACCGGAGGCGCCGACGATGCCCATCATTTCGCCGCGACGCACTTTGAGGTCGAGGCCTCGGAGGGCTACGACTTCGAGGTCATCCGCCTTGTAAATCTTGAAGACGTCTTCGCAGAGGATATAGGTCGCGTCATGGGCGTGAGTCGCCGAGGCGCCGGGGTCTTCGTAGTCGGTTGTCATGAATCTGCGCCGATGTGTACTGGCATGCCCGCACATTATGCCACCGTTGTAACGGCCCTGCAGGGGAGTTTGAAGACGCCTTTGTTACGTGAAGCCGGGAGTGGTTTCGGAGGTCAGGGCCGGGTTTTTCTCTTAGAGGTCGCGCCGGACTCAACTGCGCGTTGGGAGGTTATCGTCGAGGTGCTTCCCTCACCCTTACCCTCTCCCGGCCGCGGGAGAGGGGACCCGTGGTTGCTGCTTCGCGCCTTAAGCGCCTATCGCAAAACGAGGCATTTCGCTCTGTACAAGCAACGCGGGCCGCCGTGTCCGGCCGCCCGCGCGCAAGAACTACTGGTGCAATTCAGCCCTGACTGGCCGGGGCGTCAGGGAGCTGGACGCGGAGGTCGCGGATGATCTCATCGGCGATCGCCTCCTGGCTGAAGGTTGGCCGGCTGAGGGTGTCGACCTGGACGTCGCTCGATGCGATTTCGTCGAGGGTGAAGCGCAGGGTTTCGACCTCGCGGCCCTCGAGGGTATGGACGGCCACGGGCGAGACGCGGAGGTTCATCGTGGGGAAGGCCTTCGTGACCTCGCGCACCACGACTTCCTCGCGGGCTTTGCGGTCGGCCGCGCTTATGGCCGGCGTGGGCGAAACGGGAGCTGCAGCCTTCGGGGGCTCGTAGAAGGTCGATGGCGGCGGCGTCACGCGCGGCTGCGCGGGTGTGGGTGTCGGCGGCGTCGATGCCGAGACGAAGGTACTGGTCGCGCTGTAGCCGCTCGACGGGGTGGGCGCTTCAGTGGAGTCGTCGTCCTTCGTCTTCGCGACGCGGGCTTTGACTTCGGCGACGCCCTTCTTCGTCATGGCGATGACCTTCTCACGGCGCTCCTTGTCGCGCATGGCCATGGCACCGATGCCGGCAAGCATGAGCAGCGGCTTGACGAGGTTCTGCCCGCCAGTCGAGGGTCGTTTCGGGTGGGAGTGCTGGCCGGTGTGGGCGAGGACGTCGACGAAGGCGTCGCCAAGGCGGTCGTGGTCGTAGAGAAGGACGGCGATGCCCTTGTCTCGCCCTTCGACGGCGTCGTTGCTGAGCCAGTAGTCGCGGGCGTGTTGGGCGGCGATGCGGAAGCAGGTGTCGCCCAGCTCTTTGACGCTACCGAGGTCCTTGCCGTCCGCGGCCATGACGATGTCGCCTACCTGTAATTGCTTTGATGGCATGTCTCTTCCTCCTGCTCTGCGATGAGGGTAGGAGGTTGGGCGAATAGGGAGGTTTACGAGGGTGGGGATCGAGGTGAAAGGTGCGTTTCAGGCGGTGCCTGCGGGCTGACCGGCGCCTGGTTGCCGGGACGGGCCGTTCAGGGAGGTTCTTATGGCGGTCGTTATAGACGGGCGCCACCGCCGGCCGCATTGCACCTTCGGTGCTCGCGGTTCTCAAAAATCAATTAGCGGGGGACACCCCCACAGGCCCCCGCGCATGGGCTGCGCCCCTACGAACCCTGCATTTGCCTCGCGCGCTCGGCAAGCCCGGGGTGCCGCCGGCGGCGCATGTCTGCCACACAGGCAGCACTCTGACTCGGGGCCGATGCGGCCGTGACCAGAGGCGCCCTCACCCCGAGTCGGTGCGCTCTCTTCCGCTTCGCGGGCCCGGAGTGGCAGCAGGGGGACGAGAGCGCGTGGCCCCAGCGGCGCCATGCTTTTGCCCTCGCAGGATTGGCCAGCCCGGGGTGGTAACAGGGGGACGATAGCGCGTGGCCCCAGCGGCGCCCTCACCCCGAGTCGCTGCGCTCTCTCCCGCTTCGCGGGCCCTCTCCCGGGCCAGGAGAGGGCACCGACATGGTGCCGTACGTATGACGACCGCGATACGGGTTGGAAGGGGCAGGGCCCCTCCGGGGGTCTGGGTCTCCCCAGTTGCCATTCACTCCTGTCGCGAGCCGCGAAGCGATGCGCAGCGGCTGCGGTGGCGCCCGTCTGTGACACCAGCAGCACCCTTACGCGGGGCCAGGGGCGCTGTGGCCAGGCGCCCTCACCTCGAGTCCGCTGCGCTCTCTCCCGCTTTGCGGGCCCTCTGTCGCTTCGCTGGCCGGCAAGCGGCCCGAGCGGGGAGTGGGGAGCGACATGGTGCCCGTACGTAAGACGACCACGATACGGGGTTGGAAGGGGCAGGGCCCCTTCGGGGGTCTGAGGTCTCCCCAGCTGTCATTCGCTCCTGTCGCGAGCCGCGAAGCGATGCGCAGTGGCGGTGGCGCCCGTCTGCGACAGAAGCAGCACTCTTACGCGGGGGACGAGGGCGCTGTGTGGCTGCAGCGCGCCCTCATCCCGAGTCGCTGCGCTCTCTCCCGCTTTGCGGAGCCCTCTCTCGAGCCAGAAGAGGGGGTGAGTCAAGGAAGGGGATGCGCAGTTGCTGCTTCCTGAAAAGGTGCCTCGTGAACTGAGTCCGCCCTCTCCCTAAGGGCGAGGGGATCCCGTCTTTGCCCAAGGCAACGCCGCTACCCCGTGCCCGATTAGACGCGGTCGGGGACTTCGGGGTGGTTGGCGAGGAGCTCGGGCCAGGAGCCGGCGGCCATCCAGGTGGCCCAGTTGCGGTAGTGCCAGAGCTGGGCGTGCTCGTTGACGTGGGTCTCGACGCGCTTGGGGCCGAGCTCGTCGACGATCATTTCGCCGTGGCCGACGCCCATCGAGTAGTTGATCGGGTAGCGGCCGGAGATGACGCCGTTCATACCCATCGTGCTCTGACCCCAGTTTTCGCCGTCGTCCTGTTCGAACATGCCGCCGGGGCCGAAGTGGTGGACGGCGCGCCGGATCTGGGCGACGCGGGTCTCTTCTTCGCGGTTGTCGTCGGTGAGGGTGAACCACCAGATCTCGGTCATGCCGGGGCCCTTGGGCATGCGGAGGCAAACCTGGCCATCGCCGGGGGTGGTCAGCCACATGTTGGGGAAGATGTTCGGGTGGTTCTGCGCCTTCATGGCGACGGGGCCGCCGACCTTCGCTTCGGCGCCGGGCTCGTCGCGCCAGGCCTGGATGTCGAGGCCGGCGACGTCGGTGGCCTGCTTGCGGGTGACCTCGTTGACGATGGGGCCGCTGAGGACGTGGCCGTAGCCGCCCAGGAGGACGATGTGGTCCTGCATGAAGTTGGTGAGGCGACCCGCCTTGTTCGCGGTGCTGGCGCGCCAGCCGGCGATGATCGAGGAGGCGTGGCTGAGGCCAGCGTGGTAGAAGTCCCAGACGTTGTCGGTGGAGAGCTTCCAGTTGCAGGGGATGAGGTACTTCTGGACGCCAGCCGACATGCGGAGGTTGCCGCGGGCGACGGTGACGTCGAGGCTCATGCGGCCGATGTCACCGAGGTAGTCGTAGAGGGATGGGGCCTCGTCGTCCATGGTGGCGAAGACGAAGCCCTGGTAGGTGTCGACGTGAGCGGCCTTGATCAGGCCCCAGCTCTCCTTGTCGAGCTCTTCGTGGTAGACCTCTTTGAAGCCGGGTACGCCCACCAGCGCGCCCTTCAGGTCGTAGGTCCAGCCGTGGTAGGTGCACATGAAGCTGGTGGCGTGACCTTCCTCGGCGCGGCAGACGGCGTTGCCGCGGTGACGGCAGCTGTTGACGAGGACCTGGGGCTGCATGTCGTTGTCGCGGACGACGATGACGCGGTCTTCGCCCATGAAGGTCATGAAGAAGTCGCCGGGGTTGGGGATCTGGGAGTCGTGACACATGAAGAGCCAGGCGCGGGCGAAGATGCGCTCGAGCTCGAGCTGGTAGATGTCCTTGTCTCGGAAGATGCTGCGGTCGACGGTGCCCTTTTCGAAGTCGACGAGGCGGAGCATTTCTTCGTGCTGGAAGCTGGTGGTGGTCATGTGGTCCCTCTCCCTATTTGCTGCGCCTAATGATAGGTGCTTGATCAACTATTTTCGAGGGGTTGGGATCGACCTGGCGTTGCGGGCGGCCGTTCCTTCCGCGAGCGGGAGACGCGACTCAGGGGTGGGTGCGGCTGGGCCGGAGCGCCGCCCCGCGTGGGAGTGCTG
>JBFWZE010000114.1:9150-12296 GCA_050185685.1 Dehalococcoidia bacterium
GCGCGGATGGCGCCGAAGCTGGTGACGGTGGCGTTGAGACGGCCGGTGTCCTGGAGCTGACGCAGCTTTGCATCGGATGTTGCCGAGGGGTTGAACCAGACCTCGTCCGGGTAGACGGGCGTCGTTCGCGGCATGCCGTTGATGCGGGAGATGAGGGCGGCGCCGTTGGTGACGATCGCGGGGTTCGTGCGCGGGTCTTCGAGCGTCGGGAAGAGCTCGAAGTCGTCCTTGATTTCGACCTCCATGTAGACGTTGTTGATGACGGCGATGAAGCGATCGCCGACAGCCCGATTCGAAGCGGCGAGGAATGACTTGCTCGCCAGGATGGGCAGCGGCGTGTCAGTGCCGCGAATGCGAATGCCGTGGGTCGGAGCATTGACGCCGGCAGGGCGCCATCGGAGATCAGCGGCAGTGATTGAGGGGGCGGTGAAGCTGCGCAGCTCGTCGGGGAGAGGCTCGGCGCTCATGCCCTGCTGGACCTGGAGCTTATCGAGCGCGTCGAAGTCGATGAGCATCTGGCTCTGAGCGAAGGGCCGGCCGGTGCGGGCGTCGTCACGCACAGAGGCGCCGACGGCGAAGGGCGCAGCCGGAGGCGTCGTACTGACCTGCAGGTCGTCGAGGAGGACGGCTCCTTCGAGGGCCGAGACGCGGGTGCCGAAGCGGATCGAAACGGAATCGAGCTTGAAGGGTCCCTGCGGCGCGGGCGCTGCGAACTGAACCTGGGCAAAGGACCGTGCAGGGGCGTTTAGGTCGGCAACGCCGAAGTACCAGCCGACTGGGTAGTCGATACCGGCTTCGGGGCCGAGGAGGTAGCTGAAGTAGCGTCCGGTGGCGTCTATGAGCTTGAGCTCGATTGCGACGCGGCCGCGGAGATTCGTCGGGTTCCACCACATGCCGATGTAGCGGGCGTCGGCGGGGATGGCGATGCGGTTGTCCTCATCGACCTGGAGGAGGTCGGTGCGGGCAAGCATGGGACCGCCGGCGTAGTCATCGCGGAAGGTGCCGACCTCGCCGATCGTGGAGGGATCGATACCTAGGACGTCGAAGTCGGTGCGGACGACGACGCTGCCAACCCCCGCCGGGCTGCCGCTGAGACGAACGGCCGGACTGGCGGCGTTGGCTTCGACCTGCTCGCCGAGGCTGGAGGCGAGAGTCGCAGGGCCGGTGGCGTTGCTGGAGCGAATCGAGCTGATGCGGAGGCCGCTGCCGGATTCGTAGGCGGCGCGGTCGTCGTAGCTTCGGTTGAGGGTGGAGCCGAAGCTGGCGGCGAAGGTGCCGACGGCGGTCGCGAGCATGAGGAGGAGGACGAGGCGGCTGTAGTGCACGGGGTTTCGGACGAGCTGCCACATGCTGACGACGGCGGCAGAGCCCTTGCCCTGGGAAACGAGCATCGAGACAAGGCGCAGGACGAGCGGGAAGAGACGCAGGAAGACGATGCCGATCGTGAGGATGAAGAAGGCCGGCGTCAGAAGACGCACCGGGTCGATCGCCTGCTCGCCGAAGACGCTCTCGGTGGTGAGCTTGCCGTTGCGGTCGAGCTGGTAGTAGAGGATGGCGCCGAGGCCGACGAGCACGAGGTCGAGGTAGTAACGGGTGAAGACGGACTGCTTCGGCGGGCGCGCGGTAATCGAGCGCTGCTGGACGACGGTGCGCCGCGTCGCCTGGTAAGCGGGCCACAGGAGGGTAACGTAGGCGAGAAGGGCGCCGCCGGCGGCCCAGAGGTAGGCATCGGCACTCAGCCGGACGCTGAGGTTGCTACCGTTGCTGAGATTCTCGAAGGGCGGCGTCTGGCCGAGGAAGCTGATCACGGTAGCGGCGAGCGGCGGCCCGAGTCCCACGGCGATGAGGAAGATCAGCAGGCCTTCGACGATGTAGATCTGCATGACCTGCGGGGTCGTGGCGCCGCGGCTCTTGAGGAGGGCGATCTCGGGTGCCTGCCGTTCGACCAGCATCGTCGAGACCATGAAGAGGTAGTAGAGGACGATGGCCGCGATCTGGAGTACGAGGACGAGCAGCGGGACACGGGTAAAGAAGAGCTTTTCGTCGTAGGTCGCGAGGACGTTCGGCAGGCCGGTATCGACCTCGGTGCGGAGGAGCGTCGCGCTGACGCTCTGGACGAAGCCGCCGACTGAGAACCGGACGTTCTCGGCGTTGCGCGAGTTGATGCCGCTGGTGTCGATGTAGGTGATGTTCCAGTAATCGCTGCTGGCACCGGGGAGGTAGGCGCCGATCGCCTTGAAGAAGGTGGATTCGCTGACGAAGAAGGGCAGCGTGTCCCAGCCCTGCGAGGGGTAGTCGAACAGGTCGGTGAGACCACGCCAGTAGGGGTCGGAGAGGTCCTTCGGCTCCACGAGGCCAACGACTGTGACGCGGACGGGCTGGACGGTGTCGTTGAAGAAGGGGAAGAGGTCGTAGCTGACGCCGGGGCTGATGTTGAGACGCCGGGCGGTGGCGGCGCTGAGCATCACTTCGACCGCCGGGACGCCGCTGCCGCTGTAGGTGGCGTCGGCGGGCTGGCGGCCTTCGACGATCGTTACGTGGGGGTCGAGGTCGCTGATGAACTGGAAGTGGGAGCGCGGACGGGACTCCTCGCGCGGGTAGGGCTGTCCGGGCGCGGCCGGGTAGTAGGTCGAGCTGCGGCCGAGGTAGGTGTGACCGCGAATCAGGGAGCCAAAGCGCTCCTGGGCGAGACGGTCGTACTCGTCGCGGTTTTTCTGATAGACATCGAGCTCGGCGGTCTGGGAGGAGGCGCGGGAGATCGGGTTAACGACGTTCGGGCCGGCCTCGCGCACGGCGAAGCGGAGACCTAGGTCGCGGATGGCGTCGGTGTAGATCGAGGTGGTCGACATCAGGGCAGACGCGAGGATGGCGCCGATGATGACGGCGGCGATCAGGCGGTAGTTCGCGGCGAACCGGCGGACGACGATGGGCAAGACGCTGAGGAACATCGGTGGGTCTTTACTCGCTGCTTAGATCGCTGGGCGCAATGATAGCGGGCTTGTGTGTCTGATGTGTGAAGTGGGGGGCAGGGAAGATCGGCGGACCGCTGGGGAGCGCTCGCGGAGTGGCACCCTGTCGTGAGCTAAGGCGTCTCGCCCTCGTGAGAGTGCCGTGTTGTTACAGACGGGCGCCACCCCCATCGCTGC
>JBFWZE010000115.1:0-11784 GCA_050185685.1 Dehalococcoidia bacterium
GCGGCCTGATTTCGATCACGAGGGTCGACACGTCGCCGGACCTCTACACGTCGCGCATCTTCGTCAGCATCATGGATGAGCCGAAGCAGCAGGAGATTGCCCTGCGAGCCCTCAACTCCGCGGCGGCATTCTTCCACCGCGAGCTGAAGAGCCGCCTGCAGACGCGGCGGGTGCCCTTCCTCAGCTTCCAGCTCGACACCTCGATCGCGGAAGGCGCTGAGATCCTGGCGCTGATGAACGAAACCTCACGCAACGACGTCCCGCCCGAGCCCGTCAAGGCCGACAGCGACGACGACGACACCGACTAACATCGACGGCCTCCTCATCGTCGACAAGCCAGCCGGCTGGACGTCGTCAGACGTCGTTGCCTTCGTGCGCGGCCGCAGCCGGGTGAAGCGCGTCGGTCATACCGGCACCCTGGATCCGGCGGCGACGGGCGTCCTGCCGCTCTGTATGGGCCAGGCGACTCGCCTTGCCGAGTACCTGAGTGACGCAGACAAGACGTACGTCGCCGACATCGTGCTCGGTGTCGAGACCGATACATACGACGCCGACGGTGAGGTCGTGGCAATTGCCGACGCCTCGCAGGTCAGGCTCGAGGCGATCGAGGCGGTGCTGCCACGCTTCGAGGGCGACTTCGACCAGGTGCCGCCGATCTACAGCGCGATCAAGCGCAAGGGCGTCCCGCTCTACAAGCTGGCTCGCGCCGGCGAGACGGTCGAGCTGCCCGTCCGGCGCGTCCGCGTCGAGGCGTTGCGCGTCCTCAGCTACGACGCGCCGCACCTCCGTCTCGAGATCGACTGCGCGAAGGGCTTTTACGTGCGCTCGCTGGCTCACGATATCGGCGCTGCGCTGGGCGTGGGCGGGTCGCTCACGGGCCTCGTCCGCAGCCGCGTCGGCAGCTTCGGCATCGATGAGGCGGTCGACATGGACACGCTGAAGCTCGAGCTGGAGGACGGCAGCTGGCCGAGGCGGTTGTGGGCCCCGGACGAGGTGCTGAACCACTGGCAGGCGCTCATCCTCGGCGCGGAGAACGAGCGGCTCCTGCGCACAGGGCGTCCGATCACGGTGACCGAGATGCAACCGGCTGATGGCCGGGGTCTCGGGCGGGCGTACGGGCTCGACGGGAGCTTCCTGGCGGTCGTGCGGCGCGAGGGTGCCGGGGCGTGGAAGGCCGAGAAGGTGCTGAAGCCAGGCTAGCGGCAGGTCCTCGGGAGGGGGAACTCAGGACACGTCGGCGCCACCGTCATACCCAGGACTTCTCCCGTCGTTGCGTCGACGGTGACTTCCCAGCGACAGGTTCCTGGTGTCGATTGTGGCGGAGGCGGCGTGCCTGGGGGAGCTATCGGACCGCCGCCTGCTGGCGCGCATGTGATGCGCCGGTCGCTACTAATCGTGTAGAAGGCGTGACCCAAACGCGCGTCCGGTCCCAATGCGGCGAGGGCAGGACCGACCCCAGGCTCGAAGAAGAAGGTACCAAGAATGAACCGCAGTTCTTGGGGATATTCCAGCGGCGCAGCATCCAGGCCGAAGGCACCGCCCTTCGCTGCGGCCAGCGCGTCGTCAGGGCTCATGACGTTTCCCGATTTGCGAAGGGCCTCGCCAAGAGGATCGAGAAAGGAGCCGTTCATCATGCTCGTTCGTTCCTCGACCTCGATGACATTGAGACTGGGCTTCGTCTGGCCGCTTCCACAGGCAACCAGCGCCAGCAGGGCGAGGCAGAACACAAAGAACACCACGCGGTTCGTCATGAAACCCCGGCCCGATCGTACACGGCAACGAGCGGCGGAGTGTGTCCCATAGAACGCCTGTTGCTATACTGAAATGACAACCACCTGAGAAGCTGAGGTCCCATGAGCATCAGAAACACTGGACCGGATCCCCGCCGTGTCCGTCGCCAGCGGCCCGTGAGTACGCCAGGCAGCCGTGCAACCCTGTCCAACAGCTCGGTCCCGGTCGCCCTTCGCTGGCTGACGCATAA
Organism: Dehalococcoidia bacterium; assembly: GCA_050185685.1. Lineage (GTDB taxonomy): Bacteria > Chloroflexota > Dehalococcoidia > DSTF01 > WHTK01 > WHTK01. The sequence continues at coordinate 1,982 of JBFWZE010000115.1, forward strand.
GTACGTCTTCTACGCTTTCGGCGTCATTTTCGCCGCCGGTATCGCCCTCGGTGTCTTCGGCGGCATCCTTTTCGATGGCGGCGGTCCCTCGACGGGCGGTCCGATGCAGGCAAACGAGGCGGCAGACGTCGCGCGTGACCCCAGTGGCGCTACCGCGACGCCCAACACCGCAAGCCTGACGCCCACGCCGACGATCAAGCGCTACACTTCTGCGCCGGCGCTTACCCTCGACCCGACAAAGACCTACACGGCGACGATCAAGACGACGCAGGGCGACATCACGATCAAGCTCGACCCGGGCTCATCGCCGGATGCGGTCAACGCCTTCGTCTTCCTGGCGAATGAGAAATACTACGACGGCACCGTCTTCATGCAGGTGAACCCGGAAGCGCCGAAGTTCACCGCCCAGGCGGGTGACCCGACTCAGTCCGGCACCGGCACGCCCGGCTTCGACGTCAAGGAGAGCCCGACCTCGCTGCCCTTCGTGCGCGGCGCCGTCGGCTATGACCGCGGTCAGTTCTACATCTCCTACCAGGACGCTCCGGCGCTCAACGGCAAGGAGACGATCATCGGCAACGTGACCTCGGGCCTCGACGTGCTCGAAAAGCTGAGCCTGCTGAACATCCGCCAGAAGACCGGCACCCCGGACAAGGTGACGTCGATCACGATCACGGAGTCGTAGACCACAGATGTTCGCGCGGACGACTGCGACGCGGCCGCCGGCCTGACCAGGGCGTCAGGGCGCGGGCGGCCACATACCTCTTCTTCTACCGAGTAACGAGGCAGCATGAACACGCGCGACATCCGTAACACCTTTACCCGCTTCTTCGAGGAGCGCGGCCACCGGCGCATTCCCTCAGCGTCGCTGATCCCCGTCGACGACCCGACGCTGCTGTTCACGTCGGCAGGCATGGTGCAGTTCAAGTCGTACATGCGCGGGCTGGCAACGCCGCCGTCGCCGCGTCTCACGACGATCCAGAAGTGCTTTCGCACCAGCGACATCGAGGAGGTCGGCGACAACCGTCATTGCACCTTCTTCGAGATGCTGGGCAACTTCAGCATCGGTGATTACTTTAAGCCCGAGGTAATCCCGTGGGCCTGGGAGCTGCTCACCGCACCCCAGCCGAAGGGCATGGGTCTGAACAAGGACCGGATCTGGGCGACGATCTTCGACACCGACGACGAAGCCTACGAGCTCTGGCGCGGCGTCGGTATCCCGGACGAACGGATCAAGCGTTACGGCGAGGAGCACAACTACTGGTTCGCCGGCCCGGTCGGCCCCTGCGGCCCGAACACCGAGATCAACTACGACTTCGGCGAGTACGAGGGCTGGGAGCCGCACGACTGCCACCCGCAGTGCGAGGTCCCGGGCTGCCGCCGCTTCATGGAGCTGTGGAACCTGGTCTTCATGACCCTGTTCCAGGCCGAAGACGGGAGCCGCACGCCGCTCACACAGCGCAACATCGACACGGGCGCCGGCCTCGAGCGCTGGCCGCTGCCGGTGCTCTGGGAGCAGCAGGTCGACCATCTCGGCAGGCCCCACGTCTGGAAGCAGCCGCCGACGATCTTCGACGTCGACCTGCTGCGGCCGCTCGCCGAGCACGTCGGCAGCATCGTCGGCAAAGAGTACGAAACCGCCACCGAAGACGAGCAGCGGGCGATGCGCGTCGTTGCCGAACACGCCCGGGCGGCGACCTTCCTGATCGCCGACGGCGTTACGCCGGCAAACGACGGACGCGGCTACGTCCTGCGCCGCCTGATCCGCCGCGCCACCAGCTTCGGCCAGCGTCTCGCCGAGGGCACGAGGTTCCTCGAATCGACGGGCCTCGCGGTGATCGAGCAGATGCAGGAAGACCACCCGAACCTCACGGAGCAGCGCGCCTTCGTCCTCGCGACGCTGCGGGCGGAGGAGTCCAGTTTCGCAAGCGTTGTCAGTGGTGGCATGAGCTATCTGTGGCTCCGCGAAAGAATCAGAGAGGGCTTGCGCGACAGACGTATCCCGACAGACACGAAAGCTCGCATGGATGCCCTCAACAACCTCCTCAACGAGATTGTGCACGGACAATTTCCCGTCGAGATGTCCTTCAGGCTACTGAATCACCTCAGGGATACGCTCTCCGAAGTGGCATCTAACCCAGATTTGCTGACCGGACGGGATCTGTTTGTCCTTAGCGATACCCATGGATTCCCGGTTGAGCTCAGTTCAGAGTTGGCGGATGAGTACGGCCTACTTGTAGACAGAGCAGGCTACGAGACCCTGATGGAGGAGCAGCGCAACCGCTCCCGCGCCGCCACGCGCTTCGAGGGCGACGGCGAGCGCATCCAGGTCTACGCGGACCTCGGCCTGACGCCGACGAACTTCGTGGGCTACGAGTCGACGATCTCGATGGCCACGGTCAGCGCGATCGTGATCAACGGCACGACGATCGTGCGGCGCTTGACGCCCCAGATGAGTGCCCGGGCGACTCGAATCGAGATCGTGCTCGACCGCACACCCTTTTACGCGGAGGGCGGCGGCCAGGTGGGCGACCGCGGCGACCTGGTCTGGGACGGCGGCAGTTTCTCCGTCACCGACACACAGCACGTCGGCGAGGGCGGCGTCACCGTTCACATGGGCAGCCTCGTTGAGGGCGAGATCGGCATCGGCGACATCATCGAGGCGCGTGTCAGTGAGGCCAGCCGCGGCGACACGGCCCGCAATCACACCGCGACGCACATCCTGCACGCTGCTCTGCGCCAGGTGATCGGCAGTCACGTGCGCCAGGCCGGATCGCTGGTCACGTCCGACCGCCTGCGCTTCGACTTCACGCACCTGGAGGCGCTGACGCCGGACCAGATCAGGACGATCGAGCTGCTGGCGAACCGCGCCGTCCGTGACAACATCCCGGTGAACATCGAGATTCAAAACTACGAAGACGCGATCGCCGGCGGCGCGCTCGCCTTCTTCGGCGACAAGTACGCCGACGTCGTCCGCGTGGTCGGCGTCTGCGATGCCGATATGGGGCAGTGCTTCAGCAAGGAGCTCTGCGGCGGTACCCACGTCCACGCCTCCGGCGACGTCGGCGCGATCGTCGTAACCGGCGAGTCGTCGATCGGCGCCGGCCTCCGACGTATCGAGGCGCTCACCGGCCGTGCTGCCGCCGAGCACATCCGCGAGCAGGAGAACACCGTCAACCGCCTCAGCGCGGCGCTGCGTATCCCGCCGGCGGAGATTGAGACGAAAGTCGCGGGCCTGCGCGACGAGAACGACCAGCTCCGCCGCCAGCTGCAGGCCCTCGAGCGCCGCCTCGCGCGCGCTGAGGCGGAATCGATGCTCTCGGGCGGCGGCAGCAGCGACGCCTCGGACGACAACGTGACACGTATCGGCGAGACGGCCGTGATCGTACGCCGTGTCGACGTGACCAGCGCAGACGGACTTCGCTCCGTCGGGGACGTGCTCAAGCAGAAGTACGGCAGCGCCGTCATTCTGCTTGCCTCCACCGTGAACGGGGCGCCTCAGTTCCTCGCGATGTCGACGCCGGACGTCTCTGTGAAGATCCCGGCAGGCAGCATCGTCAGCACCGCTGCGAAGCTCGCCGGCGGCGGTGGCGGCGGACGCCCGGACATCGCGCAGGGTGCCGGCAAGGACGCTTCGAAGATTGACGCGGCGTTAGAAGCGGGGCGCAAGCTGATCGAGGAGAAGCTGAAGCTGGGGGGCTGAGTCTTCTGGTTGACGTCATCGCCTCAAGCGAGAGGCGACTAAGCTCGCAGAGCTCCGCAGACGTTCCTCTCCCTCTGGGAGAGGACTGAGGTGAGGGCGCACCCCTGCCGGACGTGGTGCTGCTGTGGGTTACCTGCAGGTCTAAAGACCCGCAGCTACGTCCATCTTTGCCCGTGTGGACGACGCTTAACACCGTGTTGATGAGCATTACGGAACCGTCCGGTATGATGGCTAACGGCTAACTTTTGGAAGCAGATTCCACGCGGGGCAGAATTCTCGGACTTGATGCCGGTGAGCGGCGGATTGGAGTGGCAATCTCCGATCCGGACCGCAGCTTTGCGCTGCCCCTGCGCACCGTCGAACGGGACGGGCGAGGCGGCGAGTGGGCGGCGCTCGAGACCCTGATCAGGGAGGAAGACGTGACCGAAGTCGTCGTGGGCCTGCCGCTGTCCCTCAGCGGTGAGTCCGGTGCCCAGGCGGGCCGCGCTACGGAGTTCGCCGAGACGCTGAAGACGCGCGTCCAGCTGCCGGTCCACATGGTCGACGAGCGGCTGTCGACGCAGGAAGCGATCCGCCGCGTCTCGGACGAGCCTCGGGGCCGCGGTAACCGCCGGGAGAAGGGACGTTCGCAGGCCGCCGACACCGACGCGATCGCCGCCTCGATCATCCTCCAGGCCTTCCTTGACCGCGAACGATTCAGGAGCAACTCCACCGGATGAGTGGCCAGAACGCGGTCGTCTCGTCCCTCATCGTCGGTCTCGCTCTTGCCCTCGCAATCGGCATCGGCGCGTGGATGATCCTCGGTTCGCCGGGAGCCGTACCGCGGACCGGCCTTGTGCTGGCGGCGCCGACGGACGACGAGCCTGTCTTCATCACCGTCGAGGCCGGCGACAGCGCTGCATCGATCGGCAAACGGTTGGAAGACGCCGGTGTGATCGACAGCGCCGGGGGCTTCCAGCGCCTCGCGGCGATTACGGGTGCGGAACGCAGCCTCGCGGCCGGCGAATACGAGTTCGTCCGCAGCACCAGCACCCTCGACGCGCTCAGCCGGATCCGTGACGGCCTTACCGCCGCACGCATTGTCGGCTTCCCTGAGGGCATGCGCCTCGAGGAGGTCGCCGAACTGCTGGAGAAGCGCGGCGTGGTCAAAGCGAACGACTTCCTCACTGCCGCCAACACGATCGCCACCTCGGGCACAAACATCGACGCCGACCTGCTCTCGAGCAGGCCGCGATCGGCGACGCTGGAGGGCTACATCTATCCGGCGACCTACAGCTTCAGCCGCAGCATCACGGCGAATGAGGTGGTGTTGACCATGCTCGACGCGATGGCCGATCGCTTCACTCCGGCTCTGCGGGCCGAAGCGCGGGCCCAGGGTCTGACGGTCCACCAGGTCCTCACCCTTGCCGCGATCGTCGAGCGGGAGGTCGTGGTGCCGCAGGAGCGAGCGACGATCGCCAGCGTGTACCGCAACCGCCTCGATGACGGCATGCCGCTCCAGGCTGACCCAACGGTGCAATACGCGATCACGGCCCGTCCGGGCAGCATCGCCCAGTTCGGCTACTGGAAGAAGGAGCTCTCGCTGACCGACCTCCAGTTCCCCTCCGCCTACAACACATACGTCGAGCCGGGCCTGCCACCGGGCCCGATCGGCAGCGTCAGCATCGCCGCAATCGAAGCGGTGATCCGGCCGGCCAAGACGAACTACCTCTACTTCGTCGCGCGCAACGACGGCAGCCACGCGTTCAGCACGACCTTCGACGAGCACCAGCTCAACGTGCAGCGGTACCAGCCGTGAACGGGCGTGCAATCGGGCAATCGGGCTATCGGGCAAGGGCGGTCCACTCTCACCAGGACGGAGAGTGTGACTCGTTGCGAGCCATTGCCTGCAGGCAAGGTGAAGCAACCTTCGAGCGTCCTCACGCTTCTGGTACTCGCTGCTTTCTGGGCCAGCACGAGGCAGCAGCATGACCCAACGCCTCGCGATCATCGGCGATCCCGTCGGCCACTCGATCTCGCCGGCGATCTACAACGCGACGTTCCCGGCGATGGGTATCGACGCGCACTATGAGGCCTGGCCAACGCCGAGAGACGAAGTTGCGACCGCGATCGAGAAGCTGCGGGCCGACGACATGATGGGCATGAACGTCACGGTGCCTCACAAGGAAGCCGTCCTCGACCTTCTCGACGAGGTTGAGCCGGGCGCCAGGGCAATCGGTGCGGTCAACTGCATCACCAAGCGGGATGGACGGCTGATCGGCTTCAACACCGATAAGGCGGGCTTCGTCGAATCGCTGCGCAACGCCGGCTTCGACCCGTCGCTGCGTCGTGTGCTCGTCCTCGGCGTCGGCGGTTCGGCGCGAGCGGTCTGCGTCGGTCTCATTGAGGCGGGGGTTGCGAACCTCACTCTCGCCGGACGGCGGTCCGAGGCAGTCGCGTCGCTGGCGGCTCATCTTCGTGCGACTCACCCTGAGGCCTCGATCGATGAAGTGAGCATGGACGTGGGCGTACTCGGCGTGGCGACCGCGGCCGCCGACCTCGTGGTGAACACCACGCCGGTCGGCATGCACGGCACCGGCAGCGAGGATGAGTCGCCTTTGCCGGCGGCGTTCTTGCGCCAGGGCCTCTGGGTCTGCGACCTGGTGTACCGACCACCGCAGACGCGATTGCTGCGGGACACTGAGGCAGCCGGGGCCAACGCGCTGGGCGGGCTCGAGATGCTGGTGCTGCAGGCAGTGGAGTCGGTAAAGCTGTGGACGGGCAGGGAGCCGCCGGTCGACATAATGCGGTCGGCAGCGCGTAGCGCTCTGGGGCTCTGAGACTACAATAGGCCCGTATGGAATACGGGATCATCGTCATCGTCCTGATCCTGCTCTTCGTGGCCTTCGTCATCGTGCAGGAGACCTTCGCTCAGCTTCACTGGCGAGGTCTCGTCGAAGACGGCAACGTCGACGCGATCCGGGAGCTGGTGGAAGTCGAGGCTGAACGCTGGCGGACGTCACGGGTGCCTCGGGGTACGCCGGCGCTGCTCTGGCACGGCGTTCAGACCGTCGAGCTGCTCGACGTGACCCAGAGCGGAGCCCGTCTGAGCTGCAACGCCGAGGGTGAATTCGCCCTGAACAACGGCCGCCGGATCGAGACGAGCAGCCCCCTCGCAGAGGGTATGAAGATCACGAAGAAGCTGGCGGAGATGGCGCTCTACGACGTTCCCAACGTGAAGCTCGACCACGTCCAGATCGACGTTTACACTTCTTTCCGGGACGAGTCCGGGCACTTCGAGCCGCGCTGCATTCTGAGCACGCGGGTCGAACGCCCTCAGATCGAGCTGGTGGACTGGGAGGAAATCAGCGCGGTCGACTTCGTGAGCCTGAATGAGGGCCATTTCGCTACCGGTCCTGACGGATCGGTCCATCCAATCGAGCCACTGACCTGGGCCGAGGAACCGGCCGGGAGTAACTAGCATGCACTTCCGTTTTCTCACCGCGGGCGAATCGCACGGCAAGGGCCTCCTCGTCATCGTCGAGGGGATGCCCGCCGGCCTGCCGATCTCCGAAGACTACATCGCGAAGCACCTGCGCCGCCGCCAGGCCGGCTACGGCCGGGGCAAGCGCCAGCAGATCGAGACCGACTTCGCGGAGATCATCAGCGGCGTCCGCCACGGCCTCACGATGGGCGGTCCGATCGGCCTGCGCATCGAGAACCGCGATTGGAACAACGCGAACTGGCAGAAGCGGATGGCGATCGAGCCCGTCGAGGACGAGATCGAGCGCCTCACAGCAATGCGGCCCGGTCACACCGACCTCGCCGGCGCGGTGAAATACGGGCTCGACGACGTGCGCCCGGTGCTCGAGCGCTCCAGTGCTCGTGAGACGACCGCACGTGTTGCCGCGGCAGCGATTGCCCGTCGCTACCTCGAGGAGCTCGGCGTCAACGTGAACAGCCACGTCGTCGCGGTCGGCGAGGTGGAGATCCCCTTCACGCCCGCGCCGGACTGGGACATCGTCGAGAATTCGGTCGTCCGGTGCACCGACCCGGCGACTGAGCCGAAGTTCATCGCCCGCATCGACCACGCCCGCGAAACGCTCGACACCGTCGGCGGCATCTTCGAGGTGCGCGCGACGGGCGTGCCGATCGGTCTCGGCAGCTTCGTGCAGTGGGACCGCAAGCTCGACGGCCGCCTGGCACAGGCGGTGATGAGCATGCAGGCCGTGAAGGGCGTCGAAATCGGCGGCGGCTTTACGACGGCGCGACTGCCCGGCTCCGAGGTCCAGGACGTGATCCTGCCGCGCGAGCAGTGGGGCGAACGGCCGTGGCAGCATGCGACGAACCGCGCGGGCGGCCTCGAGGGCGGCGTCACGAACGGCGAAGACGTCATCGTGCGCGGCGCGCTCAAGCCGATCTCGACGCTGCCGCGCGGCCTCCCGACCGCCGACCTGATCACCGCCGAGCACACCAACGCGTTCTACGAGCGGTCCGACGTCTGCGTCGTGCCGGCGGCCGGCGTGATCGGTGAGGCGATGGTCAGCATCACGCTCGCCGACGCCGTGATGGAGAAGTTCGGCGGCGACCACCTGCGCGAGGCGAAGCGCAACTTCGACGCCTACATGAAGACGATCGGCCCCCGCGGCGAAGTCACGCTGTAGCCCGATGGCCAATTCATCCCACATCACCCTCATCGGCTTCATGGGCACCGGCAAGTCGACCGTGGCGCGCCTTCTCGCGGAGCGCCTCGGCTGGGACCTCGTCGACGGTGACCTCGCGATCATCGAGAAGGCGGGCAAGCCAATCCCGGAGATCTTTGCAGCTGAGGGCGAGATGGCCTTCCGCAAGCTCGAGACCCAGACGTACACGGCGATCCGCGGTCAGAGCCGGGTGGTCGTCGCGGCGGGCGGTGGGGCGATCCTGCTGCCGGAGACGCGGCGGGCGATCGCCGACGCCGGGCTCGTGGTCTGCCTCGAGGCCTCGCCGGAGACGATTGCTGCCCGTCTTGCAGCTGCCTCGGACGACGAACGGCCGCTCCTGAGCGACACCAACGTTCTGCCGCGCATCCGCCGCCTCAAGGCGCAGCGGGCGGCGCTCTACGCGCAGGTCGATCTCACGATCAACACCGACGTGCTCACGCCTGGGGAGGTCGTCGATCAGATCGCCGGCTGGCGCGCTCTCTACGGCGAAAAGGCAGTAGGCCGGCCCGGCCGCGTCGATGCGCTGAGCGCCACGCCCGCGATCGTGCCGCCGATCGTCGACGCCCCCGGTGCCGCAGCGATCGTGAGGACCGTCTCGGGTGAGTACCCGGCGTATGTCGAGTGGGGCGCGCTCGACCGCCTCGGCGAGTACACAAAGCGCGCGACCGGCGCCCGGCGCGCCTTCCTGATCTCCGACGAGAACGTCATCGGCCTCTGGGGCGAAGCGGCCACGGGAAGCCTGCGCGAGGCCGGCATCGAGGTCCACACCTACACGGTGGAGCCGGGCGATGCGACCAAGAGCATGGAGGCCGCGGCCGGGGTCTACGACTGGCTCGCCTCTCAGAAGGCGGAACGCCGCGACGTGGTGATCGGCCTCGGCGGAGGCATGGTCACCGACTTCGCCGGCTACATCGCGGCGACCTACCTGCGCGGCATGGCGGTCGTCCAGGCGCCCACCAGCCTCCTCGGCATGGTCGATGCGGCGATCGGCGGCAAGACGGCGATCAATCACGCCGGCGCCAAGAATATTGTCGGCGCCTTCTGGCAGCCGAAGGCGGTCGTCGCCGACGTTGCCACGCTCAAGACGCTGCCCCACCGTGCGCTGATCGAGGGCATGGGTGAGGTCGTCAAACACGCCTTCATTCGCGATGCCGAACTGCTCGAGACGCTGGAGATGCGCCTCGACGACCTGATGGCCCTCGAGCCTGAGCTGACGACGAAGGTGGTCGCCCGCAACATTCAGATCAAGGCTGCAGTGGTCAGCGAGGACGAGCGCGAAACCGGCGGCGTCCGTGAGCTGCTGAACTACGGTCATACCCTCGGCCACGCCTTCGAGGCAGCAGGCGGTTACGAGCAGCTGCTGCATGGCGAGGCGGTGAGCGTCGGCATGATGGCGGCAGCGGAGATTGGCCAGCGCATTG
>JBFWZE010000116.1:0-4977 GCA_050185685.1 Dehalococcoidia bacterium
CTGGTAGACCATGATGACGTCGCGCTCAGTGACGCCTTCGCCGTTGTAGTTGGACCGCTGATCGGCGACGAAGACGCGCTTAATCGTCTCACTTACGTCCCAGACATAGACGCCGGTGGGCTCGATGAGCGTTTCTCCCTGGACGCCTACCTCCCCGAAAGAGAAGACGGGCTGAATGCCGACCGGTAGCCGCTCGTAGACAATGACTTCGCCACTGGGGCTGAAGCGGTTCGTGACGTAGACGCGGCTCTCAGAATCGACGTCCACGTCGTACGGGGCAGCGAGGACTCCTTCGCCGGCGGAGAAGACCGTGGTGTAAAAGGTGTCATTGTCAGGGTCATTGGGGTCATAGCCCGGCGGGAACTGCACGATGCAGGCTGCATCGGGGTCGGCAACGTACACGGTGCCGTCGGTATCGTCGATTGCGATGCCGTGGGGGCCGAGGTAGTTTCCGCTGCCGAATTCGCAGTTTCCCTCGACTTCGTTCCACGGCGCGTCCCAGATCTCGACCGCGTTGACATCGGCGGGGTCGTTTGGGTCATAGTTCGCAGGAATCAGCTGTACGCGGCGGTTCAGGCCGTCGACGACATAGCGCACGCCGGTTGCGCTGTCGACCGCCACGCCGTTGACGAAGTTGAAGTAGCCGGGCGGTTCAGCGGGGCGCCGGTTCCCCCAGGTGTACGTATTTGCCGGTTCGAAGCTGGCCGGGTTGGTGAGGTTGGTGTATGCGCGGATCCAGCCGGACGACTCACCCGTAAGCAGATGAGGAACGGGAGACCCCTCGACGTCAAGCTGGATGAGCCCGAGGCCGACGAGACCGCCGCCGACATAACCGGCGTTGTCATTGAAGCTGCCGCCGGCGTCGAAGTACCGAAGCACCGGGATCGGCGCTTCTGCATCGATGTTGCGGCGTGCGATAACCGAGTAGTCGTCTTCGCCGGGAATGGTTACCGCAAGGAAGAGGAACTCACCGGAGCCGCTATCGATTCGGGCGACATCTCCGAGAATGAACGTACAGCAGAACCCGTCCGTCATCTGATACGTGGTGATCAAGCTTCCGTCCGGTGCATACGACTCGATCTCCGCGTCGTAGAGGCCGCTTACCGCGACGTAGATGCGGTCGAGGCCCGGGCCGTCCGCGTCCGGATAGAACAGCAGGCCGCCCGGCTCGCTCAGCCCGTTGGCGATATTGACGCCATTCTGGCCGTCAGGATCGAAGATGACGATCTCGCCGCCGCCAACCCCGTTGTCGTTCGCGACGTAGACCGTTGGGCCACTCGGGTCGATCGAGATGCCCTTTGGGTAGTCCAGCAAATCCGGGTTGTCGCCGTTTTGGAAGTTGAAGAACTCGTACTCGAACTGACCGTCCTGGTTGAAGACGATAACCTTGCCCTGCTGGACGTCGGTGACGAAGACGAGGTAGTTGCCGCCGCCCTGGTTCAGGAAGGCGATGCCCCAGGGCTCGCCGAGGAACTGCTCGCCGTCGCCGTCGAGCTGGGGTCCGAAGTAGTCGGTGCAGTCGTTGTTTGCGGTGGGGGTGCAGTCGGGATCGAACTTGACGAGCTGGCTGTAGGCCCGCTCGGCCATCCAGATCGTGCCGTCAGGGGCGACCTTGATGCCGTTCACGGCCGCGACGGTGGGGTCGTTCGGCGCTTTGCTCTCGAAGACCGGATCCTCGATCGCCTGTGCGCTGAGGGACAGGACGAAGCCCACGAGGAGCGCGCTCAGGGCGACAGCCCAGGTCCTTTGCAGAATGCGCACCAAGAGGGTCCCTCCGCCGAGGCGATTCGTGGTCAGTCCGCGGCGGGACCGGGCGGCAGGCCACGCCCAATGTAGGCAATGAAGATGAAAGGCGCCACCGTCGCCGGTTAACTTATCGTTAATCACGGCTCTCTGTCATCTCCTTAACGGCGTTACAAAATGCTACGCTGCGGGCCGATTTGCAGCACTCAAGGAGGCGGCTATGGGCATGCTCGATGGCAAAGCAGTGATCATTACCGGCGCCAGTCGCGGCATCGGCAAAGCGATCGCCGACCTCTACGCTGATGAAGGCGCCCGCGTTGTCTGCGTCGCTCGAACGTTGAACGAAGGCGACCACATGCTCGAAGGATCACTGCAGACGACCGTCAGTGGTATTCACGAGCGTGGCGGCGACGCCATCGCGGTGCAGGCCGACATCTCGGAGGAAGCGGGCTGCGACCTCGTCATCGACGCTGCTCACGCCGCATTCGGGCCGGTCGACATCCTGGTGAACAACGCCGCCCTGAACTACTACGTCCCTGTAAAGGACTACGCGGTGAACCGCTGGATGCGCGCCTTCGCCGTGAACGTCCACGCCCCCTTTATGCTCTCCCAGAAGGTGCTCCCCGACATGATCGCGAAGGGTGCGGGCTCAATCATCAACATTTCCTCCGGCGCTGCCCTCGGTCCCGGTCGCGGACCGTACCCGCCCGATATGCCGGTGCGCGGCGGCACGATGTACGGCGCCAGCAAGGCAGCGCTGGAGCGCTTCACCCAGGGCCTTGCCCAGGAAGTGCAGCAGTACGGCGTCGCGGTGAGCTGTCTCTCACCGTCCGCCGTCGTGCCCACGCCCGGCACCGTCTATCACAAGCTCGTCGAAGGCATGGACGACCCGCGCGGCGAGCATCCCTCGATCATGGCGAAAGCGGCGCTGCTTCTGGCGACGCTGCCGCTGGAGCAGATCACCGGGCGCGTCACGTACAGCCAAGCGATCCTCAAGGAGCAGGGCTGGATGGACGATGCGAAGGGCCGCGGCGTGGACCAGCCCCTGACCGGCTATTCGGCGATGTAGGCTGCGCCGCGATCGGGTCAGTAGGGGCTCGGTACCACCTCGCGAACATGAGCGCTGAAGTTTCGCCCTGCCCGATTACAGGATTGCCCAACTGCACCAGAGCGCAAAAAGGCCGTCCACATTGGACGGCCTTTTGAATTGAGGCGGGCTAAGGGATGGGCAGGCTGTTCTCGGCTCGCCTGCCCACCCCTCTGCTGGCCCTAATCCTAACCGCGTCTCGTGACTACCTTCAAGGTCTGTTGGAACGATCGCGGCCATGAATCGAATCTGCTTATCAGCCTAAAGGCGTGTCCGGACTGCTCGCTGTGGTGACGGGAGCTGGTTGCCCGCCCTGAAGCGACGCGACCGCCGCGCTGCCGATGCCCTCCAGCAGACCCTGGAAGACGTAGCTGTGGATCGGAAAGAGCGCGTACCAGTAGGCCAAACCCGCGAGCCCGGCCGGGTCGAAGAGCGCCGTCTGGCGGATCTGCGAGCGGTCTTCATCGAGCGGTTCGACCTCGAACTGCAGCCAGGCGCGGCCCGGCAGGCGCATCTCCGCGCGAAGACGCAGGAGCCGTCCGCGCTCCAGCCCTTCGACGCGCCAGAAGTCCAGCGTCTGCCCGACGGCGACGAGCCTGGGGTGGCGCCTGCCGCGTCGCAAGCCGGGGCCGCCGACAAGCAGGTCAAGGAAGCCCCGTATTCGCCAGAGCAGGTTACCGGCGTGCCAGCCTGTGTCGCCTCCCAGCGCTTCGACCGCAGCGAAGGCAACCTCCGGCGGGCACCTGACCTCGATGACCCGCGAGTCGACGAGGCGAGAGCCGTACGTCTCTCCGCCAAAGCCGTGGGTCTCACCGGACGACAGGGCATCAGACCAGCGCGTCGCAGCGAAATCGAGGTCCTCGTTGAGCAGAGCACGTTCCACGGCGCGGTGTACACCCATCGGCTTTACAGGGAGTATGCGCGCGCTGTCGTCTTCGACCACAGTCTCATGCTTGAGGCTCTCGATGAGCTGCCGGCCGACACGGGCATACAGCGGCGTCACCAGGCCCAGCCAGAGACTCGAGAGGTGCGGCGTCAGCACCGGTACCGGGATCATCCAGCGACGTAGCCCGCGCTGATGGGCGTACTCCATCATCAATTCGCCGTAGGTCGTTGCTTCGGCGCCGCCGATCTCAACCACGCGGCTCTCGGTGAGAGGAAGGTCGAGCGCCGCACGCAGGTACGCGAGGACGTCTTCGATGGCGATGGGTTGCGTCCGGATCCGCACCCAGCGCGGCGTAATCATCACGGGGAGGCGATCGACGAGGCCGCGGATCATCTCGAATGACAGGCTGCCGGAGCCGATGACCACCGAGGCGCGCAGCTCGAGGGTCGGAACGCCGGAGAGGCGAAGGATTTCGCCGACTTCCTGGCGGCTGGCCAGGTGAGGCGAAAGGTCGTCGCCCCGGCCGAGCCCGCCGAGGTAAATGATGCGTCGTACGCCTGCCTCACGGGCCGCCGCGGCGAAGTTCAGCGCCGCGGTACGGTCGCGGCGCTGGAAGTCACGCGTCGACGCCATCGAGTGGACGAGGTAGAAGGCGGTCGTCACACCGGTCATCGCCCGCTTCAGCGAGTCACGGTCGGCGACGTCGCCCTGCACGAACTCGGTGCGTGAGCCCTCCCGGCGCTGCACGTTCTCGGGATGGCGCGCGAGCGCCCTGACCGCGATTCCATCGTGCTCCAGGAGGGAGAGGAGACGACCGCCGATGTAGCCGGTTGCGCCGGTGAGGAGGACGAGCTCGTTTGGGGTGGATTCAGACATCGCGCAGGGTCCCGGCGAAGACCTGCCAGGCAAGTGCGGACTTCGCAGTAAGGCTGAGAACAATGTACGCCTTCTCGCCGAAGACGTAGTCACGCCAGGGTCCGACCTTGCGGTACTGCAGGAACATGTTCACCGCAAACAGGTTGAACCAGATGAAGAGCGAGACGTAGATGCCGTAGACGAAGGTCGGTACGTCGCTGATCGAGCGCGTCGCCGGTGCAAAGAGGTAGAGGGAGATGACGACCCACGGCACGGCGCCGAGCAGGCAGCCCACGATGAAGGCGCTCCAGTTCGTCCGCTCGGTCGTCTGGTTGTGCAGCTCCATAAGCAGACCGCAGTAGATCATGCCGGCGTTTACCGCGAAGAGCAGGATGAGGCTCGGCAG
>JBFWZE010000116.1:5077-11783 GCA_050185685.1 Dehalococcoidia bacterium
CGCCGCCGAGGGTCAGGAGCGCGACGGCAGCGACAGGCAGCAGCCATGCGTTGCTGTCCGAAGCAGCGGCGAGACCAGCCTCACCGGTGTGCGGCGGGGCGACCGGCGAGGTCGGAGCTGACGGCGCAGCAGCGGCCGGCGTGAAGACGGCCGGGAAGACCGACAGCGCAGGCTGACCGTTCAGGAAGCCGCTGGCGACGAAGGTGTACACCTTGCCCGCCTCCAGCTGGACGCCGTTCAGGGGCAGAGCAACCGTGCTCGTACCGGCAACGCGAAGTTCGAGGTCGTAGCGGCCGGCGTCAACCGGCAGCGGGCCCTGCTGCTCACCGAAGGAGATGTCCTTCACGAGGACGGGGCCGCCCTTGACGGCAACATCGACGGCAGGCGCGTCAGAGCCGGCGTGGATCACCTGGATGTGAGCCTTGCCCGCGGCCGGTGCAGCGTTGTTGTCAACGAACACGCGGTTCTTCAGGGTCGCGACGCGGTCGAGGGCGACGACGGTGTAGTCCTTGCCCGCGGCGAGCGGTGCGTCGATCGAGATAACCGGGTTCGCGGTCGTACCCGCGGCAAAGACTTCGAGCTTGTAGGTGCCGGCCGGGACCGACAGGTAGTCCGAGGCAGCCTTGTACGGGACGTTGCTGAGGACGCGGTTCCCGTTGGCGTACACGTCGACGTTCGGTGCGTCCGGTGACGCGTGAATGACACGAACCCGGGCGTTGTCGGCAGCTCCGACGCCGCTCCCCCAGAGCGTGGCGGCGAGCCCTATGCCCGCCAGGGCGGCTACCAGAAACCTCTTCATGATCAACTCCTTCTCCACTATGGTTGTCAGAATCTTCTGCAAACCTTGGTCAAGCCATCGAGGAACATGATGCAAAGTACTTGCAGTAGGTGTCAACCCCGATTGACCAACTTTCGCAAAACTTTTAGGCTGCTCGAATGAGGTACAGCGTCAAGGCCGCAGCCCGCGCGACGGGCATCACAGAGAGCCGGCTCCGCACCTGGGAGCGCCGCTACGGCATCCCGCGCCCGGACCGCAGCGATACCGGCCGCCGTCAGTACGACGACGACGACCTTGCGATCATTCGCCGGATGTCGGCGCTGGTAGCCGCGGGGATGGCTGCCTCGGACGCGGCGGAGGCAGCGCGTCTTTCACCAGCTTCGGAAGCCCCGGCCTTGCCCGTGGCACGACCCGCGGACCACCCACTCGCCGCCGCGATGATCGAGGCAGCGGCGTCGTACGACGAAGCCGCCTACGTCGCGGCGCTGCGACGGGCGACGGAGGACCTCGGCTGGGCCGTCGCGCTCGAGACGGTGATCCTCGTCGCCCTCAAGCGCATCGGCTATGCATGGATGGAGGCGTCGGCTTCGGTCGCTGTAGAGCACTTTGCCTCACAGATCGTTCGTCACGAGATCGGCGGTGCGTTGAGCGCCCTGGTGCTGCCGGAGCCCGACAAGCCCCTCTTGCTGCTCGCCTGTCCCGAGGCCGAAGAGCATGAGCTCGCTCTGCTCTCGCTTGCCTACCTGCTGCGCGCAGAGGGGCAGAGACTTGTATACCTCGGCGCCGACGTCCCGGTGAGCGACCTGCTCAGCGCCATCGAGGCCATGAAACCGGCGGCGGTCGTCCTCGCCGCAACGTCGGACTCCGGCAGGGCGTCACTCGTACGGGCGTCGAGGTCCATCCTCGCGGTCCGCGGGCCGCGGCTCTTCATCGGCGGTCCTGCGGTTGGGCCTGAGCTGGAGCTGGCAGCCGGTGTCCGGCTGCCGCTCTCCCTCCGTGAAGCGGTCGCGCTGATACGCCGCAGCCTCGGCGATTAACTTCTGATATAGTGGAAAAGCAACAGGCTTAACAACCATTCAAAGACTCCCGAAGCGGCTGCGGCCGTTTGCCGGGAGCCTTCATTTTGTAGGCGGCGAAAACCGCTGCCGGACCTTGGGGTTTCATGTACGCACGCGAAGACATTCGGAATATCGCCATCATCGCCCACGTCGACCACGGCAAGACGACGCTGGTCGATTACCTTCTGCGCCAGACCGGCACCTTCCGCGAAGGCCAGGAGGTCGCTACTCGGGTCATGGACTCGAACGACCTCGAGCGTGAGCGCGGCATCACGATTCTCGCGAAGAACACGGCGATCATTTACAAGGGCAAGAAGATCAACATCGTCGACACCCCCGGGCACACCGACTTCGGTGGTGAGGTCGAGCGCACCCTGACGATGGTCGATGGCGTGCTGCTTCTCGTCGACGCGGCGGAAGGCCCGCTGCCGGGCACGAAGTTTGTGCTCAAGAAGGCGCTGGACCTGCACCTCAAGCCGATCGTCGTCATCAACAAGATCGACCGCAAGGACGCTCGCCCCTACGAGGTGCTCGACGAGGTCTTCGAGCTGTTCCTCTCGCTCGGCGCGACCGACGAGCAGCTCGACTTCCCGATTATCTATGCGATCTCGAAGCAGGGCATCGCGCGCCTCGACGTCAACGACGAGGGTGACACGCTGGAGCCGCTGCTCGACGCGATTATCGAGCAGGTGCCGGCGCCGAAGGGCGAAGCGGACGGCCCCTTCCAGATGCTTATCACGACGATCGACTACAACGAGTACCTCGGCCGTCTCGGCATCGGCCGCATCGCCCGCGGGAAGATCCACCTCAACTCACCGATGAAGGTCGTCCACCGCGACGGCAACATCGAAGACGCCCGCGTCCGCAAGATCTTCACCTTCGAAGGCCTCAAGCGGCAGGAAACCGAGGAAGCCTCCGTCGGTGACATCATTGCGATCGCCGGCATGGAAGACGTCGACATCGGTGAAACGATCGCCGACCAGGCAGACCTCACGCCGATGGGCTTCGTCACGATCGAAGAGCCGACGATCTCGATGCACTTCCTCGTCAACACGTCTCCATTCGCAGGCCTCGACGGCAAGTACGTCACGACTCGCAACATCTCCGAGCGCCTCAACCGTGAGCTGCGTTCCAACGTCAGCCTCCGCGTCGAGCCGACCGAAGCCTCTGACGTCTTTAAGGTCAGCGGCCGCGGTGAGCTCCACCTCGGCGTCCTGATTGAGACGATGCGCCGGGAGGGCTACGAGTTCCAGGTCTCCCGCCCGGAGGTCATCTTCAAGCGCATCGACGACAAGCTGTACGAACCCGTCGAGCACGTCATCGTCGACGTCCCGGAAGAGTACGTCGGCGCGGTGATCGAGAACCTCGGCAAGCGCAAGGGCGAGATGAAGAACATGATCGGCTCGGGTGAGAACACTCGCGTCGAGTTCCTCGTGCCGTCGCGCGGCCTCATCGGCTTCCGCAACGAGTTCACGACGCAGACGCGCGGCGCCGGCATTCTGCACCACAACCTCCACTCCTACGAGCCCTACAAGGGGGACATGCCCGACCGCAGCCACGGCGCGCTGGTCGCGATGGAGGCTGGTGAGGCGGTTGCGTACAGCATGTTCCGCCTGCAGGACCGCGGCTCCTTCTTCATCGAGCCGGGCACCAAGGTCTACGTCGGCATGGTCGTCGGCGAAAACGTCCGCGAGCACGACATGCCGGTGAACGTCTGCAAGGGCAAGCAGCTGACTAACGTCCGCGCTGCCGGCTCGGACGAAGCAGTGCGACTCGAACCGCCGCGGATTCTCACGCTTGAGCAGGCGATCGAATGGCTGGGCGACGACGAGTACCTCGAAGTCACCCCGAAGGCGATCCGCATCCGCAAGAAGCCGCAGGAGCGCAACAAGAAGGTGCTCGCCGCTGCTGCAGCGGCTGGCGCCAGCTAGGTCCTAACTTCCAAGCGTCCTCAGTGAAGCCGCCTTCGGGCGGCTTCATCGTTCTTTGACAAAGTGTGCAAACAACCTTACTTGTATGCGCCTGAACGACCGGCATAAAATTTGACTATGCAGTCAGAAATTCGCCGTGCTGGTCAGGAATCGGCCAGAGTCCGCACCTTTATCGAAGAGGCACGGCGCGCCCAGATCATCAAAAGCACGGTCGATGTGCTCGCGGACCTCGGCTTCGCCCGCACGTCGCTGGCAGAAATCGCCCGCCGCGCCGGGATCAGCAAGGGCGTGATCCATTACCACTTCCACGGCAAGCGCGAGCTTATCGAAGAGGTGATCGCCCAGACCTTCAAGCAGGAGCACGACTGGACACAGACCCTTCTCGAGAAGGACGTGTCCGCCTCGACGAAGCTGAAGGCCTACATCGACGGCAACGTCGTCTTCATCAAGACGAACCCACGGTATCTGAAGGCACTGCTCGAGATCTTCCAGAACTACCGCCGCGATGACGGTGCCCCATTCTTCGAGGGCACGGATAACGAGGCCGCGACGCTCGATTTTCTGGGAGCGGTCCTGCAACAGGGGCAAGAGGCGGGGGAGTTTCGTCCGTTCTCGACGCCTGCTGCCAGCATGGCAATTCGCGGGGCTGTCGAGGTGATGCCGATGCGGCGGGCAACCGACCCGAACTTCGACCTGGATGCCTACGGCGCCGAGCTCTTCGAGCTGTTCTGGCGCGCGTTCAGGGCCGATGACGCGGTCCTTCCGGAGGCGACCTGACCCGCACGAACACAGGATGAGGAGGAGGATGAAGAGTGACGATTGAAGTACGACACCTGACGAAACGCTACGGCGACACCATTGCAGTGAATGACCTTTCGTTCGACGTGAAGCCCGGCATCGTGACCGGCTTCCTGGGCCCGAACGGCGCCGGCAAGTCCACGACGATGCGGGTGATGCTCGGACTCGACAACCCGACCAGCGGCAGTGCGATGATCGACGGTCGTTCCTACCAGGGAATTTCGGCACCGATGGAGGAGGTTGGCTCGCTGCTCGACGCCAAGGCGATCCAGGGTGGCCGCAGTGCCTACAACCACCTGCTGTGGGTAGCGCAGGCGGCGGACATCCCGAAGCGCCGCGTCAGTGAGGTCCTCGACATCGTCGGACTTACTGAAGTGGCGAGGAAGAAGGTCGACGGCTTCTCGCTCGGTATGTCGCAGCGCCTCGGCATCGCCACAGCCCTTCTCGGAGACCCGACCACGCTGCTCTTCGACGAGCCGGTGAACGGCCTGGACCCTGAGGGCATCATCTGGATTCGGACGCTGATGAAGCGGCTGGCAGCCGAAGGTCGCACGATCTTCGTGTCGAGCCACCTCATGAGCGAGATGGAGGACACGGCAGAGCACGTCGTCGTGATCGGCCGCGGTCGCCTGATCGCGGATATGGCGATCAAGGAGTTCATCCAGAACAGTTCGACGAACCATTCTCGCCCCAGGCAGCGCAGCTTGCGGCGACACTGGAGTCGCAGGGCGCCCAGGTCAGCAACGGCAGCGATGGTCTGATCGTGAGCGCGATGGAAGCGCCGCAGATCGGCGAAATTGCCGCCGCCCAGGGCATCGTCCTGCATGAACTGGCCCCGCAGCGCGCCAGCCTTGAAGAGGCGTTCATCGAGCTGACCCGGGACTCGGTGGAGTATCACGCGGGTGCGTCGCAACCGGCCGCAGTTGCCGCGGGCGCGGGAGGGACAAAGTAATGACGACGGCAACGATGACGGCAGGCGGCAGCGTCCGCCGCAACCCGGGCTTCTTCGCGCAGCTCAACGCCGAGTGGACGAAGCTGCGGTCGGTGCGCTCGTTCTATATCGAGATGGTCCTCGCTATCGGTCTATCGATTGGCATGACGGCCCTGATCGCTCTCGCGATCGGCAGCAGCTACGACCAGTTCAGCGAGCAGGAGCGCGAGACCTTCGACCCGGTATTCACGAGCTTCTTCGGTACGATCTTCGGCCTGATCACGCTGATCGTCCTCGGCGTCACCTTTTCTGCATCGGAGTACACGAGCGGTATGATCCGCCTCACCATGGCGGCGACGCCTCAGCGAGGGCGTGTGCTGGCCGCGAAGGGCGTCCTCGTGCTCGTCGTCACGCTGGCGGCGGGGCTGGTCATGTCCTTTGGCTGCTTCTTCGCCGGGCAGGCGGTGCTCGCCGCCTACGACGTGCCGACTGCCTCACTCAGCGACAACGAAGCGCTGCGCGCAGTCATCGCGACGTGGCTGATGACGCCGCTGTGGCCGCTGCTGGGGACGGCCGTCGGCTTCATCCTCAGGAGTACGGCCAGCGCGATCACGTCGACGATGGTGCTCCTGTTCGCGCCGGCGATCTTCGGCGGCTTGCTGCCGGACTGGTGGCAGAAGAACTTCATCGCCTACCTGCCCAGCAACGCCGGGGATAGCTTGATGGTGACGAACCGTGACCCTGACATGCTGACGTACCTCGAGCCGGCGCTTGCGGTCGTCGTGCTCCTCGCGTGGTTCGCCGTGTTCTTTGGCACTGCCTATGTCCTGCTGAGGCGGCGCGACGTATAGCCCACGCGCCTGAGAAGGTCCTTCATGAGCACCGGGATCGAGATTCCGGTGCTCATCATTTGGGCGGGTTGCGAAGCAGCTGTATCTGCAGCAGCCAAGCCCGTCGTGTTTTGCCGCCTTCTCAGGTCGGCGCCCAGCGACTACGCTGCCTTCATTACGATGGCCGACCTCGACCGGGTCCTGAGCTGGTTCGACGCGGGCACGCTGCTGCGGCCGGACCCTCTGCGGCCGAGCACCTACAGCCTCTCGTATGCTCTTGCCGCCGCCGGGGGGGCAAAGGTCGACCTCGACGAGTCTGCCAGCCGCATCGCAGACGTGATCGGTGAGCCCGACCACGTCATCCTCGTACTTGCCGACGG
>JBFWZE010000117.1:0-11778 GCA_050185685.1 Dehalococcoidia bacterium
AGAATCGATGCAGCAGCCTTCCTCTCTTGCCCCGGCGTTACAGGAGGCGCCAGGTGCTACATCTGCAGAAGTACGCACAACCTACGCCTGTCGGGTGACTCCCGGTTCGAGCGACGGACGTACATTCGAATTAGAGGCGGAGGGAGCGCAACCGCCGTGCTTCCTCCGCCTTTCCTCCGTCATCCACCGCAGCGGCAGCCGGACGCGGCGGCGTGAAAGCAGAGAGGCCTGCACCGCAGTGGTACAGGCCTCTCTCGTATCGCTACAGACGCTGTTAGCGGGAGCCCCTCAGCCGCGGGTCGAGCACGTCGCGAAGGGCGTCACCGAAGAGGTTGTAAGAGAACACGAGGATGCCGATGCAGACGCCGGGATAGATCGCCAGGCCCGGCTGCACGCGCATCTCTGTGCGGCCGTCGGTTGAGAGCATCTGGCCCCAGGTCGGGAAGCCGGGAACGCCGAAACCGAGGAAGCTGAGGCTCGCCTCGATCAGCACGACCTGGCCGAGGCGCAGCGTCGAACCGAGGATGATCAGCGCGAAGACGTTCGGCAGCACGTAGCGGAACATGATCCGCATGTCGGACGCACCGATCGACTTGCCGGCTTCGATGTAGGGGCTGGTCATGATCGAGATCGTCTGACCTCTAATGATTCGCGACGCCGGTGGTCCGCCGATGATGCCGATCGCAAACACCATCTCCCATAACCCGGAGCCGAAAATACCGAGCACGGTGATCAGGACGACAAGACCCGGTAAGGCCTGAAAGACGTCGACAATCCGGTAAGCGAACTTGTCGACCGCGCCTCCGTAGTAGCCGGAGACAATGCCGATCGTCGCGCCGATGCTCTCAGAGATGAGCACCGCGGCCACCGAGACGATGACGGCAACGCGGGCGCCGTAGAGCAGACGGCTGAAGACGTCCTGGCCGGTGCTGTCCGTGCCGAGGAGGTGCTCGCTGCTGATCGGCGCGCGCCGGTCACGCAGGTTCTTCTCGTTGTACGGGTAGACGAAGCTGGTGTTCTCTTCGAGCACGTCGACGAGGTACGGCACCGGCTCCCCCAGACCGACAGTCGACGTGATCTTATTGATCGTCGCCGGAAAGAAGTCACCGACGATCAACGAGAGGACAACGATGAGACCGCAAAACGCACCGAGCGGCTTCTTGCGGGCGAATGACTTGATCCCGTGGAGCGCCCCCCCGACTCTCCCGCGATCGGGACGAGATGCAAGGAAGTCGAACTCCTGTACGGCGCCGCCGGCTACTGCCATCTTCTGACTCCCCTACTTGAACCGGATGCGCGGGTCGACGAGCGCGTAGGCCACGTCGACGAGGATGATCGAGAACATCAACATGCAGGCGAAGACCAGGTTGAGGCCCTGGATCACCGGGTAGTCGAGGTTCGTGACGGCGCTGACCAGGTAGCGGCCCATGCCGGGAATGAGGAAGATCTGCTCGAAGATCACGGTGCCGGCGATCAGGTTCGGAAGGCCGATGCCGATGACGGTGATGACCGGGATGATCGCGTTCCGCAGCGCGTGCTTGTAGAAGACGGACGACTGCGCGAGGCCCTTGGCGTGCGCCGTTCTTACGTAGTCCTGGCGCAGCACTTCCAGCATCTGGGTGCGGACCAGCCGCAGCAGGCCGCCGCTGGGCGTGAGGCCGATGATGATCGCCGGCACCAGGATGAACTTCAGGTGGGCGATCGGGTCTTCCTGGATGTACTTGAAGTTGATCGGGGGCGCCCAGTCGAACCAGAGGGACCCGAATGTGAGCACAAGGATCGCGATCCAGAAGCCGGGCACGGCGTTGAGCAGGATGGCGACGGAGCGCAGGCCGTAGTCCGGCCACTTATCCTGTCTGACCGAGGCCCAGACCCCCAGCGGAATCGCCAGCAGCAATGTGGTGAACTGGGCCCAGAGTCCGAGCTCAAGGCTAACGGGGAGGCGCCGCTTCAGCTCCGACATGACCGAGCGCTTGCTGTGCAGCGATTCACCGAGGTCACCCTGGAGGACCCCTTCAGGCCCACCTGTGAACCAGGAGATCCCCATCCAGTCCATGTACTGCTTCGGGATGCTGTCGCTGAGGCCGAGGTCCTTGCGCAGACGCTCTGCCAGGACCGGGTCGTTGCCGGCGTAGTCGCCGAGGATCCGGTCCACCACGTCGGTCGGCAGCGCGACTCTCAGGCCAACGAAGGTGAGAATCGTGACGATGAACAGCGTCGGTATCGCCAGGATTAAGCGTTGAGCCACATACCTCAGCATCCGAGCTCCCCCTTTCCTACGCTTTGCAAATCAGACTGTGGGGCGAAAGGCTGGCAGGCCTCGAGCACCCCGTGCGCGGCGACGGTCGGTCGGGAGGTATAACCCACAGAGCTGGGCCGAAATCCGGCGTGGACGGAGAGCAGCCGGCCCGTTGTGAGCCGGGCTGTCCTCCTTGTCGGTCTTCCTATTGATGGTGTCCCATCTGCCCTGGGCAACCATCGTTTCCCCCTCCGGCACAATGCCGGGCGTCATAATAGACCGCGTTACCAGAATTGACTATGTGAATTACGGATCCTCTTCCAGGCGGCGCAGGATCGACTCCGCTTCCTCGACTGCCATCTGGCTGACGGCGCGGCCGAGGGCGCGGTCGAACGCGCGCTCCTTGAAAAAGGGCCTGGCAAAGACGGCGAGATCCTTATGGGTTGCCCAGGCCAGCGCCTGAAGCTCGATCGGGTCGAGGAAAACGTGCACTCCCGTGCTCTTGTCTTCGATCTTCAGACGCGGCCCTTTGCCATTGGTGTCCAGCTCCACGTTCACCGAGGCAAATTCGTTGGCAACAATCATCCAGTTCTCCCAGTTCCTTAGATGATGTGGGTCATCTCGTTGAGGTGACCGTTCAGGTTGAGCAGGGTGACCTTCTTGTAGGCGATCTTCCACTGCCCGTCTTCCATGCGCAGGCGGTACTCCTGCCGCGTCGAGTAATTACGAACGTCGATGTCGTCGACGCGCTGGGCGCCGGACTTGAAGGTCGTAATCCAGCAGACGCTGTGCACCGTGACTTCGTCGTCGCGGTCGGCAGGCTCTACCTCTACGTTGGAGACAAAGCGGATCATCTTCGATGGCGGGTCCTGCGTGTGGTTGAGACCGCTGTCGAGGATGCGCCAGATCCGGCCCGTCAGGTTCGCCCGGTCGTCGTAGATGACCGAGAGGTGCTTGAGCGGGTCGGATGCGTCGTCGTTTACCGGCACCCAGTAGGTGACGTCCTCCGTCATCATGTCGCGCCACTCGTACAACTGGTTGTTGTCGAGCATGCGCGCCTCTTTGTAGAGGAAGTCTTCCGCTTCGGAGCGGGTCAGCATGACACGAGTTGTCATCCCTGGTTCGCTCCTCCACCCAGGCGGCTGGCGACAGAGAGCGCAGCCTGCTGAGTAGCGGTGCCACTTACCGGCTCCGTGTTGATCACGTGGGACTCACCCTTCATCAGGGCCGCCCAGGCGTAGTAGATCGCGCGCTGCTCTACCTCGGTGCTCGTGTGGCCGAAGCGTTCGCCGTTCGGGCCGCGGGTCTCGAGCTGGCGGCCGCGAGAGAAGAGCGCCCACTGGTTCAAGGACTTCAGCTCGGACGAGCGGTAGCCTTCGAACATGCGCGCGAACATCTCAATGTCGTCGGAGCTGCCGTAACCGGCCGGTCCGTAGAAGCTCTGGTGGCCCTTCACGCCGGCGGTCTTCATCGCGTCAGACGTGCCCGGCAGCACGACGTGGTACTGCAGGATTTCCGTCTTGTCGATCGAGATCGGCCGGATGATGCGGATCTGGTTGTTCGCGAAGGCAGCGTTCGGGAACAGCTGCAGGCGCCAGCCGATGCCGAGGATCTGGGCGGTCCGCTCCTCACCGTGCGCCGCGATCATGTCTTCGACGTACTGCTTGGGGTAGGACTCGCGCCAGTTCTTGTTGAAGGCCGTGCCGCCGGAACCCATGATGCTGTGCCCGTTACCGAGGTCGATACCCGCAGAGTCGGACGTGCCGAAGCCGGCGCCGCGCTGGTAGGGGCGCGGCGACTTGCCGCCCTGGAGCTGCACGTGCTCGGCGACGAGGCGCGCGATCTTGTGCAGGTAGTCCGGGTGGTAGCCCTCGTTGCTGCCCTCGAGCTGCAGCTTCCAGTTGCCCACGTAGGTGTGCTTCCAGATGCCGTTCGTCACTTCGACCTGGCCGAGCGGCGAGCGGTCGATCCAATCGTCGAGGTACTGCTTCGCGAGGCCGAGGTGCTCGATGACCGTGGGGCCGCCGGCAGTGAGGCGCGCGAAGATCAGGCCGCGGTACATACCGACTTCGGCCTTGTCGAGGCCGCCCTGGATGTCGTCGATCTCACCGGGGCCGAAGCCGCGGCGGAGGGAGACACCAGCGAGCGAACCGTCGTTGCCGTAGACCCAGCCGTGGTACTCGCAGCGGAAGAAGTTGGCGTTGCCGTACTCCTGCTGGCAGACCGTCGGTCCGCGGTGAGCACAGCGATTGATCAGGACGTGAATCTCGTTGTTCTCGTCCCGGCTGACGATCACCGGTATGCGGCCGATGTAGCTCGTCTTGTAGTCGCCGGCTTCCTTGATCTCGGATTCGTGACCCACGAATACCCAGGTCGTGTAGAAGATGCGCTGTAGCTCCGCCTCGAAGATCTCCTCATCTGTATAGAGGCTGATATCGATGCGGCCTTTTTCCATGTCGACGAGTTCGTCGACTCGCTCTTTCGTCAGCATGCTGACCCTCCTGACGTTCCTGTGTTCCTGATGTTGTTGGCTGGTTAGGTGGTTTCCTTGCTCTTGTCGTACCAGTAGCGCGTCCAGGTCTCGGAGGCGCGGCTGTTGCTGTTCCAGTGCTGGACGGCGTTGTAGTTGCCGAGCCACGGCCAGACCAGGTCGAAGCCTTCCGCGATGCCGGCACGCGGGATTGCCGGCATCTCTACGGCGAGCTTGCGCTGGATGTCGTAGAGGATGTCGAAGCGCTTGTCGTCATCGAGCTCGCGGCGGTGGGCCTCCATGAGCTCGTTCACGCCCGGGATCGGCTTGCCAACGTAGGCGTTGCGGCCGGACGGCGCGTAAACCGCCCAGAGGTTGAGGTCCATGTCCGGGTAGGACGCCTGCGGCTGCGGCGTGATGCCGTCGAAGTCGCCCTTGGAGAAGGTCCACTTCGGCGTGATCTCGGTGAAGTAGTCGAGGATCTGCGGCTGCAGCTTGAACAGGCCATCCTTGTTCAGCATGTCAATCATGACCTCGCATTCCTTCTGGTAGTTCACACCACCGAAGCCACCACGGTTGCCGTGGTAGGTGAAGGTCTCCTGCAGGCCATAGGCGTTCGCCGCGCGCAGCAGCTTCGCGGCTTCTTCTGGGTTAAACTCGAAGTTCTTGGCGCCTTCGCCGAGCTTCTTCGCGTTCTTGCGCGGGTCGATCCAGAACTTCTCGCCCCAGGACGCCGGGACGTGGCTGTTCCACTCGTAGCGGACGTCGATACCGGCGTCGGCGAAGCCGGACACGTTGTAGAAGACGTCGATGAACGTGTCGCGGTCGAAGACCATCGACGCAGCCTGGCGGATGCGGACGTCCTTGAACGGCGAGTTGTCACGCTTCGAGAAGTTGATCACCTGGCTCGTCGTACCGCGCGAGTTCAGGTTGTTCATCGGGTACATGACGAGGTCCGGGTTCTCGTTCTTCACGCCGAGGACCTGGTCCTGTGACATACCGGCGCCCTGGTCACCGGCGGTGCTGCCGTAGCCCCAGACGTTCTTCGCCTTGAGCTGTGAGAGCAGCTGCACGTTCTCCGTGATCAGCGGGTAGTCGATGCCATCGAGCAGCGGGTACTTGTCCGCATCGTAGTAGTTCGGGTTGCGGCGGTACTCGGCGCCAAGGTCGACGCCGTACTTGGTCTGCATCCATGGGCCGGAGCCGCGCATTTCCTTCAACGGGTCGAAGCCGCCGTCCGCCTCACGCGGCATGATCGGCATGTACCAGAAGTAGGCAAGCATGCGAAGGATTGCCGCCTGCGGGAACTTCAGGTTGACCTTCACGGTCTGCTTGTCGACCGCCTCGACGCTCGTGACCGGTGCGGTCGGGCTGGCCTCGTTGGCCATGTCGCCGCGGCTGGTGGACAGCGTCTTGAAGCGGTTCCAGCTGAAGACGACGTCATCGGCGTCCATGGGACGGCCATTCGTTGGCGGACGCGGGTCGAACTTCATGTTCGGCCGCAGCTTCAGGACGACGCTGAGGCCGTCCGGCTGGATCTCCCAGCTCGTCGCGGCGTCGGCTTCCACCTCACCGGTGAGCTGCGCTTCGGAGTCGCCCATCTTGTACTTGAGCAGGCGGCTGTACGCGTGTGCCGAGTGGAAGAAGATCTGCGATGACCCACCGCTGAGCGGGTCAAAGTGGCGAGTGTCGGAAGAAATCCAGCTCTTCCAGATACCACCCTTTGCGGCGGACTTTGAGGTGTCTTTCGGTTCGGTGATGAGGCCGGACTTGTCGCCGCCTCCATCGTCACTCCCACAACCGACAAGGCTCAGAGCGAGCGCACCGGCCCCGGTCAGGGCTACTCCTGCGAGGGTTCGACGACGAGAGACCCTTTGGTCCAGTATGCGGTCCCAATAGCTTGCCATGGAGATGAAGACCTCCCTCTTTGCTCTCCCCTATGCGTGGGCCGAGGATAGGTCAGTCTTTGGGGAATTGCAATATGCCATGTATACAAATCATACTTAGGCGCTCGCCCATAGAGCCCAGTCTACGAAGCTAAGGAGACGCTTATGCCCGAGGTACGCCTCGTCCACAATTTCCAGGTTTTCCCCGGCAAGGCCGACGAATACAAGGGCCTCTGGGACGCCGAGTATGACGTGATCAACGGCCAGCCCGGCTGCGAGCAGTGGGAGCTCTTCCAGAGCACGACGAACCCCGACAGCTTCGCCCTCCTGGAGCACTGGGAGAGCCGCGGAGCCTTCCACTCCTACTGGAAAATCCAGAAGGTACGCCCGATTGCCGGCAAGGAGTGCATCGACTACTCGACGATGCGGATCGAGATCTTCTGGGACCAGAAGTATTACAAGCTGAACGACCAGCGCCTCTGGGAGCCGCGCGATGGCGGCGGCACCGACGAGAGCGGCCCCAGCCCGGTGCGACTCGTGATTAACTCCACGGCGAAAGAGGGGATGACGGACGCGTACACGCAGGCATGGGCGCCCCACGGCGTCGAGGTGCGTGAAGAGCCCGGATGCCTGCAGTACGACCTCTTCCGCAGCACCCGCATCGAGGAGAACCTCGCGCTGCTGGAGCTCTGGGAGAGCAAGGACGCCTTCGACACCCACTGGGCGCTCGAACGCGACAAGCCGAGCCTGACGCGGGAGTTCTCCGCGGCGCCGGGCGAACGCCGCGTCGGCATGGGCGGTCTCGAGATCTACTACGATGTGAAGACCTACACCTTCGACGGCAACAACTGGGTGCCTCAGGAGTAGAGCAACAGGAACAGGAACGCGGGGACGAGGAGCACGGTAGTCACCATGCTTCTCGTCCTGCGCCCCCAACGCACGCCATGGTGACTCCGGAAGACCTCGAACGCCTCGTCGACCTCGAGCATGGGCGCATCCATAGCACTGCCTACACGCGCAGGGACGTCTTCGACCTCGAACTGACCTCGGTCTTCCTCAGCAGCTGGCTCTTTCTCGGGCTGAGCAGCGAGATCCCGAAGCCGGGTGACTTTCGAGCCGTCTATCTCGCCGACCTGCCGGTCATCCTCACACGCGACGACGGCGGCGAAATCGTCGTCATGCTCAACAGATGCCCCGTCTGCGGCTCCACGGTGTGCCAGCGCGAAGAGGGCAACGCCAGCGCCTACCACTGCGCCCTCCACGACTGGTACTTCGACCGCCAGGGTGCGCTCTCCGGCTTCGACCTCCGGCTCGATCGCCTGCTGCGGGTAGAGAGCTACCGCGGCCTGATCTTCGCCTGCCTCAGTGCGACCGCGCCCTCGCTGCAGCGCCACCTCGGCCTCGCCCGGCGCTACATCGACCTCTGGGTGGACCAATCGCCAACGGGCGAGATGCAGGTCAGCGGCGGCAGCTGGAAGAGCAAGTACGACGGCAACTGGAAGCTCTACCTTCAGTCGAACGGCGACGGCTATCGCATCGAATATCTGCGCAACCTTGCGCGCCGCGACGAACCGACTCCGGTGTACATCGACCCGGAGATGGACCCGCGCAGTGCCTACGACCTCGGCAACGGCCACAGCTTCCTCGAGGTGGAGGCGTTCGATCCCGACTGGCGCTCGAAGCTTCCGCCTTTGTACGTCGAAGCCCTCGAGGCACGGCTCGGGACGGAGCGCACCGCCGAGGTGCTGGGCTACCCTGACTGGCGCCTGCAGGTCTTTCCCAACCTCTGCCTCACGCGTCACTCGCTGCGAATGCTGCGGCCGGTCGAAGTCGAAGAGACAGAAGTGATCCAGAAGATCGTGACGCTGCCGGAGACGCCGGACAGCCTCAACCGCGAGATCATGGGGCGCAGCCTTCGCACAGACGGCCCCGCGGGTCACCGCAGCCAGGACGAGTTCGAGATGCTCAACCGCTCCCAGCACGGCTTCCGCGCCGGCGAGGCAATCGACGGCCCGAACGCCTGGGTCAACGTCTCCCGGGGCCTCGCGAACGAAGCGCTGGGACCGAACGGCGAGCGCATCGACAGCATCAGCAGCGAAGTGACCGTGCGCGCGCCGCTCCGACAGTGGGCAGCGCTTCTCCAGGCAGCGGTCCAGGACGCGACGATCGAGGCGCCGCTGCAGGTACCGCTACCGCCCCAGACAGAGCAGCGCTGACGAGCGGACGAGACAGAGCCAACGCCGACAGGCCGCACACGGCCTCTTATCGAGGTTGAGCGCCATTCTGACGACGTGCGGGCCTGGGCCTCAGCGGTTCGTCGTCGGGTTCAGCGTGGCGTTGTCGAGCGTCTGGATCATCTCCAGCTCCTCGATCTCATCCTGCTCGCTGATCTCCTCTGCGCCCCGCAGAGCACGAAGCGTGCGCCGCGTGTGCAGACGAGCTGCCAGCTCGGCCTTCGCGCGATCGCCGGACTGAATGCCGTCAATGATCCGCTGGTGGTCCTCGATGACTCGTTCGTTCATCGAGGGGCTCAGGAGACGGCGGCGGTAGGGCTCGGCGCGGCGGCGAGCGAGCTCGAGAACCGAGATCAGGAAGTCGTTGTGGCTGGCGCGGGCGAGGGCATCGTGAAACTCGTCGCTGAGGTTGGCGATCAGATCGCGTTCACCGCCGGCGTTCTGCACTTCGACCTGCTTCTCGTGGATGTCCTGAAGCAGGGCTAGGTCGACGCGGGAACGAGAGCCGGCAGCCTGACGGGCCGCCATGCCTTCGAGCACGCCGCGCACCCGGTAGATGTTGGCGAGCTCGGTGTCGCTGAGCTCGACGACGACGAAGCCGCGATGGAGCTGCTGGATGTAGCCCTCAGTGAGGAGCCGCTGCACCGCCTCACGGACCGGGGTGCGGCTCATATTGAAGCGCATGACGAGGTCGGCCTCTTTGACCACGGTGCCGGGCTGGAAGACACCGGCATCGATGTCCTCTTTGAGGCGCTGATAGGCCATGTCGGTGAGGCGCCCGCGGTGAGGCGGGGGATTCGGTCGGACCGGGGGAAAGCTTGGAAGGTTAGACATTGGCTTGAACGTTAGATCCGTTCGTATACAAGGGATTTTCTCATTATGCTCACACGCTCCCGCTGAGGCGCAACCTCAGTTATGGAAACATTTTGTTAACTACTTGGACAGATCCCTTCCTGCTGCATAGAACAGAAGAGGCACCGCCGTGGCAGTGCCTCTTCTCAATTGCTGATAAGAAACCTGTTATGCGGCGCCGACACCCAGCTGCTGCATCATGCTGGCAGAATCCATGACGCCCCAATGCTCAGCAACCTTGCCGTCCTGGATTCGGAAGAGGTCCGAAACATTGACGGAGACAGACTTCTCGGTTGCCGGTATCCCCATGAACTCGCCCTTGTGCGTGCCCGTCGCGACAACCAGAGCGGAGACCAGATCGTCCTCAGCCAGGATGAGCTCGATATCCATGCGAAAGTCCGGGAAGGCGCCGAGAACCATGGTGAAGAACGCCTTCACTCCCTCCCTGTCCGGTGACAGTCCAGGAGTCTCCTCGTGCTCAACAAAGCTGTCCGCTACCACGGTGTCGAATATTCCCAGGTCGCCAGAATTGATCGCCTCGTAAAGCTGCCGGACAACTGACTTGTTTACGTCTGACATTCCGCACTTCCTCTTCACCGCTACAGTTTCTTGCCTACGGCTGGGATAGTACGCTTCGCTGGCTAGAATGGGAACGTTCTTTTCATCGCTTGAGGAAAATAACCACGCTACGGCTTGCGGTCCAGCTCCTCGAAGAGCTCGGCGACGGCGACGGTTGCCTGACGGTTCGCCGGCCATCCGTTCCACATGTAGAGCATGAACAGCGCCTCATTGATCTGATCGCGGCTGAGCCCGCTTCGGAGGCCAAACCGGACGTGGTCTTTGAGCGCCAGGTAGCCCTTGTTCGCGGTGTCGCTACCGATCAGGACGAGCGAACGCTGCGCCGGCGTGAGGAAGGGACGCTGCATGATCCAGCCCCAGTGAATAGCGCCGAAGTCACCGACCGACGACTGGCCCATGCGCGACAGGCGCGCCTCGCGGTCGCCGGGGTTGCCGCCACCGGCGTTGGCCAGCGAGATGTCGACGCCGTTCGTGAAGTTCTCCTCGAAGTCGTAGTAGTTGTGCTCGTGCACATGCGGCAGGGGCTGCGGCTCGACGCGGGGCTGCCATCCACCACGATCGAGGTCCTCGATCAGCCGCTCGACCTCTTTCATGGCGCGGTCGGAGGTCGGGATGCCGGAGTACACGGTGAGCAGGAAGATCGCCTCGAGCACGACCTCGCGGTCGAGGCCTTCCGACATTGCCAGCTGCGCATGGTCGAGGACGGCATCGATGAGGCCCTTGGCGACTTCATTGCCGATCAGGATGAGAGCGCGGTCGGTGATGGAAAGCAGTGGCCGGTGCAGCATCCAGCCCCAGGTAATCGCCGTAGTGAAGTCGGTACGGGTGCTCTTCCCCTTGGCGTCGAGAAGGGCATCGGCGCGTTCATCACCGAAGGTGCTGCGGACGAGGTCGACCGCGTCCTGGTAGTTCTTCTCGAAGTCGTAGAACGCGGTTTCGGGGTACTTCTGCTCTGGCAAGGCGTCTCTCCTGTATACGCTGTGTACCATACGAAGGCGGCCCTGCGCGTGTCTACCGGACATCCGATCGATTCGGTAGTATTCCGGGAACCCCGGGATGACAGACCGATACGACCTCCAGAGATTTATTGATGCCCAGGAACCCGTCTACGACCAGGTGACGGCCGAGCTCCGCCGCGGCCGCAAGCGGTCACACTGGATGTGGTTCGTCTTCCCGCAGCTCCGCGGCCTCGGCTCAAGCCTGATGGCGCATCTCTACGGGATCACGGGCCGCGAAGAAGCAGCCGCCTACGCGTCCCATCCCGTCCTGGGCGCTCGCCTGCGCGAATGCACCAGTCTCGTGCTGGACGTGGACGGGAGCACCGCCTCTGAGATCTTCGGAAGCCCGGACGACCTCAAGTTCCGCTCGTCGATGACGCTGTTCAGCCTCTCTGCGGACGAGCCCAGCCTCTATCTCGAGGCGCTGGCGAAGTACTTCGAGGGTGAAAAGGACGCGCTCACAGTCACACGGCTCTAGGGCGTAAGCCCCTCGCCCTCTTCCTCGTCGTCGTCGTCGTCC
>JBFWZE010000118.1:0-2741 GCA_050185685.1 Dehalococcoidia bacterium
ACCGGCCAGGGCATCCGCCCGCCGAGCACCGGTGACGCCGGTCTGGCTTCGACCTCGTCGAACAGCTGGATCTTCGGCGCCGTCGCTGCGACGGTCGGCTCCCTCGTCGTTGCTGGCTTCGCCCTGAAGCCGGTGCGCAAGGACTAGTAACCACCCCTTCTTCGGAAGGAAGTTCCTAACTCCAACCGAGGCCCCTTCGCAAGAAGGGGCCTCGGTCTTTCTGTTTTCATCTCGGTCAAGGCAGGGTAGGTAGGGGTGCAGCCCCTGCCGGGGGCCGTGGGGGTGTCCCCCACAATCTCTACTAATGAAAATCGCAAGCACCGCAGGTGCGACGCGGCCGTCTGGCCTCTATCTCTAACAAACGCCAGCTACAGCACCCCAGGCACCCGTCCGCCGCACATCCCGACCTCGGACCTGACCCAGGCCGCCATCGTGACGAACAACTTCCGCCGCCGCGACACTTCTGAAGAGAACCAATTGCCGCTACCGCCGCCACTCCCTACGATCACCCCGGAGGAACCCATGATCACCATCGGCCTCTGTGGCAGCATCGCCGCCGGCAAGAGCGAAGTCTCAAAGCTGCTTGCTGCCCTCGGCGCCACCGTCGTCGACGCCGACCGCGTCGCCCACGAGTCCTACGCGCCCGGCACCGACGGCATCGCCCAGCTTGTTGACGCCTTCGGGGACGGCATCGTCGGCGAAGATGGCGCCGTCGACCGCCGCAAGCTTGGTGCTGCCGTCTTCGGCGATTCCGAAAAGCTCGCCCGTCTCAGTGGCATCGTCTGGCCGCTTACCCGCCGCCGCGTCGAAGAGCTCAAGGCCGAGGCCCTCGCAAATGGCGCCTCCGTCTTCGTCATCGAGGCGCCCCTCCTCGTCGAGGCCGGCTGGCTCGACCTCGTCGACCAGGTCTGGTTCGTCCGCACCGACCCGGACGTTGCCCTGCAGCGCCTCCTCAGCCGCGGCCACACCGAGGCAGAAGCGCGCTCCCGGCTCGCCGCGCGTCCCGGGATTCAGCAGGCAGAAGCCGCCGCGCAGGTGATCATCGACAACTCAGGCAGCCTCGAAATCCTTCAAGAGCGAGTGAATCAGCTCTGGAACCTGCTTCATAACGAGGCGAGATAGTACAATATTCCGTACCGCATGCCGAAGACTACTGGCAGGTGTCCGCGTAAGAGGGAGGCCAGGCAATTAGCAACGAAGAGTTTCGCTTTGAAGATGACGGCAACCGCCGCTACCACGAATACGCGATCGAGGAATACAAGCCTCACGTAGAGCCGTATTACCTTCCGATCGGCGGCGAGATCGAGATGTTCACCGCCGCCTTCGAAGAGAAGGTACCGGTCCTCCTCAAAGGCCCGACCGGCTGTGGCAAGACTCGCTTCGTCGAGTACATGGCCTGGCGTCTCGGCCGCCCGCTCGACGTCGAAGGCGAGTCGGAGAAGGCCCTCCCCCTCGTCACCGTCGCCTGTCACGAAGACCTCACCGCCAGCGACCTTGTCGGCCGTTACCTCCTCGAAGGTGAGACTACCCGCTGGATGGACGGCCCCCTGACCCGCGCGGTCAAGGCCGGCGCCATCTGCTACCTGGACGAGGTCGTCGAGGCCCGCAAGGACACCACCGTCCTCATCCACCCCCTTACTGACCACCGCCGCCTGCTTCCCATCGAGAAGCGCGCGCAGGTCCTCGAGGCTGCCGAGGGTTTCCTCCTCGTCATCTCGTACAACCCGGGCTACCAGAGCGCGCTCAAGGACCTCAAGCACAGCACCCGCCAGCGCTTCATCTCGATCGAGTTCGACTACCCGCCTCGCGCCCAGGAAGCCGATATCATCGCCCACGAAGCCCAGATCCCGCTCGCGATGGCCGACAATCTCGCCAAGCTCGGCGAGAAGGTCCGCAACCTCCGCGAGCACGGCCTCGCCGAGGGCGTTAGCACTCGTCTCCTCGTCTACTGCGGCAAGCTGATCCGCAAGGGCATCCCGCCGCGGGTTGCCTGCCAGTCCGCCGTCGTCTGGTCGCTGACCGACGACCTCGAAGTTCAGCGCACTCTGGAAGAAGTGGTCAGCTCGATCTTTGAGTAAGTTGCTCGCTCTTCCCCGCGCCGCGCGGCTTATCACCACCGGTTTCGCCGTCGTTGCCGTCGCTCTCGCCCTCGTGGCCTGCAGCGGCGGCGACGATGACGATGCCCCATCACCCACGCAGCGCCCATCCTCGCCCCCATCCGCGACCGCGCCTTCCGGCGCCGCGCCTGCCAACCCGACCCCGGCCGCGGCGTCTGCGCCCGGCACGTGCACTGGCCCTGGCATCGCCTCGATTCAGCGCGACAACGTCCGCAAGTACTCCGCCTACCCGGAGACGGTCATCGACCCGGCGAAGACCTACATTGCCGTCGTGAAGACCAGCAAGGGTGACATCACGATGAACCTCGCCGCGGCCCAGGCGCCGAAGACGGTCAACAGCTTCGTCTTCCTCAGCTGCCACGGCTTCTACGACGGCCTCACCTTCCACCGCGTCGTGGCCAACTTCGTCATCCAGGGCGGTGACCCCAACGGGAACGGCACTGGCGGGCCTGGCTACACCTTCGGCCTCGAGATCAGTGACCTCAAGCACGACACCGTCGGCACCCTGGCGATGGCGCGCTCGCAGGACCCCAACTCGAACGGCAGCCAGTGGTACATCACCACTGCCGTGAACTCGCAGACAACGAACCTCGACGGCCAGTACACCGTGTTTGGTAAGGTGAC
>JBFWZE010000118.1:2841-11738 GCA_050185685.1 Dehalococcoidia bacterium
TCGGCACCCTGGCGATGGCGCGCTCGCAGGACCCCAACTCGAACGGCAGCCAGTGGTACATCACCACTGCCGTGAACTCGCAGACAACGAACCTCGACGGCCAGTACACCGTGTTTGGTAAGGTGACTTCAGGCATGGACGTCGTCCTCGCGATTCGCCAGGGTGACAAGATCAACTCCGTCAGTATTACCGAGCAGTGATCACCTGTCCCCTCTCCCCTCTGGGAGAGGGTTAGGGAGAGGGCGAGTACTGCGGCTCTTATCCATCATCCGTAGAGGAGAAACGACATGACGACGATTGCAGACCTCAAGCGCACCGGCCAGCGCAAGTTCAACTCGAAGCCCGAAAAAGTCATCGACCCCAACAAGACCTACATCGCCACCCTCAGCACCGACCACGGTGACATCGTCATCGAGCTCGCCGCCAAGGACGCGCCCGAGACCGTCAACAACTTCGTCTACCTCAGCTCCGTCGGCTACTACGACGGCCTCACCTTCCACCGCGTCATCAAGAGCCCGCCCTTCATGATCCAGGGCGGCTGCCCCCTCGGCACCGGCACCGGCGGCCCCGGCTACCAGTTCAAGGACGAGTTCAGCCCGAACCAGCGCCACGACGGCCCCGGCGTCCTCTCGATGGCCAACGCGGGCCCCGGCACCAACGGCAGCCAGTTCTTCATCACCCTCGCTGCCCAGCCCCACCTCGACAACCGCCACACCGTCTTCGGTCACGTCACCTCCGGCCAGGAGCACGTAGCCGCCGTCAACCAGGGCGACAAGATCAACAAGATCGAGATCGAAGAGAAGTAACCAGACCCCAGAAGAGACACCAGAGGGCGGCCGCAAGGCCGCCCTTTTCAGTCAAGTTGAATCTCACCAGCCGGACCTGGCGCGCATATGGGGCGTCGGAGTCCAGGGTTGGAAGGGGCGGAGACCCTCCCGGGGTTTGGGGTGTCCCAGTTTTCTAGAGCCGTTCGCGAGCGGCGAAGGCCGCGATGCGCTGCTGGCGCCCGTCTGTAGCATCCCCGGCAAGTGCACGCCGGTGTAGACCTCGCGGGCGGGCATTAAACGTCTCACCCCAGTATTCGATGCCAATTGTTCTTCACAGATACCGTCGCGCGGCCGGGAGGTCATCAGGGCGAGGGGGGCTCCCGCTGCTGGCCACCGGCATTACAGAGCAACGAGCCTCGTTCACAAAGTCACCCCCCTCGCCCGCTGGGAGAGGGCTGGGGAGAGGGCGGCCCAACGCCCCGTCAGTGAAATACTCCTCTGAGGCCACAAACCCCACTGGCAGCACCGAACAGGTCCCCTCTCCCGCGGCCGGGAGAGGGCTAGGGTGAGGGAAGCTCCCGCAAGGCCTCTTATTCAACCCCGCCTCTCGCGAACCCACGAAGCCCCGGCCTTCCCTCCAGATGCCCCAACGCCTCGAAGATTCAGCCCCTCGTAAGATACGTAACCAATTTCGCAGCCGAATCAGGCACACTGGATCGAGGAGCCGCCTCGATCCGACCATGGATAACGAAATCAGTGCACCCCTGAACCGCACCCAACAGGATTTCCAGCGCGCCCTCTGGTGCTCCATGGTCGGCGGTGTCGCCGCCATCGCCCTCAGCGTTTTCCTGCGCTCCCTCTTCGACACCCGTCTCCTCGCCGAGGTCGTCCTCGACGCCACCACCCGGACCACGTCGCCTCAGGACTTCAACTTCCTGCTCCGCACCCTCGAGTCTCTCGCGCGGCCGCTCCTCTTCGTCAGCGTCATCATCGGCCAGCTCGCCGTGTATCTCGCCGTCTGGCGCCGGACCGCGGGCCTGCGCTCTCACGTCGCCGGCATCGCCAGCCGTGAGCTTGCTGCCGCTCTCATTTCGGCCGCTATCTTCGTCATCGCGACCATCCTCTTCGACCAGCTCCTCGACGCCCACCTCAACTCCGCGACCTCCTGGCCCGAGTACGTCCTCGTCACCCTCTTCTGCTCGATCGTGTTCGTTGTCATAACGCGAATGCTCGAAGCCTGGGACGCCTCGATCAGCGGCGCGCCCGTAGATAGCTCCCGACGCCTCTTCCTCGGCAAAGGCCCCGCCGTCGCGATCGGAATCCTCGGCCTCTACGTCGTGGGCTCCCAGGTCCTCAATACAAAGAAGGGCGGCACCGGCCAGAACGCCCACCCCGGCGTCGCTGCTGAGGAAGTCACGCCGAACGAGGACTTCTATCTCGTCTCCAAAAACCTCATCGACCCGAGCATGGTCGACATCAAGAGCTGGCGTCTCAAGGTCAGCGGCCAGGTCGCCCAGGAGCGCGAGTTCGATATCGATGCGATTCGCGCTCTGCCCGCGATCGAGCAGTACGCTACCTTCCAATGCATCAGCAACGAGGTCGGCGGCTACCTGATGGGCACCGCGAAGTGGAAGGGCGTCCTCCTGCGTGACTTCCTCGCCGCCGTCCAGCCCTCTCCCACCGCAAAGTACCTCTGGTTCGAGAGCACTGACGACTACACCGAAAGCCTTGAGCTCGACTTCGCGAAGCTCGACGGCGTCATGCTGGCGTACGAGATGAACGGCGTCACGCTGCCCCAGGAGCACGGCTTCCCGCTTCGCCTCGTCGCCCCCGGCAAGTACGGCATGAAGCAGCCGAAGTGGATCCGCCAGATCGCCCTCCGCTCCGAGAACGAGGAGGGCTACTGGGTTAAACGAGGCTGGGACACCGAGGCCGATATGCAGACCTCGACCCGCATCGACGTCCCCGCAGACGGCGCCACGCTCTTCCAGCGCACCCTCCGCGTCGAAGGCGTCGCGTTCTCCGGCCGCCGCGGCATCCAGCGCGTCGAAGTCTCAACCGACGACGGCCAGACCTGGAGCGACGCCACCATTCAGTCGCCCCTTTCCCCCTATGCCTGGGTGCTCTGGCACTACGACTGGACCGACATCCCCACCAACACCCGCCCGAGCATCACCGCCCGCGCCACCGACGGTACCGGCGCCACTCAGACCTCGCAGCGCAACTTCCCCTTCCCCAAAGGCGCCACCGGCTACCCCGCCGTCGTCGTCAAAACCTGAACCGCACAGCAAGGGATGTAGCTGCAGTGCTTT
This sequence comes from Dehalococcoidia bacterium, assembly GCA_050185685.1. Classification (GTDB taxonomy): domain Bacteria; phylum Chloroflexota; class Dehalococcoidia; order DSTF01; family WHTK01; genus WHTK01. The sequence continues at coordinate 5,921 of JBFWZE010000118.1, forward strand.
AGCCCTGCCAGCGAAACCGCCGAGTTCCCGCCTCAATCTTTTCTGCCTGGGCGCGAAGGAGCCCCTCGCCCTCAGGGAGAGGGTTGGGGAGAGGGCGGGCAAGCAGATACCCGCCTCTCCATCCTCCTGCCAACCGTCGTGCGACAAAGCTCGGACCAGCCGCCTGGCCCTTAACGCGCCCGACATTTCGGCGTCACATCGTTGCAACCCTCCCGCCGCAACCCTTCGGCCCCCCTGTTAGGCCCGCCGAGCAACAATCACTCATACAAGAGACGGGACTCATCGACACGTCTCTCCTGCGCAGCACAACGGAGAAGGAGGAATCACACAATGGCAATTCAGGCGACCCACCTTCGATTCCGACAGGCCCCGATGCGCCGCGAGGCGTACGAAGAGCGCCCCGCCCGAACGTTCTCGCTCAGCCGCGTCATCCCCATGGACCGGCTCAACGCGATTACCTCAGATGCAAAGCTGCGGCTCCATGCCACCAGCGTCTTCATGGTAGGCATCGCCGCCATCGCCGCCGCACTGGCCATCGTCTAGCCGAAGCCACCCAGAGCAGAGAGGAGGGCCCGCTGCAGGACGCAGCGAGCCCTCCTCTCTATTTAGCTCGAGGCACCTCCGGCACCACCAAAGGAAGGTTCGCGCGAGCGCCCCCCATCCGCCGAGATTCCGTACTGCCAGCCCCTCCAACCGGACTCATCGCGGCATCAACGGACCCGCGCTTTCCATCCTGAACGGAGTGAAGGATCTCCCTCGGATATCGGCCTCAGTCAGTGTCTTTTTGCAAAGCGTTCGCCGCGGGCGCATGTCGTCAGCCGCGTAGCCAAAGGCAGGGTCCGTAGGGGCGCAGCCCCTGCGCGGGGGTCCTGGGGGTGTCCCCCAGTCTTGTATTAAGAAGGTCGCGAGCACCGCAGGTGCGCAGCGCCGTCTGGCTCCCATCTATAACACCCTTGAGCCGACGCCCCGTCCCGCGCCCATCAGCGGCGCCGCCATCCAAACGTCATACCGAGCGCGTACCGCAGCGCCCAAAGCCCGCCGAGGCCCGAATCCCCTACGGCCGATGATGTTCCGTCATCGAATGGGCATCCACCCCACCCGCAGACCAAGGGTCGACATGCACAAGCGCCGACCCCAGCCCCGGCATCGAGTGGAACAGCTCGTGCCGCATCTCCTCGGCGATGCGATGGCTCTCGCGCGTCGGCAGCTCCTCGTCCACCAGCAGCATCAGCTCGGCCTGCAGCCGATGCCCCAGCCAGCGCAGCCGTACCCCCGTCACCCCGTGCGCCCCCGCTTCGCGCTCGACCACCCGCTGCGCCGCCGCTTCGAGCGTCTCCAGCAGCTCCGGGTCCGTTGCGTCCAGCAGCCGGTGCCAGATCAGCACCGCGGCGTCTTTCGTGATAAACAGGATCGCCACCGTAATCACGAGACCGATCAGCGGGTCCGCAATCGGTGCACCCGCGACGACGCCGATTGCCCCCACGAGCACCGCCAGCGACGTCAGCCCGTCGACCCGTGCATGCTGCCCGTCTGCCTCCAGCGCCGCCGAGCCGATCTCCTTGCCGACCCGGATCCGCATCACCGCCACGGCTTCGTTGCCGATGAAGCCGACGATCGCCGCCAGCATCACCCACTCGACGTGGTCGATCTCATGCGGGTCCATCAGCTTGACGATGCTCTCGTACCCTGCCAGCACCGCGCTCGCGAAGATGATCAGCACGATGATCACCCCGGCGACGTCCTCGCTGCGCCCGTAGCCGTACGTGTAGCGCCGGCTCGCCGCCCGACGCCCGAGGATGAAGGCGAGCCAGAGCGGCAGCGCCGTCAGCGCGTCGGTGAAGTTGTGGATCGTGTCGGCCAGCAGCGCCACCGACCCGCTGATGACGACGATGACGATCTGAAACGCCGCCGTCGCCGCCAGCAGGACCAGCGACAGCTTGACCGTCCGAATCCCCTTCTCGCTCGACTCCAGCGCATCGTCCGTCGAGACAGCGTGGCTGTGCCCATGCATCAGCCCTACCTTTTCGACGAACCCCAGCAGTCCGCCCCGATGCGCATGCTCGTGCTCCATCGCGTGCTCATGCCCGTCACGTCCGGAGCCACCGTGCCCATGGTCCTCAGGCGTCAGCGCCGCCCCCGGCTCCCGCCGCGTCCGCAGCCGGTTCGCCCGCGACTGCCCCCGTGGCCGCCCATGCTTGTGGGCCGAGTCGCCGTGCTCGTGCCCGTCTTCATCGTGCGAATGCACCGTCATTGCCCGAAAGCATACCGCCGCCAGCCACCGCCCGCGCGTTCAATCCCATAACGCGTTATCGGGCATCACCAGCGGTCAGGGCGCCAACGGGATCCCCTCGCCCTCAGGGAGAGGGTTAGGGAGAGGGCGTGCTCCGAAACTGGAGAGGGCGTGCTCTCGAAGGCGTGTTCGCCTCCTCGGCGACCTACCGGAGGCCGCGCTACACCCCCACCGGCGCGCCAACCCCGAGGAACCGGAACGTATTCTTCCAGGTGATGTCCTCCAGCACGTCCTTCGCCAGCCCCATCGACTGCAGCGTGTCGTCCGCATGCCGCTCCCGAACGCCAAAGGGGTAGTCCGTGCCCACCATCACCTGCGTGTGTCCCATCATGTCGATCAGGTACTGCACGGCTCGTCGGTCGAAGAGCAGGCTGTCGTAGTAAAAGCGCCGCGCGTACTCGTGCACCGGCCGCGGCAGCTTCGACTCCGCCCCCTCCGCTTTTGGCGCCTCGTTCCACGTGCCGCCCATCCGCGGCAGCATGAACGGGAAGCTGCCGCCGCCGTGGCTGAAGGCGATGCGCAGGTTCGGCACCTTCTCCGCCGTCCCCGTCGCGATGAACGACGCGATCGTCAACGCCGTGTCCGTCGGAAACCCGATCGACCCCGTGATCGACGGTTCGCCGAGGCGGTCGAGGAAGGTCGGGTGCAGCGCGTGGACGAAGACCGCGAGGTCCTGCGCCTCGCACTCCTGGAAGAACTCGACGAACTCCGGCATCCCAATCGACCGCTTGTTGATGTTCGAGCCGATCTCGATGCCGCACATGCCCATCGCCTTGATCGCGGCGAGCTCTTTCGTCGCCAGCTCCGGCTCCTGCAGCGGTACCATGCCCAGGCCGAAGAAGTTCTCCGGCTTTTTGTGGCACATCCCCATGATCTGCTCGTTCATGTAGCGCGAGAAGTCGAGCCCGTCGCTGCCGCTGAACCAGTAGGACAGCAGCTCCGGCATCACCGAGATCGCTTCGGCCTGTACGCCCTGCTTCTCCATGTCTTCGAGGCGCCGGTCGACGTCCCAGTTGCTCGAACCGACGGTGCGGAAGTTCTTCCCCTCGATCATCACCCGCGCCCGGCCCGGCTCGAAGTGCTCCATCGAAGGCCAGCGCCCGCCGCCGCGCCCGTTCGCCTCCGGAAAATGCTCCGGGTTCACATGAGAGTGCATATCAATAACAGGCACAAACAACCTCCTTAAGCCCTGAACCGGACGTGTGGCAACTGCGAAAGAGCGCTACCGGCGCAAAGCCCCCGCCCTGAACCGGGTAGGTGCTTGAAGGAAAGCTGAGCGCCGAAGGCGCGCGAGCCCCCTCTCCGAAGTCGGAGAGGGGTTGGGGGTGAGGTTCTAGCGCACCGAACGGTAAACGTTGTCATTCTGAGCCCTCAGGCGAAGAATCTGGCGGAGCGTCAACGGGAGGATGTGCGTTATCCGGCCCTCTACCCCTCGCCTACCCCCACAACGCCTTGCTCGCCAGTTCCGCCCCCTGCGAGAGCCGCCGCAGCTTCTCCCACATGATGCTCGTCGGTACACGCGCGGTGCCGGCGCCCTGCGCGAAGCCGCAGTCCGTTGTCGCGATCACGTTCTCTCGGCCGACCAGGTTCGCGTAGCGCATGATCCGCTCTTTCACCAGCTCCGGGTGCTCGACGTGCGAGGTCGAGTGCGCGACGACGCCCGGGATCAGCACCTTGCCCTCCGGGAACTTGATCCGCTCCCAGGTGTGGTATTCGTGCTCGTGCATCGTGTTCGCGCCCTCGATCGAGAAGGCGCCGGCGTTCACCTTGAGGATCACCTCCGCGATCTCGCCGAGCGGCGCGTCGGTGACGTGAGGGCCCGGCCAGCTGCCCCAGCAGAGGTGGTAGCGCACACGGTCTTCGGGTAGCCCCTTCAGCGCCATGTTCAGCGCTTCGATCCGCACTTCGGCGAACTTTCGGTACTCCTCCGGCGTCGGCTCCGGGTCGAACGAGTCCCACTCCGTGACGATGCGCGGGTCGTCGATCTGCAGGATGAACCCCGCATCGACGATCATCTTGTACTCGGTCTTCATCGCCTCGGCGATCGCGAAGAGGTATTCCTCCTCCGTCTTGTAGTAGACGTTGGCGCGCTGCAGCTCGATCGTCGCCGGGCCGCAGGCGGGCACGAAGGCCTCTTCGAAGTCCTGGCCTGCCAGCGCCGACTTGAAGTTCTCAAGGTCGACCTTCGTGGCTTCTTCACCGCGATACGTAATCGGACCGGTGCAGACCGGCCAGCCCGTCGTCTGGTTCGCCGGCGCCACATTTGAGGACCGCTCGGCATCGTAGAAGTCGGGGAACATCCGCCGGTCGCGGCTGCGCGCCGTGCCGCCGCCGCGCATCGGGTACTTCGTCGTGAACTCCCAGCCCGTCAGGCGGTCGGTGACATAACCCGCAAAGCTGGACTTCGAGAACTCTCCGTCGCTCGGGATGTCGACACCGACCTCGCGCTGCTTCTTCACCGCCTCGGCCGACTTCTCCTTCACCACCGCTAGGTCCGAGGGGTCGAAGGGCTGACCGTCCACCTTGCGGCGCATCGCCTCGAGCACCTCGGGCGGGCGCACCAGGCTGCCAACCGTCGTCGTCAGGATCCGGTCCGTACTTCGCTTCATGAGAGAGAAATCTCCTTATCAGATTCGAGGGGTCATACCAATGTCCCAGCAGGGCGCGCCTCGGCTGCCGTCACGAGTCACTGGTCAGGTGCGCACAGTGAAGGCCGCAGAAGCAGACGTGCTCCTGCGGCCAAAAGTGCCCTGTTGCCCGCTTACACCGGGTCGTAGATCGCGAACCCCTTGTCAGAGTTCAGCAGGTAGCTCTCGATGAAGTCGTGGTACGCCGGGCCCTTGTGACCCAGCTCCTCCATCGCGCCGACCAGCGTCCACCAGTTGCGGACCTCCTGGAGGCCGCTCGCCGCTACCTCGTCGTTCGTGACGTTGCGCCAGAAGTCGTAGTCGCCGCTCACGAGCGCGTCGTACAGCTTCAGGTCCATCTCGACGTCCGGGTAGACGAAGTAGTTCTTGCGGGTCAGGAAGGCGTGCGACCAGCTCGACGACGCGACGACCGCGACGCGCCACGGGCTCTCCTTGAGCACGCGGACGACGGCGGCGCCGACTTCCATGCAGCGCTCCGGCGTCGGCCCCGGCGGGTCGATCTCCGCTTCCGTCATGTCGATCTTGCCGATCGGGTAGGGGCCGCCGCGGTTGGCGATCACGTGGCTGCCGTAGCAGTTCACCTGCATCGAGACCACCGGGTACTCAAAGCCCTTGCGGTCCCAGTCCAGGAACATAACCGTGTTCAGGAACGCGTGCGCCAGGCCCGCGTGGTGCAGCTGGTCGTAGGCGTAGGCGACGTCGACCTTCGCTTCGATCAGGCCCTTCGCCAGATACTTCGCCGCTTCGCGCTTGCCCTTGACCGTGATCACGGTCTCTTCCGTCTCATTCCACGGGTTCGGCGGCATCCGCTCGCCCTGCTGGCGGCCGACCGTCGAGGTCAGGCGCTTCGGGTCGAGGCGGTCGCCCTCCGGCAGGTACG
>JBFWZE010000119.1:0-1417 GCA_050185685.1 Dehalococcoidia bacterium
TGAACGCCATTTCTGAGGAGTCGACCGGGTGCTCTTTGCCGTCGATCAGGCTGACACGGACGTCAACGACCTCGTTGTGGGAGAGGACGCCCTGGTGCAGCGCCTCCTGCACGCCGTGCTCGACCGCGGGAACGTACTGCTTTGGCACGCTGCCGCCGACGGTCCGGTTCACGAATTCGAAGCCGCTGCCGCGCGGCAGCGGCTCGATTTCAATCGTGACCTTCGCGTACTGGCCATGGCCGCCGCTTTGCTTCTTATGCGTGTGCTCCGCAGCGATCCTCGAAGTGACGGTCTCCTTGTACGCCACGCGCGGCGTCTCGTGTACCACGTCGGCGCCAAACTTGCGCTTCATTTTTTCGCAAGCGCTTTCGACGTGGGACTCGCCGAGGCCGGCCAGGATCGTCTCGCCGGTGTCGGGGTCCCGGTGCACCTTCAGGACCGGGTCTTCCTCGACGATGCGGGACAGAGCGGCGCTCATCTTCTCCGTATCTGCTTTCGAGCGAGGGAAGAGAGCGACGCTGAAAACCGGCTCCGGGAAGCTGATCGGCGGCAGGAGCACCGCGTGGTCCTTCGTCGTCAGCGTGTTGCCGGTGACGGTCTCAGCAAGCTTGGCAACCGCGCCGATGTCACCGGCGACGAGCTCGGGCACCGCCTCTTCATGCTTGCCGCGGACGGCGAAGAGGTGGCCGGTGCGCTCATCGACTCCCCTGTTCGCATCCCAGACGTGGGAGTCAGCCTTGAGGGTGCCGGAGTAGACGCGCAGGTAGCTGAGCTTGCCGACGTAGGGGTCGGCGGTCGTCTTGAAAGCCTGGACTGCCAGCGGGCCGTTGCGGTCAGCCTTGAGCTCGACTTCGCTGCCATCGACCGTTGCTTTGATCGGGTGGTCGGCGGGCGTCGGGAAGTACTCCGTAATCGCGTCGAGGAGACGGGCGACGCCGGTCGTCTTCGTGGAGGAGACGGTGAATACGGGGTAGAGGTCACCGGAGGCGATACCGAGGGCGAGGCCTTTGCGGATCTCCTCCGGGGTCAGATCTTCACCTTCGAGGAACTTCTCGAGCAGCGCTTCGTCGTTCTCGGCGACCGCTTCGGCGAGGGCGGTGCGGAGTGTCTCGACGGTGTCGGCCATATCGACGGGAACGTCGGCGGGCGTCGCCTTGTCGCCGAGGTACGCCTTGCGGTCGATCAGGTCGACGACGCCCTGGAAGGTATCGACCGCTCCGATCGGCACTTCGACAGCTACCGCGCGCTTGCTCAGTTCCGACTGGACCTGGCGCAGCGCCTGATCGAAATCGGCGTTCTCACGGTCGATGCGGTTGATGACGACGGCGCGCGGAATGCCTCGGGCAGTCGCCATCTCCCAGGTCTGCTCGGTGCCGACCTGAACGCCCGACGCAGCGCAAACAACGACGACTGCCGC
>JBFWZE010000119.1:1517-11430 GCA_050185685.1 Dehalococcoidia bacterium
CGGCGTTCTCACGGTCGATGCGGTTGATGACGACGGCGCGCGGAATGCCTCGGGCAGTCGCCATCTCCCAGGTCTGCTCGGTGCCGACCTGAACGCCCGACGCAGCGCAAACAACGACGACTGCCGCGTCAGCCGCTGCCAGGCCGCTGTAGGCCTCGCCGAGGAAGTCGGCGTACCCGGGGGTGTCGATGATGTTGAGCTTGTGGTCTTTCCATTCCACCGGCGCCAGGGAGGCGCTGATGCTCACCTTGCGCTTGATTTCGTCCGGGTCGAAGTCTGAGGTCGTGGTGCCGTCATCGACTTTGCCAAGGCGGTTGATGGCGCCGCTCACAAAAAGGGCGGCCTCGGCAAGCGATGTCTTGCCGGTGCCGCCATGTCCCAGAAGCACGAGATTCCTGATTTTCTCCGTCGCGTACTGCTTCATCTGGCGCGAAACCCTCCTGATGTCGGATCCCCGCAGGGTGAAGCGATTTTAGTCCTGTCGATTACGGCGCGGCAAGGCGAAACAAATCTATCTATAGACAACGCGCCATTGATTGAAAGTGAGATTTGTGAATGCGGTACTTTTCACGCATCAACGATCCGCCCGGGCAACGCTCTCACTCAGTCCTCTCCCAGAGGGCGAGGAAGGCCCACTCGAGCTGCGCTCCCGGTGGTAGCGGCGATTGCGTGGCTAATTTCTCCCGGCTCTGAGGGCAAAAGAAGGGCCGCGCTGGCGGCAGGCTTAGACCCGGCGATTGCGGATCAGGTCGTTGCGGGCCTCGATAAGCTTGGGGTGGATCTGGCCGCTGCCGGCGAGAGACTCTGCGATGCGCATGTCGAGAAACCGGATGACCGCGGCGTCGATGTCGGTGATGCGGAGGTCGTAGACCTCCTGGAGGGCGCCGCCCCGCTTCAGCTTGTTCGGCTCGATCTTGTCGGCGATGAACAGCATCTTCTCGATCATCGTCATGCCCGGCCGTGCAGTCGTGTGACAGTCGACGCCGGCGATGACGTCGGTATCGTCGAGGTCGAAGTCGCGCACCAGCATGCGGGCGGCGATGGGCCCGTGGATCAGGACCGGCGCGGCGAGCTCCACCGGGTCGGGGTCGATGTCGTAGCGCTTTGCCAGCGCGAGCATCTCATCGTCTTTCTTGTGGCGGACGAGGTCGTGGCCCAGGGCGGCGATGCTGGCGCGCTCCGGGTCCTGCCCGTACACCCGCGAGAGCGCCATCGCCTCGGCCTCGACGCGCAGAATGTGGTCACGCAGCTTCGGCGGCAGCGCCTCTACGGTTGCGCGAAGCCGGCCGGCGATGTCCGGAACGGTCGCCATATGTCAGGCCTCGGGGCCCAGCTCGCGACCTCCGAGGAGGTGCAGGTGGAGGTGGTAGATTGTCTGGCCGCCGTCGTCGCCGACGTTGAAGGTGAGGCGGTAGCCGGATTCGGCGATGCCCTGGCTCTTCGCGACGTTGTTCGCGGTGAGGATGACGTGCGAGAGAAGGCCGGCTCGAGACTCGTCCACGGCGGCAGCGCTGGGGATGTGCTCGCGGGTGATCACCATGATGTGGGTGGGTGCGCGCGGGTTGATGTCGCGAATCGCGAAGACCTGGTCGTCCTCGTACACCTTGTCGACGGGGATTTCTCCCTGGGACATCCGGCAGAAGAGGCAGTTGTCGTTCATATCGCGCTCCGCGTCGCTAGTCGGGCCGGGTGGCGTGTTGATTATAGTGTTGCGCCGGGAACGAACGAGGGGCCTCTTGCGAGGCCCCTCGTGGTGTTGCTGCGTGACCGCCGGGGTTACTCGACGTAGCCTGCCATCTGGCGAAGGCGGCGGATGCGCTCCTCGACCGGCGGGTGCGTCGAGAACAGCTTGCCGAGACCACCGACACCCCGGAAGGGGTGAACGATGTACAGCGACGACACCGCCTTGGCGCCGGCGCTGTTCTCCGCCATCGGCTGGATCTGGACGCCGGTCTGCAGTTTGCCGAGGGCGCTCGCCAGCGACTCCGGGTCATGGGTGTATTCGGCACCGCTCTTGTCGGCGGCGAACTCACGCGTCCTCGAAATCGTCATCTGCAGGATCGCGGCGGCAATACCACCGACGATCGTCGCAGCAAGGGCGACAATGATATTGCCCTGGCCCTCACGGTCGCGTCCGCCGCCCAGCAGGGTGCCCCAGATCAGCATCGTTTGCAGATAGCTGATGGCACCGGCAAGCGTCGCCGCGATCGTCCCGGTCAGGATGTCGCGGTTCTTGACGTGACCGATCTCGTGGCCGATCACGGCGCGAAGCTCACGGTCGGTCAGGATCCGGCGAATACCCGTCGTTACCGCGACGACCGCGTGCTTGGGGTCACGGCCTGTCGCAAACGCGTTCGGCGACTCGTTCTGGATCACGAAGACCTTAGGCTTCGGAACGCCGGCGAGCTGCGCCACTTCCTCCACCATTGCGTGAAGGCGAGGCTCCTGCTCCCTGGTAACTTCCTTGGCACCGGCCATGCTCAGTGCCAGCTTGTCTGAGAACCAGTAGGCGCCGAAGTTGAACAACCCGGCGAAGATCAAGGCCATAATCGCGAGGCCGGAGCCGCCGATGATGTACCCGATACCTACCAGGAGACCAGACAAAGCGCCCAACAGGACGAATGTCTTGAAACCGCTACTCATCTTCCTCCTCCAGAGACTGGCCTCTGCGAGGCCGTTGTCTCTCTTCCCACTTCAATTATAGAACGCTGGCCTTGCCACCATGGATCATCCAACCGATCATCTGAATTGACCAGATGTCAGATATGTCATAGGTTTGCGCCGAGTGGACGAGACCCCCAATTACTGGACAAGATTCAGGACCTCACGCAGGAGGCTACTGGTCGCGTCCGCCGGTGGTGTTGCCGCCCTTTCGCTCTCAATGCTTGGCTGCCGGGATGACGACAGGCCTGAACCGTCAGCGCAGGGCAGCCGCGCGTCGCTGCCCAACAACACGACCTCGCTTGCACGACAGGGCGGCGCATTCAAGAGCTTCATCGCGCTCGAACCGCCGGGCCTCGACCCGCTGGCCTCGAACTCCATTGCGACCTTTCAGCTTGCCTCGCTGACCTACCCGCGGCTCCTCAAGTTCACGACGGGGGTCTACCCCGACTTCCCGAAGGGCACCGTCGAGGGCGACCTCGCCGAGAGCTATGAGCTGCTGCCGGACAAGCTGACCCTGACCTTCAAGATCCGTCCCGGCCTGAAGTGGGACGCGAAGGCGCCGACGAACGGCCGCGTGATCGACGCCAGCGATGTCGTGGCGAGCTGGAACCGCTTCGCCCGTCTCAGCCCGAACCGCTATGACCTGCTGTACCACGCTGACCTCGGCGCCGGTGCCGCGGTGGAATCGGTCTCGACGCCCAACGCATCGACGGTCGTCTTCAAGCTGAAGCAGCCCGACGCATCGGTGCTCGGCCTGTTTGCCTCCGACCGCCACTTCTATGTGATGCCGAAGGAGGCGGAGGCCGGCTTCGACCCCCGGATCGAAATGCGGGGCTACGGGCCGTGGCTGCTGACGGACAACCGCCCCGGGATTATCAAGGTCTGGAGCCGCAACCCGGACTACTACGTGAAGGGCCGGCCGTTCCCCGACACCCTGGAGCAGATGAGCGTCGGCGAGTACAACGCCCGCCTCGCCCAGTTCAAGGCGGGGCTGATCTGGCCGAGCGTCGTTTCGCCGGACGACCTGATCGCGACGATGAACGAGAAGCCTGAGCTGGTGGTCCAGCGCACCGACAGCTTCCCGGTGGCGCCATCGATGCTCGGCTTCGGCTACGACCCGGCCGGGCCATGGAAGGACGAGCGGCTGAGGCAGGCGGTGTCTATGCTGATCGACCGCGAGACCTTCGTCAGCCTGCGCAGCACCCGCGACGCCCTCCAGGCGAACGGGCTGCCGGCGGAACCGCGCTACCACACGGTCGTCGGCGCGGGCTGGGAGGGTTACTGGAGCGACCCTCGAAACAGCCGTTTCGGCGCCGAAGCCGGGCGCTACTACACCTACGACCCCACAACGGCCCTGCAGCTGCGCTCCGCGGCCGGGTTCGCGGACGGGCTGGACACGCTGCTGCACTACAGCGGCGGCATGGACTACTCGCCCTCGTACACTCGCAACGTCGAGATGGTCTCTGGGATGCTCTACGAGGGCGGCATTCGCGCGAAGCTCGACCCCCGCAGCCACGCCGACGACTGGCTGCCCAATTACCAGTTCGCCTACACCCAGAGCGCGAACGTCGGGAAGCCGATTCGCGGCTTCCCGGGCCTCGTCATCCGTCCCGCAGCCTCCTACCCGACGCCGCAGTCGCAGCTCTACTCGACGTACAGCCGCTTCGGCAGTCAGTTCCACGGCATGACGCCCAACGGCGCAAACCCGCAGCAGGGCGACGCCGAGGTCAACAACGCAATGGACGCGATCCGAAAAGAGAGCGACCTGGCCCGCCAGCAGCAGCTGACCCTCGAATTCGCCCAGATGATGGCGCGCAAGGCGTACGATATCCCCGTCCTGCCGTTCGCGCCGGTCCACTACAGCCTCAGCTGGCCCGTGATCGGCAACCTTGGTGTCTATCGCAGCTGGCCGGGCGGCTCTGTGAACGCCGAGGCGAACATCCAGCTCTGGGTTGACCAGAGCCAGGCACCACTCCACTCCCCATCCTGATCAGGAGATACCAATGACCGATTCGATCGAGAAAGTCGCCGTTCTCAGCCCCGGCGACATGGGCGGCGCCACGGCCAAGCAGCTTCACGAGAACGGGCTGCAGGTCTACAGCGTCCTGGGCGGCCGCAGTGCCCTCACGAAGCAGATCGCTGCCGACGCCGGGTTCATCGACTCGCCGAGCCTCGATGACCTGGTACAGACCGTCGACATGGTGATCTCGATCCTCGTGCCGTCCGAGGCGTTGAACCTGGCCGAGAGCGTGTCGGCGGCCATGAAGCGGACCGGCGCGCACCCGGTCTACGTCGACTGCAATGCGATCGCGCCGCAGACGGTGGAGAAGATCGCGGCGCTGATGGCAGATGCCGGCGCCCCGTTCATCGACGGCGGCATCATCGGCGGCCCGCCGGAGCCGGGCAGCGACACAACGTTCTATTGCTCCGGCCCGGACACGGCGCCGTTCGCGTCGCTCGACGGCCGCGGCATCAACGTGAAGGTGGTCGGCACGGCGATCGGCCAGGCGTCCGGCCTGAAGATGGTCTACGCGGCTTCGACAAAGGGCACGACGGCGCTCTGGACGGAGCTGCTGGTTGCCGCCCGGGCGATGGGTCTCGAAGACGCGCTGATGGCCGAGTTCGACGACAGCAACCCGATCGTCGCCCGTACCCTGCGCAGCATCCCAGGGATGGCGCACAAGGCGGGACGCTGGGTCGGCGAGATGGAAGAGATCGCCGCCACGTTCGAGGGGCTGGGCATGACGCCGAAGATCCTTGAGGGCGCCGCCGACATGTACCGCTTCGTGAAGTCGACTCCGCTCGGCGCGCTGACCTCACGCGACCCGCACCCGTCCTTCGATGAGGTCATCGAGACGCTGGCGAACAACCGCGGGGAATAGGCCAGGAGCCCGCCCTCTCCCTGCAACGACGGCCGCCGAGGCGTCCTCGCCTCGGCGGCCGTATCGATTGAGACGTCTCTCAATGCGGATGGATGACAGGCATGCGCTTCATGGAGCCCGCCCTCACCCTAACCCTCTCCCAGCGGGGCGAGGGGATCCCGTGTGTAGCCATACGATGCGGAAGTGCTGGATACAGGGCTACGGCGTCCTGCTGAGAGCTGTTTGCTGAAAGCTCATGGCTGAATGCTGATGGCTGCCTGCTACACCGCTTGAGCGATGGTCGAGGCGTCGTGGCCCTGGCGGGAGGCTTCGCAGAGGTCGCGGGCGCGCTGGTAGAGCTTGTCGGCGTCGCCTACTTCCCTGGGGTAGTCGGTGATGCCGCAGTGGACCCAGTACTTGCCGAGGCCGAGGACGAGCTTGCGCATGAAGTCGTGCGCTTTCGCCTTGTCGTGACCCGGGAGCGTGAAGACGTACTCGTTCATCGTCAGGCTGAGGGAGGCGCCGATTGTGCGGGCCTGGCTGGCGAGTAGCTCTGCGACGTCGGTTGCCATCTTTTCAACCTGGGCGGGAAACGGGTCGGCGCCGGGGACGCTGACGTCTAGCCAGATCAGGCTGAGCGTCGTGCCCGTCCTGCGCGCGGTCGCGACCTCTTCGTTGAGGCGGCGCAGGAAGTGGGCCTCCTGGAAGCTGGCGGTCACAGGAACCGCACTGCGGGCCGGCGCCTCTTCCGCTTCGTCCTCGTCGCCGCGCTTCTGGACCCGGTTCGAGATCTTACGCGCGGCGAGGGCCGACTCGACGCCCCAGCGTTCAGAGGCGTTCATGATCCGCACGATCATGAACGCGAGGACGAGGCCGTAGGTAAGGATGAGCAGGAGGTCGATGAGGCTGATCATGACCGGTGAGAGCAGGAAGTTGCCGATCGCGTCGACTACGACGATGACAATAGGCCCGGCGAGTCCAAAGCGCACTGTCCAGCGCGTTGCCTCCGGCTCTCTGCGGAAGGCGGCAAGTATGTTGTCTGCACGTTCCTGCATCTTGTAGGAAGATTCGGCACCTTTTCATTGATTTGTAGGGGGCTTTCAGGAATTAGATGCGTTCCCCTATCCGTGTAAGGAGCGTGATTTGCGTCGCCATCCCGTGCTACGAAAGTCGCTCCCTGTTACGACTCGGTGAAATCGCCTTCATAGATGCGGGAAACGCCCCATAGCGAAAGAGCGCAGGTCTACGATGATCAAGAACACGGCGTACGAGGAGGTGATTTGCATGAAACTCGCACGTCTCACATGTCCGGGCTGTAAGAGCCCCTACGAGCAGGCGGTTACTCGCGACGCGTACTACGTGCCCTGCCCAAACTGCGGCCAGAACAACAACGTTCCGGAAGCAGCAGCGACGATTACCGGGCTTTGCCGTAACTGCGAGAAGCCGCTGGATGACCACATCTGGCAGGGCGATATCGCGGCCCATTGCGCCTAGCACGAAGCGCCTGCAATCGGGCATTTGTGCAATCACGCACTGAGATGCGGAGGCAAGACGCGCCCCAATTGAGGCAACTCAGAGAGCTTCTCATGCTTGCCCGATTGCCGGACTTCCCGATTGCATTCCCGGCCGCTCTACCTCGTTAGCAGCGCCGCCGCTACACTCGGCGCATGCCCGAAGAATCTCGCTCCTACCGCATCGTCGTGATCCGCGGCGACGGCATCGGCCCGGAAATCGTCGATGCCTCCCTCGAAGTGCTCTCCGCCCTCCAGGAACGGCTCGAGTACCTGAACCTGCAGTACGAATACGTCGAGGGCGGCGCCGAGCTGTGGAAGCGTGAGGGCGTCAACCTGCACCCTGAGAGCCTGCAGACAATTCGCGACGCCGACGCCTGCTTCAAGGGGCCGGTCGGCCTGCCCACCGTTCGCCTACCCGATGGCACCGAGCCCGGCCTCCTCGGCGGTGTGCTGCGCATCCAGCTCGACACCTACGCCAACGTCCGCCCCGTAAAGCTGCTTCCCGGCATCGACGCACCGCTCAAGGCCAAGCCCGGCGAGATCGACTACGTCATCGTCCGCGAGAACACGGAGGGCATGTACCTCTCACGCGGGAAGGGCGTCGGCACCGACCAGGCGATGGCGGACATGATGCTGATCACCCGCAAAGGCACGGAGCGCGTCTGCCGCTACGCCTTCGAGCTCGCCCGCAAGCGCAACGGCGCGCCTTCGGATGGCAAGCGGCGGGTCACCTGCGTCGACAAGAGCAACGTCCTCGCGTCGCACTACTTCTTCCGCAGCGTCTTCGACGAGGTGGCGGCGAACTACCCGGACATCGAGCGCGAATACGTCTACGCCGACGCCGCTGCGCAGGCGCTGGTGATGCGGCCGGAGACCTTCGACGTGATGGTGATGGAGAACTTCCTCGGCGACATCCTCTCCGACCTCGGCGGCGGCACCACGGGCGGCATCGGCCTCTGCGGCTCCGGGAACATCGGCGACGGCCCCGCCTACTTCGAGCCGATCCACGGCTCAGCGCCGGACATCGCCGGCCAGGACAAGGCGAACCCGATCTCGCAGGTGCTCAGCGCCGCCCAGATGCTGGAGCACATCGGCGAGACGCGCGCTGCCGAGCTGGTGCAGCGCGCAGTCTTCGAGTCGTTGGAGCAGGGCAAGCTGAAGGTCGGCGCCTTCACGCAGCCCGTCGGCGGCACGAAAGCGG
Source organism: Dehalococcoidia bacterium (assembly GCA_050185685.1). Taxonomy (GTDB): domain Bacteria; phylum Chloroflexota; class Dehalococcoidia; order DSTF01; family WHTK01; genus WHTK01. The sequence goes on from JBFWZE010000119.1 coordinate 9,758, forward strand.
CAGGACAGACGATCGCGGACACGCTGCGCCAGCTCAGCCTGTAGCGAACCGGCGGGAGGATGATGCAATGACCGCGAACCTCGAAGGCCTCGCCCAGCAGCCGCCCGCCGACGTCGACCCGTCAGAGCGACGCGCGCTCGTCATCGCTGCGCATCCCGACGACGCCGACTTTGGCGCCGCGGGCACGGCAGCGCTGTGGACGCGCGAGGGCTGGGAGTTCACCTACCTCGTCTGCACGAACGGCGCCAAGGGCAGCGACGACGAGTCGATGACGCCGGCTCAGCTGATCCGCATGCGCCGTGACGAGCAGCGAGCCGCCGCGATGGTCCTCGGCGTGAAGGACGTTATGTTCCTCGACTACGAAGACGGCGAGCTGACGCCGAGCCGCGACTTCCTCGGCGACGTCGTGAAGGCGATTCGCACCGTGCGGCCGACGGCGGTGTTCACGCATGACCCGGAGGCGGTCATCGTCAACAACGCCTTCGTCAATCACAGCGACCACCGCGCGACCGGCCTGACCGCGATCGATGCGATCTACCCGGCGGCACGCGACCGCATGAACTTCCCGGAGCAGATCGCCGAAGGACTGTCGACGCACAAGGTCAGCCAGATCTACATCTGGGGCACCGAGCGCGACAACTTCAAGGTCGACATCACCGACGTCATTCAGACCAAGGTCGATGCCCTGCTGGCGCACACCTCGCAGTTCGAAGAGGAGTTCGTGCAGCGCATGCTCGAGGTCTGGCGCACACCGGAGGGCCGCTACTTCGAGTCGTTCCGCCGCGTACTAATGGCGTTCTAGCGCACTGTCACGCCATCGACGACGAGGGACGTCGCGATGAGACTGGCATACACGCGCTCATCCGGGTCCAGCCAGCGGACCTCCACCGGGACGGGCAGCTCAGGGATGTACACGTACTCCTCGTAGACCTGCCGGCCTGCATAGGCGCCGTAGCCGTTGTGGTAGATGACGCGGTAGACGTCATTCGCACCCTCGTGGCGCACCTTCAGCGATATCTTGACGCTCGACGCTTGCGCGACTGGCGTATCGAAGCGCTTCACCCAGGCTTGCCGTTCGACGAACCAGAAAGTTGGGGTGATCTGCGCGCCGTCCAGCCGAGGATCCTCTTGCTTCGTGGCGCCAACGTAAAACTCCCCGCCTCGCAACTCGGAAGTAGTGAGGTAGCCGGGTCCATCAGCGGGCGGGTAGTTGTACGTGACCCAGTGACGCGCGTCGGTGTAGGCGTACTTCTGGGCACCCTGGTCGACGAAGGTCCCGTCCGGACGAATGTCGGTGCGATAGGCCATCGTCATCTCGAAGGGAGGAATGATGCCGAGCGTCCGCTGCGACGAGGGGCTGTCGGCGATGCCCGTGCCCACGTAGGCAACGGTCGCGATCAGGAACATGACGAGGATGAAACGTGGTACATGAAGGTCCGAAGCTGCAGATTGAGAAGTAGTTCGAATCGGGAGAACGCTCATGCATCGCCTCTGCAAAGACTCGTGGGAGAAGTCTCTCACCTGGTGGCCATGAGCGATAGCTGCGCTCCAATACTTCGTTAACACGCGACGGAAACCGGTTCGGTACACTGGCTGCATGGTGAAGTTCTGCACTCAGTGCGGCGCGGCGGTCGAGGACCAGATGGCGTTCGGCAAGCTGCGTCCCGTGTGTC
>JBFWZE010000120.1:0-11375 GCA_050185685.1 Dehalococcoidia bacterium
CGCCAGTTTCACGGTCGAGGGCTAGAGCCTAGATGAATACTCGTAAGCAAGTCCTGATCATGTCAGCGCTCCTGATGCTGATGCTGATTACCGTCGGCGTCTATGGAGCCTGGTACCCGAGCCGCGAGACCGACGCTGAAGCGCACTTCGAAGAAGCAACCGCCGAGCGCGGTGCGATCCTCTTTGCCCGTAACTGCCGCCTCTGTCACGGCGACGTCGGTGAGGGCGGCAGCCTCGGCGCCCGCCTGGCCGCCGCGCCGGCACTCGACCGCCCTGACCTCCAGGGCTTCGCCGACAGCAAGGCGACCGTCACTGCCGCGGTCAACGCCAGTGCCACCACGATTCCGGTGTCTGCCGCCTCGGCTTTCAAGGGCGGATCCCGAATCATGATCGACGAAGAAGAAATGGAAGTTGTCGGCACGAACGACAACAACCTGACCGTCAAGCGTGCGACCGGTCACGCACCCGCTGCAGCTCACGCCGCGGACGCAGCCATCCTGCTCTTCGACCAGGCCGCCCTGAACCAGCAGATCAAGATGATCACCAACACCATCGCCTGTGGCCGCGTCGGCACCGCAATGCCGGCATGGAGCCAGGACCAGGGTGGTCCGCTCAGCGACGAGCAGATCCGCCAGCTGATGATCGTCATCACCCAGGACTACTGGGAGCTCGTCAAGCACGAAGTCGACTTCGAAGACGAGCGCACCGTGCTCACCGCCTCTGTCGATGGCGATGACACCGCCCTCGAGGTTAAGGACGTCAGCGTTATCAACCCGAAGGAAGCCTACCGAATCGGCGACGAGCGTCTGCGGGTCACCGGTGTCGTTCGCCTCGGTGAGGGCAACGACAAGAGCGGCATCGTCACGGTCCAGCGTGGCGTCCTGAAGTCGACCCCGTTCGACCACGCTGAAGGAGAGATTCTCTACTCCTTCCCTGAGGTCGCTGAACCGGCAATCAACCAGACGTCCTGTGGCCAGACGGCCCGGCCGGCTGCTCCCCAGGGCCCGATTGGCCTGGATGACACGTACACCGGCAACACGACGATTCAGGTCACCGCCGTTGGTGTCGCCTTCAACGTGAAGACGATTACCGCCCCGGCTAACACCTCCATCCGTGTCCGCCTGGACAACCAGGATGCCGGCGTCGACCACAACATCGCCTTCTACCAGAGCTCAACCGCGACGACGGCGCCGCTGGTGGCGGGCTCCATCGGCCAGACCTTCCCCGGTCCTGCCGTCGACGACACGGTGTTCACGACGCCTGCAGCCGGCAGCTACTTCTTCCGCTGCGACGTTCACCCGTCGACGATGACAGGAACGTTCACGGTCCAGTAAGCGGCGCCCTCAGCTCAGTTCATCAATGGCCGTCCTTCTGAAGGACGGCCATTACATTTCTGCGACAATCCCTCGCGCTCTTCTGGAGCGGCTTGAGGCGGGTTTGACCGAGCAGATGAGGCCTCCCTATGATCCGCAAGGCGGGTGAAGTGAGATGACCAATTGCAGATACGAAAGAACCTCTTCAAAAAGGCCGGACTGGCCGTCCGGCTTGTCATCGGTGCAGCCGGCCTCTCGCTCCTCGCACTGAGCACAACCAGCGATAATCCCGACGCGGCGAAGGCGACTGCCGGCTACGCGTTCGGCTCGGAGAACTCGTGGATCCGCGTCCAGAACGTCGGTAACGCCGATGCGGACGTCGATCTCAATTACTTCAACGAGAGCGGCCAGCTCGCCGGCACCGACTCCTGTCCTTCCGATAAATGCGATGCCCTTTATCCCGGCAGCGGCTGGACGTTCTTTCAGAAGGACAGCGCTGGTCTCCCCGGCGGTTTCCAGGGCTCAGCCGTGATCTCGACCGACCAGCCGGTGGTCGCGATCCTCGCCAAGGACGTCTTCCGCGGCAACACGTTCTCGATTGCCGGTGACACGCTGACCATGGGCCAGGGCTCGCACCGCGTTTACCTGCCGGTCACCGGCAAGCGCGACGGCCCGAACATGGACTGGAGCGGCCGCTTCGTCGTTCAGAACATGAGTGATACCGTCCAGGCCTGCGTTCAGATCACCTACCTGAGCATCCAGAGCGATAGCGAAGTGGCCTGGGAGCCCTACAAGCTGCCTGCCACCGGCAAACCCGCGAACGCGATGGCCGGCTGCCCCAACGGCGGCATGCCCCTGCCTGCACGCGGTTCGATCTTCAAGTACCCCGACAACATGGCCGTGTCCGACAAGTTCACCGGCTCGGTGCGCATTGACCTGCTAACGAACAGCGCCAACCAGGGGGCGGACAAGCAGTTCATCCAGGTGACCGCGGACTCGTGGAACTCGAACCTCGCGTCGTTCGGCTCCTATCGCGGCTTCGACGAGAGCGAGCTTGGTAACGAGATCATTCTGCCGCTGGTCGACAACCGGGTCGGCGAGGCGAACTCGTACAGCACCCGCTTCACGATCGTAAACAAGGACCCGAACCAGCCTGCGACTGTCACGCTCCGATACGACGGCTACGACCTCGACAACGGCGCCGCATTCGTCTCAAAGACGAACACCTTCACGATCAAAGGCTCGCGTCTCTGCTTCCAGGATTCGTCCGATAACGACTGCCTCGGCGCCGGTGACGACCTGCCGTTCAACTGGGTCGGCACCGCCCGCCTCACGTCGAACCAGCCGTTAGCTGTGGTCGTCGACCGCGGTACCTACCTTAACGACGGCTTCACCAACTACCGCGGCGTACGGCCCCAGGACGCCGCCACGAAGGTGCTGCTGCCGGTCCTCAACAAGAACTACGGCTCGATCCGCGGCGCGAACGGCTGGAACAGCTGGTTCCGCGTCATGGTCGCCGATGGCGGCTCAGCCAACGTCACGGTCACCTACTACGGCCTCGACCTGCCGGGTGGCCAGCAGTCCTACACGGTGAAGGTCGACCGCGAGTTCACCGCCTTCCAGCACCTCGAGTGGATGCTGCCGGACGGCTTTGCAGGCACCGCGATCATTACCTCGGACCGCCCGATCGTCGCGCTGGCAGACATCTACACCGACGTCTTCTCCGGCGACCCGGACCTCGTCTACAACGGGACCCCGCTGCGCTAGAGGCGATTCGCGAACTGGATCTGCGATGAGACGCTGCTACGGAGACGTGGCGGCGTCTCTGCTTGTGGCGCTGTTGCCCGGCTGGGAGCCTGAGGCCACCGCACACTCACCCTGTCCCTCTCCCTCCCGAGGGCGAGCGGGCAACGGACAGGCTACGCCTTCTCCGGGCGCTGCCTGGAGAACGGCGGCGCGGTCGCCAACCCGGACTGTCATCGTCGGCGCCGCCACGAGTGTCTCCGCGAGCCAGCCGCAGCGGCGTCGCTGTCTCGCGTTGGACTGTGCAGATCGGGGCAAATTGCCTGTGGCTCCATCGCAGCGTCAGCGCTGAAGCCCTTTCGTTAAGAGACGCCTCGGCCAGCTGGGACTGGGCTCATGCTGCTGTTTCAGCGAATGATTTGTTCCCGGGGCTGGAAGGGGCGGAGCCCCTCCCAGGGGCTTGGGGTGTCCCCAAATCCTTCACACATTCGCGAGCGCCAGCAGGCGCGGCGCGGTGTGCTGGCCGCCTGTCTATGACACCAGCAGCACTCTTACGCTGGGGACGAGACGCCGTCGAGCCAGGAGCTTTCCTCACCCTCACCCTCCCCTCCTTCCAGGAAGGACGGGAGAGGGGACCTGTGGGGTGCCCAAAGCCAGCACGTACTCAGCAGGCTCCACACCCATCCTTCGCTGTGGCTCTATGGCTCCAGACGGGCGGGTCTCTTTTCCCTGTTAGAATTTTCCGGTGAAGGTGGTCTACCTCGCCGACGCCCCCTACATCCACACGAAGCGCTGGATTGAGCACTCGGTCGCGCAGGGGATCGAGTGCGAGGTCATCTCGTTTCGGCCCGCCGAGATTGACGGGGCAACGGTGCACTACGTCGACGGCGCCGAGGGGCTGGGCAAGGCGCGCTACCTGCTGCACGCGCGGCGGGTTGCAAAGCTGGTGCAGTCGCTGAAGCCCGATCTCGTCCACGCCCTGCACCTGACAAGCTACGGCTTCCTGGCGGCGCTGACGAACGTCCACCCGCTGATCGTCTCGGTCTGGGGCACCGACGTGCTGGAGGCGCCGAACCTCACGCCCTTTCACCGCTGGCTAACCCGCTACGCTCTCGGCCGCGCCGATCTCGTCACGGCGACGGGGCTCCATCTCGCGACGGCCACGCTGCCGTACGTGCCGCAGGACCGGGGCGTCACCGTGGTGCCGTACGGCGTCGATATGACGCAGTTCAAGCCGAAGAAGCGCCGCGCGCGCAAGAAGACGGTGATCGGCGCCGTGTCCCGGCTCTCAGTGGAGAAGGGCATGAGCTACCTCGTCGAGGCGTTTGCCCTGCTGACGCAGCGTCACAGCGACGTGAGTCTCCAGATCGCCGGCGACGGGCCGGAGGAGGAGGCGCTGAAGGCCCTCAGCCGACAGCTGGGCGTCGAGGAGGGCATCGAGTTCAAGGGCTGGGTCGAGCACACGGAGCTGCCGGCGTTCCTCCAGGGCATCGACATCTTCGCGCTGCCTTCGACCTACGAGGGCTTCGGCGTCGCGGCGGCCGAGGCGTCGGCGATGGCGCTGCCGGTGGTGGCAACCAACGTCTACGGCATCCCCGACGTCGTCGTAGACGGCGAGACGGGTCTTCTTGTCCCGGCGAAAGACCCGGCGGCGCTGGCTGCTGCTCTCGGCCAGCTGGTCGAAGATCACGATATGCGCATTGCCCTAGGCGAGGCCGGGCGTGAATACGTCGCCTCGCAGTACGATTGGCAGCAGAACACGCGGCAGATGGACCTCATCTATGAGAACGTCGGCGGCTGGAAGGCCCCCGCCCCGGAACGGCCGGTCAGGAAGAATGATGGAACCAGAAGAGAAGACCCAGAACCAGGAGCCAGCAGCGAACCTCGAGGCCGAGGAGCTGGCGAGCCCGCCGGCCCACGACGCACTTCAGCCACCGCCGGAAGAGCTCGAGGACGACGCCGAGGTAGCAGCGACGGAGCCTGAAGAGGACGAGTCGTCGCAGATGATCTCGATGGCCGAGCTGTACTCGATGGCCTCGCAGATCGAGGACCCGGTGCCGATCGGCGGCCCATTCCCGTACGGGATGATGGACCCGGGCGACATGAAGCCCTACGTGTCCGTGATCGTGCCGATGCGCAACGAGGAGGGCTTCGCGGCGCGCTGCCTGCAGGCGCTGGCGGCGCAGGACTACCCGCGCGAGCGCTTCGAGGTCATTGTCGTCGATGGCAACTCGACCGACGGGACGGCGAAGGAAGTGCGCGAGATGGTCCTCGCCTACGGTGTGCCTGACGTCTTCAAGACCAACCCGAAGGAGACGACCGCCACCGGCCTCAACCTCGGCCTGCAGATGTGCGGCGGCGACATCATTATTCGTGTCGACGGCCACACGCGCGTCGCGACGAACTTCATCTCCGAAAGCGTCGCAAAGCTCATGGAATCGGGCGCCGATGCCGTGGGCGGCCCGATCCGTACGCGCGGCACCGGCGTCGTCGGCCGGGCGATCGCACTGGCGATGGCCTCCCCGTTCGGCGTGGGTGACGCCAGCTTCCGCCTCGCCGAGTCGCTGGGGGAAGACGCCCAGGACCGCTGGGTGGAGTCGGTGCCCTTCGGCGCCTACCCGCGCGAGGTCTTCGAGAAGCACGGCCTTTTCGCTGAGGACCTCGATGGCGGCGAGGACGATGAGTTCAACTACCGCTTGCGCGACTCCGGCGGCCGAATCCTCATGTCGCCGAAGATCCGCTCGGTCTACTACTCCCGGCCGACGCTGAAGGCGCTGCTCCGACAGTACTGGAACTACGGGCAGGCGAAGGCGGAGGTCCTCCACCGCCACCCGAGCCGGGTCAGCGCGCGTCACGCTGTGCCATCGGCGTTGCTCCTTTCGCTGACCCTGGGGCCGGTACTGGGGCTGTTCAACCGCAAGTTCGCCTGGCTGGCGCTTCTTGCTGGCGGCAGCTACGCGGCGGCGAGCGCCCTGTTCTCGTGGCGTATCGGCAAGAACGGCAACAAGCAGGAGATGCCCTACCTGCCGCTGGCGTTCGGAGCGATGCACTTCGGCGCCGGCGCCGGGATGCTCGCGGGCCTCTGGCGCATCGTCGCAGGCAAAGCGAAGAAGCAGAGCGAGTAGCTCGCAGGCATGCTGCGAGGCGTCATCTACTGGTCCGTGGCCATCTTCATTGGCCTCTTCATCGCCGGGCTTCTCGGCGGCACGTTAGGCCCGCTGATCATTGGCATGGTCATTGCCACCATGATCCGCAACGTCCTGGTTCGTCTCTTCCCTGGGGATCGGCCGGTGCAGACCCCTGCTGCCTCGGACGATCATGGCGAATGAAGCGCAGCAGGAGGCAGACCGTGTCCGGGCTGCGTATGCGCGGCGGGCGCAGCTGGGGCTGGACGACCGCTACGCCTACTGGGAGCCTGCCAACCTCATCATCTTCCAGTCGCGCGAACGAGCCCTGCTCAGCGCCCTGAGAGCGGCTTCTATGCTCCCTCTGACCGGGCGGCGCGTCCTCGATGCGGGCTGCGGCGACGGCAGCGTCCTGCGCGACCTGCTGCGCTACGGCGCCGAAGCCTCCGACCTGCACGGCATCGACCTCCTCGAGGACCGCGTGGCTCGGGCAAGGGAGCTGACGCCGGGCGCCCACATCGAGGCCGGCGACGTGCAGCAGCTCCCGTACGAGGTAGAAAGCTTCGACCTGGTGCTCGAGTTCACGCTGCTGTCGTCGGTGACGGACGCGGCGGCGCGGCAGCGGGTGGCCTCGGAGCTGTTGCGGGTGACGAAACCCGGCGGCCTCGTCCTGGTCTATGACTTCTGGCTCAATCCCCTCAACCGCGACGTGAAGGCGCTGCGACGCGACGACCTTCGGGTGCTGTTTCCCGGCCGCGCGATCGAGTTTCGCGGCACGACGCTGGCGCCGCCTTTGACGCGATTGCTATTGAAAGCACCCGGTGGTTGGCTCGCCGCGACATTGCTCGAGGTGATACCCTTCCTTAGAACCCACTACGTCGCAGCCATACGCAGCTAGCGCGCCCTCGCCGGCGTCACGACAGGACACCACTTGTCCGACGAGTTCATCCCCATCGCACGGCCGGATGTCAGCGAAGAAGAGATCGCTGAGGTGATCGACTCCCTGCGCTCCGGCTGGATTACCTACGGTCCCAAGACGCAGCAGTTCGAAGCCGAGTTCGCCGAGGCCACCGGCGCCAAGTTCGCCGTCGCCCTCAACTCCTGCACCGCCGGTATGCACCTCGCCCTGATCGCTGCCGGCATCGGCCCGGGCGACGAGGTGATCACGACGCCGATTACGTTCTCAGCCACCGTCAACGTCATCGTCCATGTCGGCGCCACGCCGGTGCTCGCCGACGTCTGTGCTGAGGACCTCAACATCGACCCCGACGCAATCGCCGCGAAGATTACGCCGCGGACGAAGGCGCTATTGCCGATGCACTACGGCGGCCAGGCCTGCCGCATGGACGAGATCATGGACCTCGCCCGGCGCCACAACCTCAAGGTCATCGAGGACGCTGCTCATGCCGCCGGTGCCGCCTACAAAGGCCGCCAGATCGGCTCGATCGGCCACGCGTCCGCCTTCAGCTTCTACCCCACGAAAAACATGACGACCTCCGAAGGCGGCATGCTGACGACGGACGACCCCGACCTCGCTGAGATGACGCGGGTGCTGCGCAAGCACGGCCTGAGCACCGACGCCTGGAAACGCCACCGCCCGGACGGCAACTCCTTCTACGACGTTGTTGCTCCCGGCTTCAACTACTGCATGACCGACGTGCAGGCGGCGATCGGCCGCGGTCAGCTCAAGCGCCTGCCGGAGTTCAACGCCCGCCGCGCCGAGATCGCCGCGCGCTATATAGCCGGCCTCGAAGCCATCGAAGAGATCGAGACGCCGGTGACGCGGCCGGAGGTGACGCACGGCTGGCACCTCTACGTCATTCGCCTTAAGCTCGACGGCCTGCGGATCGGCCGCAACGAGTTCGAGAAGGAGCTGCGGGCCCGCAAGATCGGCACCAGCGTCAACTTCATCCCGATTCACTACCACAGCTACTACCGCGAGGGCTTCGGCTTCCACAAGGGCGACTACCCGGTCGCCGAGGACGCCTTCGAGCGCATGCTCTCCCTTCCCATGTACCCCGGCATGACCGACGAAGACGTCGACCGCATCGTTGGGGCCGTCGAGGAGATCGTTGAACAGCACCGCGCCTAGTCCCGACCCGGACGAAACCGAGCGCCGGGTCTTCGAGGTGATCACCTCGATGCTCGGGCTCTGCGTGCTCGCGCCGCTGATGGCGATCATCGCGGTCCTCATCAAGCTGGAGTCGCCGGGTCCCGTGCTCTTCAAACAGACCCGCGTCGGCAAGGGCGAGAAGCCCTTCGAGATCATGAAGTTCCGCTCGATGCGGGTGGCGGCGCCGGGCGAAGAAACGGTGCAGGCGAACGTCGAGGACATCGACTCCTTCATGTTCCGCCCCGTCGGCCGCAAGACCGTCATCGGCCGCACCCTGCGAGCCTGCAGCCTCGACGAACTGCCGAACCTGTTCAACGTTCTGCGCGGCGATCTGCACATCGTGGGGCCACGGCCTGACGAGCCTGAGCTGGTGGCGCAGTACCGTCCCGAGTGGCGCGCGCGGCACGACGTGAAGCCGGGAATCACCGGCGTGGCGCAGATCCACGGCCGTACAGATTTGACCTACCAGGAAACCATGGCCTACGATCTCGACTACGTCCGGAACCGCTCGTTTGCGCTGGACGTGAAGATCATGTCGAAAACTCTGGCCGTGGTCCTCCGACGTGAGGGTGCTCGGTGAGTCACAGCTCCCCCGCCAACTCAGGGATTAACAGCAGCCTCGTCCGCTCTGGGCGTCTGGCGTGGACCGTCGTCCTCGACATCGTCATCGTGCTCGCGAGCTACGCTGTCGGCCTCTACCTCAAGTTCGACGGCAACGTCCCCAACGAATCCTGGAACCAGCTCGCCCTCGTCGGCATGGCGATCGCCTTCGCCTACGTCGCCGCGTACCAGATCTTCGGCATCTACCGCACAGCCTGGCAGTACGGCAGCATCCGCGATGCCATCCTGCTCGCTGTTGCGGTAGGCGTGGTCACCGCGGCGATTCTCGTCGTCCAGGTGCTGCTGCCGAAGCGTCCGATCCCGCTGACCGTCAACGTGATCGCCGCCGCGTTTATCTACCTCTTCGCCGCGCTCGTCCGGCTGACGCCGCGGCTCTGGAGCCTGAACACCTGGACAGTCGCCAACGCCGTCCCGCGACAGCGCGTGCTGATCGTCGGCGCCGGCGGTACGGGCCAGATGCTCGCCTCGGAGCTGCAGCACAACCCGACGCGTCCGTATCGCGCCGTCTGCTTCATCGACGACGACGCGTCGCTGAAGGGCAAGCGCATCCACGGCATCCCGGTGGCCGGTAGCCGCTACGACATCCCCGATGCGATCGAGAAGCACGGCGTCGAGCTCGTCGCCATCGCGCTGCCCGACCGCACGCCGGGGCTGCAGGAGATCCTTGCGCTCTGCCAGGCCTCGAAGGTGCCGGTGCGGATGGTGCCGCGTCTCTCCGCCGTCATGGCGGGCCGCGCTCAGACCGGCGAAATGCGCGAGGTGACGATGGAAGACCTCCTGGCGCGCGAGCCGGTGGACTTCGACCTCGCTGCCTCTCGCGACGTGATCGAGGACAAGGTCGTGCTGATTACAGGCGCCGCCGGCTCGATTGGCAGCCACCTGTCGCGCATGGTCCTCGACTTCAAGCCAGCAACTCTCTACCTCGTCGACATGAACGAGACGGCGCTCTACGAGCTGCGGGTCGACCTCCAGAACCGCCTGCCGGGCAACAGCATCGTCAAGTTCAGCCTCTGTAACATCGCCGACCGCGGCAAGCTCGAGGACCTCTTCGAGGCAGCGCGCCCGAACGTGATCTTCCATCTCGCCGCCTACAAGCACATCACGATGGTCGAGGACAACCCGGATCAGGGCTTCGAGAACAACGTCATCGGCACACTGAACGTCTTCGAGTGCGCCCAGGCCGTGCGCGCTGAGCAGGTCGTCTTCATCTCCAGCCACATCGCCGTCAACCCGACGAGCATCTACGGCGCCTCGAAGCGGATCGGCGAGCTGCTGGTGCAATCGATGCCGCCGGGCCGCACAAAGTTCTGCGCCGTCCGCAGCGTCAACGCGATCGACGCGAAGGGCGCCGTCCTCGGCATCTTCGAGCGGCAGCTGGACCGCGGCGGGCCGATCTCGGTGACCGACCCGGAGAGCGCCCGCTACTTCCTCTCGATCGACGAGTTGGCCGGTCTGCTGATCCAGGCGGCGGCGCTCTCGAAGGGCCGTGACCTCTTCCTCGTCGACGTGGGTGAAGACGTCCGCATCGGCGAGCTGGCCGAGCGCCTGATCCGCGCCCGCGGCATGGAGCCCGGCAAGGACGTCCAGATCATCTACACAGGCCTGCGCAAGGGCGAGAAGCTCCGCGAAGCCCTCACCGGTGAGCACGAGAGCCTGCTCGCTACCGCTCACCCCAGCGTGCTGTCTACGATCTCCTCGCTCCACTTTTCGGGCGCCGAGCTGCGGGCCGGCATCAAGGAGCTGGAGGTCGACCGCAAGCGCCGCGCGGGCAACCTCGCCGCCCGTCTGCACGCCCTCGCGCGCATCGACCAGGAGCCCGACGGCGTCGTCCTTCGGAACCAGCTCCCTGGCGTCTCAGAGCCGGCGAAGGCGCCGGAGACAAAGTCCGAGTCCTAGAACCTCCCCTCAGTCCTCAGACTTCTTCGCCGGGAAAAGCGGCTTGTAGTCGGCCTGGATGTTGCCGATAAGCCGGACGACGATGGCCATCGTCAGTGCGATGAAGACGAGAAACCCAACAGCGCCGGCGATCAACGCCGCGCCCTGACTGAGGCCCGCCTGTACACCGCCAAGGGCGATAATCGCGGCAAGCAGCACCCCGTTGAGCACTGAGATGATGAACGGGCTGGCGCTGATGACCTCTGCAGCAAACGACCGGCTGGGGATGCCGCCCATCGTTTTGTAGATTCCAGCCATGTCGTCTGTCGTTCCCATCATGAAGTACTGCTCGAGGTCGGGCGCCTGCTCTACGTACCAGGCACGGATCCGGTTCATGCCGACGACGGTCACGAGGTCGTTGTAGTTCGATGAGTCCATGCGCAGGGCCGTACCAACGCCGAGGAAGAGGACGACCGGCAGGATAATCAGCGCAAACAGGCGAAAATCCTCGCCGAAGTTGGACGCCTGGCCCACCAGCGCCAGCGCCACGACCGCGAACGAAAGGGTCGAGAGGAACATGCCGGC
>JBFWZE010000121.1:0-11353 GCA_050185685.1 Dehalococcoidia bacterium
TACCTCGCGGTGCAGCTGGCGCTTCTCTACGGCGCAGGCCGGGTGCTTGGCGGCGCCAGCAGTGAGGCGAAGCGGCAACAGGTCGCCGAGCTGGGGGCGATCCCGATCGACTACACGAAGGAGGGCTGGCCCCAGGAGGTCATCGCCCAGAACGGCGGCAAGGGCGTCGACCTGGCGCTGGAGGTGATCGGCGGTCAGTCGGTCTACGACACGATCGAAGCGACGCGCTCGGGCGGCCGCATCGTGAACTACGGGAACATCACCGACACGAACGCGCCGGTGAACCCGCGCACGCTGCTCAGCCGCAACCTGACGTTGACCGGCTACTTCCGCGGTAACACGATGCAGGACGGACTCTGGCCGGAGGAGCGGAAGGCTCTGAACGAGGAGATCCGCAACTTCATCATCTCCGGCAAGCTCAAGCCGATGATTGGCGGCACGTTCAAGCTCGAAGAGGCGGCGCAGGCGCACGAGGCGCTGGAGCAGCGTCAGACGACGGGCAAGGTGTTGCTCCTGCCGAACAGCTAGACCGGGTCGCGCATTGCGACGAAAGGACCCGGCTGCTGCTGCAACCGGGTCCTTTGCGTTATCGTTTCGATGGTCGGAGGGCGGCCTAGCGCCTGAAGCGACCGACTCTCGGCGAGGCGGTGGCGGCCGGCGCCGGGCCCCGTCGGGATCGGGGAGCCTCGGTTGGGCGGCCACTTCTGCGCACGTCGGCGGGCTTCGTCCGCGGAGACGGCGCAGCCGGCGGAGCGGCAGCGTCTTCGGGGCCGTTCGCGCCCCAGCGCTTGATCGCGAGCTTCACTTCGAAGCCGCGCTGGATCTCCTGCCACTTCTTGTCGTCTTCGGAGGTCAGGAAGGTGACCGCCTCGCCGCTCTTGCCCATGCGGCCGGTGCGACCGACGCGGTGCGTGAAGAGTTGCAACGAGTCGGGAAGGTCGAAGTTGATGACCTGGGCAACACCCTCGACGTCCAGGCCGCGGGCGGCGACGTTTGTCGCTACCAGCACCGGCGTCGTGCCGGAGCGGAAGTCGGCCATCGCCCTCTCGCGGGCGTTCTGACCGAGGTTGCCCTGCAGCGCGGTGACCGGGTAGCCGAAGCCTGAGAGCTGCATCGCGAGCTTCTTGACGCCGTGCTTGGTGCGGCCGAAGACGATGATCGGGGCGTCGCCGCGCTGGTCGAGCAGCGTCCGCAGCGCCCGCATCTTCATGTCTTTTTCCATGCGATAGATCAGGTGTTCGATCTTGAGGCTATCGGCCTCATCGGCGATCACCTGGACGCGCATCGGGTCGTTCAGATGCTTGTCTGAGGTCTTCGCAACCCACTCGGGCAGTGTCGCGGAGAACAGCGCTGTCTGCCGGTCCGCCGGGGTGAGGGCGATGATCGACTCGACGTCACGGGCGAAGCCGCGGTCGAGCATCTCGTCGGCCTCGTCGAGGACGAGCATGCGCAGCGACTGCAGCGAGAGGTTGCCCTGGCGGAGGTGGTCCAGCGTCCTGCCGGGCGTACCGACGATGACCTGGGCGCCCTTTTGCAGCGCGCGCTTCTCGCCGCCGATCGGTCGGCCGCCGTAGAGCAGCGAGATGAGGACGCGCTTGTCCGCCACCGCCTCCAGCACAGACGCGACCTGGATTGCGAGCTCCCGCGTCGGAACGAGGACGAGGCCCTGGACGCCCGGCTCGTTGCGGCTGCAGTTCTCGACGAGGGGGATGCCGAAGGCGAGCGTCTTGCCGGAGCCGGTCTGGGCCTGGCCGACGACGTCGCGGCCTTCGCGCAGCCACGGGATCGCCTGCTCCTGGATCGGCGTCGGAGATGTGATGCCCATGCGGCTGAGGGCGCCTCGCGTGGCGGTACTGACTTCGAGGCCCGGGAAGACTTCGAGATGAGGGTCTTCGTCCACGGGCTGCGGCTGAACGCGAGCGGTCACCGGAGTGACGGTGCGCCCGGGCTGGCGGACGTGAAAGGGGAGGTTCTTCCGTTCGGTAAAGCAGCGCGAGCAGTAGCCGGGGCGGTCCTCGGTCGGCTTGAACGGCAGCTTCGTCGCGGCGCCGCAGCCGGCGCAGATGCTCTCGTATCGGACGACGCTGCGCCGAGGACGATTGTGCTGGACGGCGCCGACGGGCCGAGTTCGGGAAGGGTTCGTGGTTGCGCGGGCTGGCATAGAGAGACTGGCCTCCTGGACCATGGGCAGGCAGGTAAGTCAGTGGTTAAGCGAGTGGCGGCAGGACTAGCTGAGCTAAGACGCCGGCCCGAAAGCGGATCACCGATGGGTATGCCTTACGTAGCAGGATAACAGGAATGCGATTCTGGGGCACCGGCCACCTTCGATCACGACGGCTTCGGCGGTCGAAGGAGCGATGTCACCGCCACCAGGCTGGGCCCGGACCACCGCGAGGAGCACGAGCGCGGCGACATCTGCAGCGACCCCAGGCTGGGGCGAGACGACGACAGTGTCTGGTCGGGAATGGGACCCAGCTGATCGGAGCTACAGGCCCGGAAGTGGGAAAAAGAAGGCCCCGCGTGAGCGGGGCCTTTCACGATATCCGTGGGTGCCGGCTACGGAGCAGGAGTTGAGACGCTGGTAGACGCGGTCGGGTCGCCGCTCTGGTATGAGATGTCGCCGCCCTGGGTCGCGCTGCCATCCGCCGTTGCCTCAGCGGTTGCGTCCGCGTTGGTCACGTTGGTGTAGGCGATCCCCACTCCTTCGCCGTCCCTGGTCACGACGACTGCGACCGCGACGTTCCCGTTCTCGTCGTAGCTGACCGAGTAGGCGACGCCCGATGACGTGCCGTCGTTCGTGAGGTCGGCGACCGTCACTGTCGACGCGCTGCCGTCGTTCGCCGTCGTGTTCGAGGCAGCGATTGCGACGCCGTTTGTAGCGCCATTGCCGGCGCTGCCAACGACTGCGCTGGTGTTGCTGGAAGCCTCACCGCCGTTGGCTGCGTGGGTGGAGCCCGTGGCGAGGGCGAGGGCTCCGTCCGTGTTCGTATTCGTGGCGCTCACGTACGAGGCAACCGTGCTGCCGTTCTGGGCAGAGGCGTCGTTGCGCGCGATTGCAACGCTGTTGCGGGCATCGGTGTTGGATGCGAGGGTCTCAGCGTGGCCAGTGCTCCCGTCGAGCTTGAGGACGTTGGAGGCGGCTGCCGCGACGTTCGCCGAGTTCGTGTTGATCGCGGTACTCGAGGTCGGCCCGTTCACGTTGCTCGCGTTCTCAGCGACGACGGCATTCGTCGCGCCGGCGACACAGGCGGTGCAGGCGCCGAGGCCCTGCGTTCCCTGAGCCGTGTTCTCTGCGTGAGCGTAGACGCCGCCGGTGCTGATCGAGTTGCCGAGGTTCGCGGCCGGGTCGATGGTGCTGTCGCCGGTGACCTTGACGTAGTTGTTCGCTGCAGCGTGGCAGTTCGTGCATACGGGCGAGACATTCTGTGCAGCAGGTCCCGCAGCTGAGCAGAGCTGAACGACGTCCTGGCTACAAGTCTCAGTACCAGTGCCACAAACCAGGCCGCCGGCGTTGTTCGAAGCGCAGGAGTAGACGTTCGCGTTCACGATGCCGCCAAAGACAAGCGCAGTCGGGTCCGCGAAGTGGTTGTCCTCGACGATCAGGGTGTTATAGGCAATGGCGGTGTTCTGACTGCCGACGGCGTCTTCGACCTGATTGGCGAAAATGTCAGGCCCACCGAGGTTGTTCTCGGCCCAGGCGTAGGCGCTGCCGTTGAGGACCGTCCCGTTCGTGGTGTTGTCCTTGATCAGGACGGAGTTATCGGCGTTTGCCTGGCATTCGTCGCAGTAGCGGTTGGTGGTGTACGCGAACACGCCGCTGGGCTCGATGAGATTCACCAGCGTTCCAGGGCCGATGACGCTTTGCCTGGCCTCCACGTCCTTGATGACGACCCGGTTCGCCGATTTGGCGAGCACGTAGTTCGAGTTGTAGTTCTCCGCGGTGGCATATACCGCGGTGTCGACGAGGCTTTCGCCCGACGAAGAGTCCTCAATCTTGAGGAAGTTGTCAGCGACCGCCACACACTCGTAGCAGTAGCCGCTTCCCTGCTGGCCGGTGTAGTTGTGGGCGGACCCGTACACGCCGCCGGTGACGATATTGCTACTTATCTGCTGAGCACCAACGTCCTGGACGAGCGTGCCCGCAGTCACATTCGCGATGCGGACGACGTTGCTCGCGGCAGCCGTGTTGTCGCTGAAGCCCGGAGCCGGCACGCCGCTTTCATTGCCAGCAATCGCCCGGGCGCCACCAGCAAAAATGCTGCCCTCGGCATAGATCGCGCCGGAAACATTGATGTCGTTGAGCGAGCCGACCACGCAGGTGCTGCAGTAGTCATTCGTGGCCAGTGAATAGAGGGCGTTGTTGCTGATTGTATTGACGGTAATCGGCGTGTCGCTCGATCCCACGAAAACGAGGACGTTCACGCTGCTTGCTTCGGAATCTGGCGAATAGGCGTTGATCGCCCAGCTGTCAGTTCCGCTAAAGCCAAGACTGCCGCCGATGACGACGTTCTTGAATTCTTTGTCGTTTAGGGCGAAGGCAGAACCGCCTGAGCTCGTCAGGTTGTTCGCGATTGCGCTGGAGCTCTGCATGAGGGTGCCGTTCGGCAGGTCAATGCCGTCGGCGAGCAGACTGTTGTACGAGGTCGCAACGCACGACACGCAGTTTTCACCGCCGAAGGTGCCAGTGTTACGCGCTGCAGCCGTAGCGCCGGAATCGCCGTGGACCAGGCCCGTGACGTCGGTAATGACCATGACGTTCTTCGCCAGGGCGGCGGAGGATTCGGCATTGGCGTTGTTCGCCGTGGCAGACACGGGTCCGGCAATGACGCCGCCGGGTACGGTGGAATTGCTAATGCTCACGTCGTTGCTGGATGCCGCAAGGCATTCGACACATCTGATGTTCGACGCAAAAGCGTAGGGTGCTCCCACCACATAGTCTCCGGCGTACACGTTGGTGACGTAGAGGCGATTCGATGCGGCGGCAGCGACCAGCGTAGAGTCCTCATTCGTTGCAGTGGCGTATGCAGAGCCACCGATCTTTGCCCCGGGCACGCCGGAGAAGAAGACATCGTTCGTGCTGAGGGCCGCACCGAGGGTGGTGTTGGGGTTGTTCAGGCTGCTGGCATAGATGCCACCACCAGTTGGGGTGACGTCGCTGTTCTCTGCCCGGGACCAGGCGCTGGCGAAGGTCCAGGGTGACGTAGCGTCATTTTGGGCCTGGGCGCTGTTGCTGGAGATGGCGCCGGGAGGACAGCTCTCCGAGTCGCTATCGCTCGAACCGATCGCGGTTGCGTCCTGAATGCAGGTGTCCGCGCTCACAGCGGCCGGCGAAAGCGCGCGTCCGCCCAGCAGCAAGACTGCTAGCGCGACACCCGCCACTCCGAGGTTCAAAGGCGATACGGCGGCGGGCCGTCTTCGACGGATCATGCACTACTCCCTGCACAAGCGAACGCAACGTCGTGAGGAGACGCTATGACGGATACTCGACGACATTGGGCTTACGGTCAATCGGAATCGAGTTTTCGTAATGCGAGGTTAACGCCCCTGCTGTCCCTCGGCAAAACGGAGCCGGGCAGACGCAGCCGAGTTGCCGACTGACTCTCATGCAGTGAAGCAGTGAAGCAGGGTAGCCGGACCAGCAGGTCCGGCTACTTCTACTCTTCTTATACGCAGGAGGGTCAGGCTTTCGCCAACGGGCTCCCTACGCGTAGCAGGTTGCGGCGAGGGTGACCGACACGGGGCGGCTCTTGTGGCCCGCGTCCTTGAGGACCGCCGGGACCGTCGGGTCAGTCACGAAGTTCTGCCAGCCCTGCTCGTCCCAGTCGAAGACCACCCAGACGCGGTCGGTGACGTTGGGGTCGCGGAAGATGACGGCGCCCTTGGAGCCGTGCTCCTGGCGCTTCACGGCGCCGCCGTCTGAGAACACCTTCAGGAACTGGTCGAAGTCTTCAACAGTCGTGGTGGCAAGTAGCATGTCGTTTCTCCTATGAGGAATGGCGTCGCGTCCGTGCGACTCGTTCGGTGGAGGTGGTGCGATGAGCAGGCAGCCATGCTGTCCGGGTCGGTCAGGACCAGAACTCGTCCCAGGCGTGGAGGTCATAGAAGTACTCGCGGCCATCGACGACGCGGCCGTCCTCGATCTGGAAGACGAGGCAGCAGTCGACGTCGAGGTGCTTGCCGTTTCGGTCGCCGCTGTTGTGATGCATGGCGATTACGCGGCCGTCGTTGCCGGCGATCACGTCGCGAAGCTCAGCCCTGAAGGTGCCGGCGGTCTCGCTACCATAGATACCGAAGTGTCCGAAGACGGCGTCACGGCCGCTGCGATCACCCGCGACGATGCCGCGTCCCGGCGTGTGCCAGGCAGCGTCCTCGTGGAAGAGCGAGGTCAGCGTCTCGATGTCGGCTGCGTTGAAGGCCGCGTAGCCACGCCGCACGATTTCGGCGTTGGTGGCGGCAAGGGAGGTATCGATGTCCTGTGCTGTCATGTCCCGTTTCCTTCTCTTCTGCTCGTCTCTCGAAGCGCAGTGCTTCGTGACTCGAAGGTAGAGAAATCGGGACGGGGCCAGTATCGACAGATCTGTCGATCTTTAGCTGATGAGGCCGTGCTCCATTGCGAAGAGGGCGGCGCCGGCGCGGGTGGAGATCGCTGCCTTCTCGTAGACGTGGGCGGCGTGGCTGTGCGCCGTCGACGGTGAGATGACGAGCTGCTCGGCGATCTGGTTGAGGCTCAAGCCGCGGGCGAGGAGCTGCAGGACCTCGACTTCGCGCTTCGTCAGGCCGGCCGGGCGGCGGTTCGCCACTGACTGGCGCTTCGCACCCGCGACCTGGAGGACAGCGTGCAGGATGTCCGGGTCCAGCGACTCGGCAGAGAGCGCCTTCGCCGCTTCGTCCGGCGTGAGTGCAGGCCTGCCGGGGCGTTCTTCGAGCAGCTCGGCGCAGGCGTCTGCCGCTGCGAGGATCCGCGACTGCCGGTCGAGGGAAGACGAAGCCAGGCCGCGGAAGTAGCCGCTGCCGTCCGACCGCTCGTGGTGCTGGCCGACGAGGCGGGCGAGGGGCCGGAAGAGGCTGCTGCGCTCGAGGATGCGTTCTGAGTGGTACGGGTGGAGACGTGCCTGCTCTGCCTCCAGCGTGCTGAGCGGCGCCGGCTTCTCCCAGATCCCGGTCGAGATGCCGGCGCGGCCGAGGTCGTGCAGGAAGCCGGCGCGGCGGAGGGTGATGCAGTCGTCCTCGTTCAGCTTGAGCGCTCTCGCTGCCCCTTCTGCGAGGCGAGCGACCTGGGCGGAGTGGCCGAGGAGGAAGGGCGTCTTGAGGTCGACGAAGTCGCCGAACACCCGGCAAATCTCATCGAGGTCATCGTCGTCTTCGACGACCCGCCAGGGCGCCGGCTCCGCGGCGAGCGCCGCCTGCCAGGCATCGCCAGTGTTGAGGAAACCCAGCAGCTCTGGCGCGTGTGAGAGGAAGGTTGCGGCAATCGTCGGGTCGAGCACGCGGCCCGACCAGCGCTCAATCGTGGAAAGCGCCTCCGCGTTGCCGCGGGCCTGGGTGAACATGACGGCGGCGATGGCGACGTGACCGATGCGGGCCGGCAGCGGGATGTCCTCCCCGCCGACGCCGTTGGGGAGGCCGTGACCGTCCCAGCGCTCGAAGATGTGGAGGAGGCTGTCGGCGACGCTCTGACCGAGGCCGAGGCGGGTGGCCGTGCGCGAGCCTACTTCGCAGTCGGCGCGCGTCGCTTCGGTGACGACGCCGACGACCTCGGGGAGCTGCTCAGGGGTGCGGCCGACGTTGGCGAGGAACTGCATGAGCTCGCTGCCGTCGGCAATGTCGGTAGCATCACCGGCGAACCGCACGGCGATATCGTTGCCGCCGAGCAGCGAGGCGAACTCGTGCGAGGTGGCGGTGCAGCCGGCGAAGCGCAGCAGGGTCGCGTAGTAGGTGCTCGCGCGGTCGGCAGCGTTCAGGCCAAGGTAACCGGCAAGGTGGGTGGCGATGACGCAGGCGCGGAGTGCCTGCTCAGGGGGCTGACCGCGGGCCAGGTCCGTCGCGACGGAGAGCGCAGCAAGGGGTTCTGCCAGACGAAGCTTCGAATCGGGCATCCTGCCTGCTCCTCGAACGATCCTGTGCGGTAAGCGCCAGCATCACAACCAGACCGTGCCAAGTGTACGCGATGCCTGTTCCTGGTCCCGCGAGATGCCGGCGAAGGTTACTTCTCGGACGGCAGGCCGGGGAGGTGGATGCTGACATCTGGCAGGGCTTCGCCGAGCTGGTCGACGAGCGTCGCGCCCATGAGGCGGCGCTTCTGCCGGCGCAGGACGAGGTGGCCGATGTGCTCGGCGCGGACGAAGGCGGCGATTGCCTCAGGCTGTGTTACGCCGGTGAGGGGATGGATGCTGCCGTTGAGGTCTTCGGCCAGCTCGAGGACTCCTGCGAGGGCTTCTTCGTGCTCGCGGGAGAGCTCTCGCGTGACGTACGCGACCATGAGCTCGCCTTCGAGGCCCTGGGCAAGCAGCCAGCCGTGACGCAGCAGCGTCCGCGAGACCGGGTCGGCATCGACGAGGACGAGGACGCGCTCGGCGATGCCGCGGCGGTCCGGACTTTCGCGCATGTACTCCTCGAGCTGCTCGTCGACCTCCTGGGTGGTGCGGCGCAGGGCAAGGTCGCGGAGGGCCGCAAGGTTTTCGGGCTTGAAGAAGCCCTCGAGCGCACGGGCGGCCTGCTCCGGCGGGTAGATGTTGCCGTGCTGCATGCGGGCCCGGGCGCCCTCCGGTGAGAGGTCGACGAGGATGACTTCGTCTGCTTCCTCAAGCACGGAGTCGGGGACGGTCTCGCGCACGCGGATGCCCGTAATCGCCGCTACGGTGTCGTTGAGGCTCTCGAGGTGCTGGACGTTGAGCGTGGCGACGACGTCGATGCCGGCGTCGAGGAGCATCTCGATGTCTTCATGGCGTTTCTGGCGTACGGAGCCGGGCGCATTGGTGTGCGCCAGCTCATCGACAAGACAGACGGCGGGACGGCGGGCGAGGGCGGCTTCGGCGTCGAACTCCTCGACCACGACGCCGCGGTACTCGATCTTCTTGCGGGGCAGGACCTCGAGACCCTCGAGCTGCTCGGCGGTGGCGGCGCGGCCGTGAGTCTCGGCGAACCCGACGACGACGTCCTCGCCGTAGCGGGCGCGGCGGTGGGCCTCGTTGAGCATCGCGAAGGTCTTGCCGACGCCAGGGAAGGCGCCGAGGTAAATGCGCAGGTGACCACGGGCAGCGGCGCCCTGCTCCTCTCGCTTGATACGTGCGAGCAGGGCGTCGGGGTCGGGGCGCTTGTCGTCAGTCATGTCGTGCATGGCTCTGGGAGGAGATCAGCCCGTAACCTCGGCCGCGTGCGGAGCGCACCTGGTACGGCCTGGATCCCGCCATCTTCGACCGCAGGCGCCAGACGGCAACGGCAAGCGTACTGCTGGGCTGGCGGCTCGTCGAATGCCAGAGCTCCTGATACATCTCCTCGAACGAGACAATGCGGTCGAGATGGTGCGCGAGCAGCACGAGCAGATCGAAGTCCCTTCTGCTCAGCTCCAACGGGACGCCGTCGACGTAGGCCTCGAAAATATCGAGGTCGATGAGCAGGTTGCCGAGCGTGAGGACGCCGCCGCTCCGCCTGGGAGCGCCAGCGTCCTCTGCCGTGATGCGCGCGGCTGCTTCCACAGCGGCGGCCCTAGCGGGCGTCGAGCGCCAGGTTGAGGCGCAGGACGTTCACGCGAGGCTCGCCCATGAACAGGAGGGTGGAGCCGTCGGTGTACTTCTTCACCAGGGACCGGACCTCGTCCTCACTCATGTTGCGCTCCTCGGCGACGCGGGCTACTTGCAGCTCGGCGTAGGCGGGCGTGATGTGAGGGTCGAGGCCGCTGCCGGAGGCGGTGACCGCGTCGACCGGCACCTCGGCGTTGTCGCTGAGACCGTTCTCCTCGCGGATGGCGGCGAGCGACTCCGTCACGCGGTCGACCAGCGCCTGGCTGGAGGGCCCGAGGTTGGAGCCGGATGAGGCGGCGGCGTCGTAGCCGTCGGCGCCGGCGCCGGAGGGGCGGCCGCGGAAGTACTCCGGGCCGCTAAAGCTCTGGCCGACGAGGGATGAACCCACCGCCTGCCCGTCGACGCTGACGATGCTGCCGCCCGCCTGGTGCGGGAAGACTCCCTGTGCGACGCCGGTGACGAGCAGCGGGTAGGCGGCGCCGCAGATTGCCGTGAACAGCAGCATGCTGATGATTGCTGCCCTGAGGTCGGTGATGAGTGTCGATGCCATGACAGTAACTCCTTAGTCCAGGCCGAAGAGGACGAGGATGAGGTCAATGAGCTTGATGCCGATGAAGGGCGCGATCAGCCCGCCGAGACCGTACACAAACAGGTTCGAACGCAGGACGTCTGCGGCCGGCTTCGCCCGATAGGCGACGCCACGCAGCGCCAGCGGCACGAGGGCGATGATGATCAGGGCGTTGAAGATGACGGCGCTGAGGATCGCGCTGTTCGGGGTCGACAGGCCCATGACGTTGAGCTTGTCGAGCTCCGGGTAGATGCCGACGAACATCGCAGGAATGATCGCGAAGTACTTCGAGACGTCGTTGGCGACGCTGAAGGTGGTCAGGGCGCCGCGGGTCATCAGCAGCTGCTTGCCGATCGCGACGACGTCCACGAGCTTCGTCGGGTCGGAGTCGAGGTCGACCATATTGGCCGCCTCTTTCGCCGCTGCCGTGCCGCTGTTCATCGCGACACCGACGTCCGCCTGGGCGAGCGCGGGGGCGTCGTTGGTGCCGTCACCGGTCATCGCGACGAGGCGGCCCTTCGCCTGCTCCTCGCGGATGAGGCGGATCTTGTCCTCCGGCTTCGCTTCCGGCACGAAGTCGTCGACGCCGGCCTCTGCCGCGATCGTCGCAGCGGTGAGGCGGTTGTCGCCGGTGATCATGACCGTGCGGATGCCGGCGCGGCGCATCTCGGCGAGACGGTCGCGGATACCGGGCTTCACGGTGTCCTTGAGGTAGATCAGGCCGAGGATGTCGCGATCCTTGATCACGGCGAGGGGCGTGCCACCGGCCATGCCGATCTTCGCCGCTTCGGGCTGGAGGTCGTTCGGGACGCTGGCCGCGAGGTTCACGACCGCGTCGACGGCGCCTTTCATGATGCTGGTGCCGTTGAGGTTGATGCCGCTGAGCCGCGTCTCCGCCGTGAAGGGGATGAGCTCAGCGCCTTCGATGTTTGCTTCGTTCTGGAAGCCCTTCTGGCGGGCGAGGTCGACGACGGAGCGGCCCTCCGGCGTCTCGTCGGCCAGCGAAGAGATGAGAGCGGCGTTGATCAGCTCGGCCTCGCTGTGG
>JBFWZE010000122.1:0-11314 GCA_050185685.1 Dehalococcoidia bacterium
TGCATGACGCGATTGTCGGCGCTGACGTCTTCATCGGCGTGTCCGCCCCGAACCTCATCGATGCGAACGACGTCGATCGAATGAAGAAGGACGCGATCGTCTTCGCCCTCGCCAACCCGGACCCCGAAGTGCGGCCGGAGGAGATCGAAGGCGTCGCCCGTATCGTTGCTACTGGGCGCTCCGACTACCCGAACCAGATCAACAACGTCCTCTGCTTCCCCGGTATGTTCCGCGGCGTCCTCGATGTCCGCGCAACCGAGATCAACCAGCAGATGAAGCTCGCCGCCGCCAACGCCATCGCCGGTACGGTCGGCAAGAACGAGCTGTCGGAGGAGTACATCATCCCCAGCGTCTTCAACCGCAACGTCGTCCGTGCGGTCGCCCGTGAGGTGTCGCAGGCGGCGGTTTCGTCCGGTGTCGCCCGTCGCGCCCGCCGCCGCCCCGCCGTGTTTATCTAGTTCGGAGCTATGCGCCCCTGATCTGGCGCACGACCTCGGCGATCGTCGGCGCGTCGACGCCTGCCTGAGCGAGCTCGATGCTCTGTCCCGCCTCGACGGCGCCCTCGCGGAGGACGCGGCAGTAGAAGCCGCTGCGGCCGCTCTCGAGGAAGCGACGCAGGAAGCGCTGGTCGCTCATCTTGATGCCGAGCTTGAAGCAGGGGACGCGAGGCTCGGTGACCTGGAGAAGAGCCCTGCCGATAGCGAGCTCGTCGCCGATTCGCACGACGTCCTCGAGCAGGCCGGTCACGGTGAGGTTCTCGCCGAAGGTGCCGTAGTCGAGCTCACGGTTCAGCTCGCGCTGCCACGCTTCGTAGTGTTCGGCGGGGTAGAGGTAGACGGCTTTGTCGACGCCGCCATGCACGCTGAGGTCGGCCTGCTCGTCGCCGTCGAGGTTGAGGCTGCGGACCATCACCGGTCCGTCGACGGCGGCCTTGTAGATTCCGGTACGCACCTGGTGGCCTCGGTAGGGCACAGCGCGAATGCGTCCAACGTTGACGGAGACGAGGGTGGGAGTTGCCATCACCCCAGCATAGACGGGCCGTCCAGCGGCAGGCCGGGCCTAGGCGGCCGAGGCGCCGCCGTGGATGGCGCAGTCGCCGGGTTTGCAGCGGCTGCCGTCTTCCGGGTAGGCGCGGCGCCAGACGCTCGTGAGCTGCGTATTGCAGCGCAGGCAGTTCGCGGTCGAAGGAGAGACGACCACCTCACGCCACTGGCTGTGGACCCGCGGCCAGCGATGAAAGCCTAGCCGGCAGAGAAGCGCCATCTCAGCCCGCGCTTGCGGCGATGGTGCGCACCGACACCGCGCGCGTCCCATTGGTACGATCGAGCTCTTCCTCGAACTCGACCTCCTGACCGATGACCAGTGACTGGAAGTCGTGCCCGTGGTGCAAAGACGCGGCGTTGAAAAAGATCTCGCGCGGGATGTCCTTCGGGCGGATCTTGCCCCAGGTGGAGCCGTGCGTATTTGCGAGCCTGCTAATTGCGCCTCGCATCACTTGCGGCCGCCTCGGGCCGAGTAGCGCGGCAGCGTGGCGGAGCGGCGGGAGGCCGCAGCTCGGCAACGAGGGCAGGGGGTGCTCAGCCCGCAGCGGGGCGTTTTGAAGGGACAGGTGGCCATTTGAGGTTCTCGTTCCTGGGTATGCCTTGGAGGCATGAGGCGCTGGTCTGCCGCTGGCAGGTCAGACAAGGAGGGTGCCCGGAACAAAACAGAAGGGCCGTCGTCGGGAGTGACGGGCCTGGAGGAGGTCAAGGGGGCCTTGCTCCCCCATTATACCCTGTCCCGAGGTAAAACCACCGAGTGCCTGGCAGGCGCCGCGAAGACCCCGTAGAGTGACCGAGAACCGGGTAGCGCTTCGAGGAGGTCAACGATGAAAGCAGTCATGATGTACGAGACCGGTGCGCCTGAGGTCCTCAAGTACGAGGACGTCGAGACGCCGCAACCCGGTCCCGGTGAAGCGCTGATCAAGATCGCCGGCATCGGTATCAATTTCGCTGAGGTTGGCCGCCGCTCCGGTGTCCTGCCGTTTCCGCCGAGCGAGAAGCTGCCTCTGATCCCCGGCGGCGAGATCTCGGGGACGGTCGAAGCGGTTGGCGACGGTGTCAGCGACATCAAGGCCGGCGACCGGGTCTTTACGCGCTGCCGCGGCTCCTACGCCGAGTACACGGTCGCAGCTGCCTCGGGTCTCACGCGGGTGCCGGAGGGCATGGACCTCGTCGCTGCCTCGACCGTGCCGATCATCTTCGAGACCGCCTGGGGCTGCCTCGTCGCCCGCGGCAAGCTGCAGGCGGGCGAGACCATCCTGATCCAGGCGGCGGCAAGCGGCGTCGGCATCGCCCTCGTGCAGCTCGCGAAACACCTCGGCGCCACGGTCATCGGCACTGCCAGCAGCGATGACAAGCTCGAGTGGGCGAAGGGCTACGGCCTCGACCACGGCATCAACTACACCACGACGGACTACGTCGAAGAGGTCAAGAAGCTCACGGGAGGCAAGGGCGTGCCGATCATCATCGATGGCGTCGGCGGCGAGGTCTTCGAGAAGAGCTTCGGCGCGCTCCAGCCCGGCGGCCGTATCGTCGTCTACGGCGTCGCGAGCGGCAAGCGCACCGCCAACGTCCTTCTGCCGAATATGTGGTTCCAGCAGCAGACCCTCATGGGCGCCGGATCGCAGAATTGCACGAAGGAAGACATGGCGACGATGCTCGACCTCTTTGTCGAGGGCAAGCTTCGGCCCGTCGTCGACCGCACCTGGCCGCTACAGGAGGCTGCCGAGGCACACCGCTACATCGAGGCGCGTAAGGTGCAGGGCAAGGTCGCGCTCGTCCCGTAGTCTTCACCACGCGGAGACTATTTCAGGAATTCTTGGCCCGCGGCGTCCATTCTCGTTATCACGCGCCCATAATGGCGGCGAGTTCGCGATAACGAGGAAGGAGCACGTCATGCTGGGAGAGAAGCTGGGAAGCGAGCACGGGCACGCGACGGGCCGCCGGGTGCTGCCGGGCGAAGAGTTTCGCTACATGAAGATGGAGGTCTCGTTCGAGACCGACATCGAGATCCTCAGCGTCCACGGTCAGAACATCGGCACCTACACGATCGTTGACCGCGGTCCCGGCCAGATCTACGCCGAAGGACAGGGCATCGTCATGACCGAAGACGGCGAGGGTGCTATCTGGAACGGCCACGGTATCGCGCAGATGGACCCGGACGGCACGATGCGGGTCGGCGCGTCGATTGCGATCCAGACGACGGCAGAGAAGCTCGCGAGTCTGAACGGCATGCTCGTTCTCGTTGAGCACCATGCCCACCCGGATGGGAACATGCACTCCGACCTCTACGGTTGGACGGTCGCAGCGCACTAGGGAAACATACAGGGACGAGGGACGCAATCGAGTTCCTCGTCCCGCCAAATAGACCGACGACGCGGCGGCATTGTATGGTTCGAGGGTGACAGGAATGACCACCTTCGCATGATCGAACCCGAATCACGTTTCCTCGAATCCGCGCGCATCCGCATTCACTACAACTTCTGGGGCGACGAGTCGAAGCCGCCGCTGGTCCTCGTGCACGGCGGCCGTGACCACTCCCGCAACTGGGATTTCGTCGCCCAGCAACTGATGGACGACTACGCGGTCTATGCGCCCGACCTGCGCGGTCACGGCGACAGCGACTGGACGAAGGGCCCGGCGTACCAGCTCAGCCACCACGTCGCTGACCTAGACAAGCTGGTGCATACGGTGAGCGAGGGCGGCACTGTAAAGATGATCGCCCACTCGATGGGCGGCCGCATCGCCACCGACTACGCCTGCGCCTTCCCGGAGAAGGTCGAGAAGCTCGTCTCAATCGAAGGCTTCGGCCGGCCGGCATCGACGCTGCCACCGGCGGGCCGCCTGCGAGAGTTCGTCGAGCAGATCCGCAGCACCGAGGTCTTTCACCCCCACGTCCTACCCGACATCGAGACCTGCGAGAAGCGGATGTACGAGGCGAACAAGCGCCTCTCACCGATGATGGTGAAGCATCTCACCAAGCACGCCGTTCGCCAGGTCGAGGGCGGCTACGTCTGGAAGTTCGACTACTACCACCGCATCCGCTCGACGCCCGACTGGTCGATGCAGAGCTTCCGCGACATGTGGTCGCAGCTGAAGACGCCCTACCTCCTCGTCGGCGGCTCGGAGAGCGAGTTCGCGAAGAATAACGCCGACCTCGTCGAGCTCTTCGGCCTCAACGAGGTCATCGTCCAGAACGCCGGCCACTGGGTCCACCACGACCAGCTCGATGAGTTCATTCGCCTCGTCCGGGAGTTCTTCGCCGAGGCGCCCTAGGCGGACCTGCAATCGGGCAGTCTGGCAATCGGGCAAGGGTGGCGTTGGGTTGTCAACGCCCGGCCCTGAACCATCGACTCGGCCACGCGATACCGGTCGTAGGGACAGCGGCTTAGTAGCGAAGCGGCTCCCTGTCCCAGCTGGCCGAGGCATTGCATTCTGGCCTCAGACAGTGACTCCCAACCTGCGACGGAAGCAGCGGTCAATGAGCCGGACCACGCCGGTGGCCTGAGGGGACGCTGTCCCTACGAGTGCCACGCTGCTCCTAGCGTGCACGCCGTTGGCGCTCGAAGCCGAGGCCATGAAGCACCAGCAGCAATACGGTCAGTAGCACGAATGTGATGGGAACGAGCAGAACAAAGCCGGCCGCGCCCGGTTCGCACTGGCTTCCATTGGGGCTGATGCTCCCGTCGCCGAGGGTCTCAGTGATCCCCACGTAAACCACGACCATCGATGCGAGCATCCCACCCATCACCAAAACAAGAGGGCTATAGGGACGCAGGCTGAACAGCAACCCAAAGACGGTGGGGACGAAAATCAGCGCCCAGCCGAAGGTCGAGACGTCAGAGTCGCACGGATGGCTCTGATCGAGTGTCAGCCATGCCACACCCCCGCTAACGGAGGAGGCCGCAGCGACGCGAATTAGCCCCGAAAGCAGCGCCATTGCGCTTCTGCCCGGGCGCCTACCCCAGCTTCGCCTCAATCTTGTCGAGGCGATCTTTGAGGCCGCGGTTCTCGTCCGTGAGCTTGTCGACTTCTTCGCGGAGCTTCTTCAGCTCTTCGCCCTTATCGCCGGCTTCGCGAATCGTCTTCATCGCGACGCGGGCGCTGCGGATCGTGCGGCCGTCGAGGGCGCCGGAGGCAGCGCGCTCAAGGGCGGGCAGTGCCTTCGTCGCCTTGAGCTCCTGGAGGGCATGGATCGCGCTCATCTGGGTACGGAACCAGCCGTCGTCGACGAGGCCGATGAGGTGGTCGACGACCTGCTCCTTGCGGTGCTCCGGCGCGATCTCGCCGAGGTTGGCGAGGGCTGCCGCCGCGGCGCCGCGGACGTTGCCGGGGCGGCCGTACGCGGTCCACTCGAAGCAGACGTCAATCGCGCGCTCGTCCTTCAGCTCCGAGAAGCCGTCGAAGGCGGAGGCGCGGACGATGTCGTTCTGGGAGTCGCGCTGGAGGGCGCGGTTGAGGGCGCCGAAGGCACGCGGTGACTTCGTCTTGCCGATCGCTGCAGCCGCGGCGGCCTCGACGTAGTAGCTGGCGTCGCCGTCATCGATGACGCGCTCGATCGCCTCGGCGGCGCGCTCTTCCTTGAACTCGCCGAGGGCGCGGATGACGGCGCGGCGGGCCTTTGGATGCGCGACTTCGGTCGAGGCGAGCAGTTCGTCGAGGGCGGCTGCGGACTTGATCGCGCCGAGGGCCTTCGCTGCCTCTGCCTGTACGCCCCAGAAGGCGTCCTCGCGTACTGCTTTCCCGAGCGCTGCAATCGCGTCTTTGTCGTTCTTTTTGCTCAGGGCGCGGGCGGCGTCGACGCGGCCCAGGACGTTCTCGTCGTCCTGCAGCTGCGCCCGGAGCATGTCGACCGAGCGTTCGAAGTCGAGCGTCTTGAGAATCTCGCCGTCGACCCGGACGAAGCGCGGCTTCGCGGCGAGCGGGAAGTAGAAGCTCTGCTCCTTCTCCGTCACGTCGACTTTCACGCTGTGCGTCTCGCCGCCATCGAGGCGGAAGTCGAGGCGAAGCGGCACGCGGAAGGTCTCCGGGACGTCGGTGCCCTTCTGCGACTGTGTGAACGAGAGCTTCGCCGTCTTGTTCTCGTCGTCCCAGGCGTAGGTCGCCTTGAGCTCCGGGTGGCCGGCGCTGAACACCCACTGGTCGAAGAACCAGTCGAGGTTCTTGCCGGTGGCCTCTTCGACGGCGCGCATCAGGTCCTGCGTGATCACGTTGGTGCTGCGGCGGCTGATGACATAACGACGGATCGTCTTCCAGAACAGCGTCTCGCCGAGCTGCACACGCAGCATGTTGAGGACGATACCGCCCTTCTCGTAGAGGTGGCGGTCGAAGAGGTCGATCGGCTCGTTGTAGACGTTCGTGACAATCGGGCGGCGGTAGCGGCCTGCCTCGCCGAGGTAGCTGTCCATCTCGCCGCGCAGGGTGTAGAGGAATTCGTCGCGGCCCTTGTTGTGCTCCGCGTAAGCCAGCTCCATGAAGGTTGCGAAGCCCTCGTTCAGCCAGCCCTGCGACCAGTCGCGGCAGGTCAGGAGGTCGCCGAACCACTGGTGTGCCGCTTCGTGCGCGATCAGGGCGTCAGCGTCGATGTCCTGGCGGGCGCGGGCGTCGTAGAGGCAGTTCTCCGTGAGCGTCGTGGCGCTGACGTTCTCCATGCCGCCGAAGATGAAGTCCTGGACGACGACCTGCGAGTACTTGGCGTACGGGTAGCGTACCCCGGTCCGCTCCGAGAAGAAGCGCAGGATGTCCGGTGTGTTCTTGAAGACCTCGCGGCCATCTTCCTCACGGCCCGGAGGCACGAAGTACTGCACCGGGATGCCGTCCCAGTCCTCCGTCACCTCGGCGTACTCGCCCGCGACAACGCTCAGCAGGTAGGCGACGTGAGGGGTGTTCTGGCGCCAGTGGAAGGTGCGCTGGCCGGGCTCTTCGGTGGGGCTGATGCCGGTGAGCTCACCGTTCGAGATCACGGTGTAGGGCTCGGCGACGGTGACATGCATCTCGCTCGTCGCCAGCTCGTTCGGGTAGTCGTAGCAGGGGTACCAGTGGCGGGAGTCCTCGTCCTGGCCCTGGGTCCATGCTTCGACGCGCTTGTCCGGGTACGCCTCATCCGGCTGGATGAAGTAGAGGCCGCGGCGGGGAGAGCCGGCGAAGTCGACGACGACGGTGACGTCTTCGCCCGGGTGGTGGGCGGTGTCGAGGTCGATGTGCAGGCGGTTTCCGGACACGCCGTAGTTGAGCGGCGCGCCGGAAGCCAGCCGAACACCGCTGATGTCGAGCTCGACCGCGTCCAGGTCGATGGACGTCAGCCCTTCGTTCATCGGGCTGAAGGTGTGGGCCACGCTGCCGCTAATCCGCTTCGCGTCGAGGTCGAGTGCGATATCCATCCGCACGTGCTTGATATCAGCAACGCGATCGCGGGGGTAGCGAGGCCTGTCACCCGGTAGAGGGAAGTTGCCGGCGCCGTTAGGTGAAAGCAGTGCTTCCTCCTCATGACCCCGGCAGCTCAGCTCGGCTTCGGTCATTCCTTCTCCATAGCTCATGCGGTCCCTCTTTCCAGGCTCGACAGCAGCCGCGTCCTCCGACGTGCGATGTGTGCAGTGAAGGACGGCTACATGGTTATCGGTAGCGGCTCGCGCGGCCTCGATACGCACGGCGGGTTACAAACCTTGCAGTTCGCAGCCGAGGCGCCCTCAGTATATCGGTTGCGCGATCGGCCTCGTGACGTTCGAAGTCGAGACCGGCCGAACGGCCCTGAAGGAGGGGCTGTTCAGGTCTGCTCGGCCTTTGATGCCGCGACATAGGCTGGGAACGTTGGTGGTAGTGCGCGGAGGCCCCATTTGACGTTCCTATCTCTTGTCTTCAAAAACCTCTTTCGGCAGCGCGTGCGGACCAGCCTTACGGTCCTGGGCATCGCCCTCGGCATCACAACTGTCATAACGCTGGGCGTTGTCACGGGCAGTCTGAAGAACACGGCGGGCGAGATCATCACGCTCGGCGGCGCGGACTTTATGGTCGCGCAGCAGGGCGCCGCGGACCTCAGCTTCTCAATCGTGCCCGAGTCCGACGCGGAAGGCGTGGCAGCCCTGCCGGGTGTCGAGCGGGCTGAGACGGCTCTCTTCCACATCACGCGCGTCGGGTCGAACCCATTCTTCTTTCTCGTCGGCCGCACCGCCGAGGGCGTCGCCGCATCGCCGCCCGCCAGCCTCGAAGGGCGCACCTTCGGCTCGAGGCCGGACGAGATCATGCTGGGATTTCGCGCCGCTGCCGACCTCGGCGCGGGCGTCGGCGACACTGTAACGCTGGAGGATCTGCAGTTCACGGTGGTTGGCATCTACCAGACCGGCAGCCTGTATGAGGACGGTGGCGCGTATGCCCCGCTCGCGACGGTGCAGCAGATCGCAGCCAAGTCTGGTGTCGTTACGGCCGTCTTCATCACGGTTGAGCCGAGGACGGACCTGAAGCAGCTGGCAGCACGCATCGAGGATGAGTTCCCGAACCTCGCAACGATCCTCGACGTCTCCGAGTACGGAAAGGTCGACCAGGGCATCACGATCCTGGATTCGGCGAACCTGGCGATCTCGATCCTCGCCGTCGGTATAGGCGCGATCGGCGTTATGAACACGATGGTGATGTCGGTGTTCGAGCGAACGCGCGAGATCGGTATCCTGCGCGCTGTCGGCTGGAGTGGTAGCAGAATCCTGCGGATGATCCTCGGCGAGTCGCTGCTGCTCTGCTTCGCGGCTGCCGTCTTCGGATCGATCGTGGCAATCCTGGCGGTGCAAGCGCTCATGCTGGTCGAGACGATCAGCTCGTTGCTCGAGCCTCGCTACACGCTGGACGTCTTCGTGCGCGGGCTTGCGGTTGCCGTCATCGTCTCCGTCGCGGGTGCGGCGTACCCGGCGTATCGCGCTGTCCGTCTATCGCCGATGGAGGCCCTGCGCTATGAGTAACGTGCCGCCGGTCGTGGTCATGCGCGCTGTCGTGAAGACCTTCGAGGAAGGGCGAGTCCGCGCCCTCGACGAAGTAGACCTCGACATTTATGCCGGCGAGTGCGTCGCAATCGTCGGGCCCTCCGGCTGCGGCAAGTCGACGCTGCTTCATCTTATCGCGGCGCTGGACAAGGCCGACGCCGGGAGCGTGGTCGTGAACGGTGAGGAGCTTGCGAAGGAGAAGAACCTCGCGAAACACCGGGCGCGTGAGGTGGGGCTCGTGTTTCAGCTCGACAACCTGCTTCCGACCCTGAGCGCGAGCGAAAACGTGCAGGTGCCCATGTTCGAGGGCGGCCTGAAGGCGCCGGAGCGTCGAGCGCGGGCCGACGCACTGCTCGAGATGGTCGGGCTCAGTGGTAAGGGCGCGAACCGGCCGTCGCAGCTTTCCGGCGGCGAGAGGCAGCGCCTCGCAATCGCCCGCGCCCTCGCGAATGAGCCGGGCATCCTCCTCGCAGATGAGCCGACGGGCCGCCTGGACTCTGCCTCTGGCCACCGTATTCTCGACCTTCTCGACGAGCTCCGGACCCAGCGCGGACTGACGGTGGTCATGGTCACCCATGACGCAGCCGTCGCCGCCCGGGCGCAGCGGATCATCCGCATGCTCGACGGCCGCGTCGTCGGCACCGAGTACACGGACGTTGCCGGCCGCCTCAATCCGGTTCCTGAGAGCGCGGGCGGGGCGGCCTAGACATCGATCGGGTACCCCGGCCCGAGGGGGATGCCCAGCAGGTACCAGAGCGCGAAGAAAAGCACCCAGGTCACGAGGATCACGACGGTGTACGGGATCATCAGCGCGATGATCGTGCCGATGCCCGACTCCGGCTGGTAACGCTGTGCGACGAGGACGATAAACGGCAGGTAGATCATCATCGGTGTGATCACGTTCATCGGTGAGTCGCCGACCCGGTAGGCGGCGAGCACCGTCTGTGGCGCGATCCCGAGGCGGACGAAGAGCGGGATGAACACCGGCGCGAAGATCGCCCACTTCGGCAGGGCGCCGGTGACGATGATGTCGAGGATCGCGACGACGACGATCATGCCCAACAGCAGCCACAGCGCGCCGACATCGAGCTGCTGCAGTCCTTCTGCCATGGCAACCGCGGCGACCGTGGGCATCTGGCTGAAATTGAAGTAGGCGATGAACTGGCTGATGATCAGGAGCAGGAAGACGAGGCCCGCCAGCCCGGCGAAGGTCGTCTGGATCGCGTTGATCACGTCGACGCTCGTGCTGTAGGTCTTCGCGCCGAACCCATATGCGACGCCCGCGACGAAAAAAATCAGCGCAATCAGGAAGACGAGGCTGTCCATGAATGGCGAGTTGCCGATGATGCTGCCGTCCTCCGGGTCTCGCAGCGGCGCGCCTGGCGGCAGGGTCAGCAGCAGGATCACCGCGACGGCGCCGAGCATTCCCCACAGTGCGTAGCGCAGACCCTTCGACTCGGCGTCGGGCGAGACCTGGGGTTCCTCCTCCTGTTCC
Organism: Dehalococcoidia bacterium; assembly: GCA_050185685.1. Lineage (GTDB taxonomy): Bacteria > Chloroflexota > Dehalococcoidia > DSTF01 > WHTK01 > WHTK01. Next base: position 10,503 of record JBFWZE010000122.1, read on the forward strand.
ATCGTCGGCACGTCGCCGGGTTTTGCCGGGGCGAGGTGGGCCCTCTCGATCTCCCCTTCCGCCACTGCATCACGCTCGGCAACCGCGATATCGGCGCCGCCCTGGAGCTGCGGGGCATAGCGGCCGAGACGAGGCTCGATCATCCGGGTAGTGACGATGGTGACGACGATCGCGGTGAAGATCGTCGACGCGACGGCGAAGTAGAGGTTCGCCGTGATGCCGATCGACTCGCCCGGACTGACCGACTGCATCGCCTCGTTGGTGACCTCGGTAAGGAGGGCGTCGAGCGGCGTAATCAGGATGTTCACCGCGAACGAGACGCTAACGCCGGCATACGCAGCAGCGAGACCGGCGAGAGGATGACGCCCAACGCTGAGGAAGGCAGCCGCGCCGAGCGGGATCAGGATCAGGTAGCCGGCGTCGGTCGCGACGCTGGAGAGGCAGCCGACGAAGACGATGATGAAGGTCAGCGCCCCGGGTGGAGCGCTCTTCACCAGCTTGCGGATCAGCGCCGCCATCAGGCCCGCACCCTCAGCGACGCCGACGCCCATCATCGCCACGAAGATCACGGCGACGACGGTAAAGCCGGCAAAGTTCGGCACAAAGGACGAGAACAGGAAGCGCAGGCCGTCGATGCTGAGCAGGCCCTTGATGCTCGTCGTCGTCTGCTCCGTCTGGTAGTCGGGGTCGCCGTAGAAGTTCGATGGGTAGTCAACGCCGGGTACGGAGGAGCCGGTGAGGTCCTGCTCCTCGACCGGCGTCGGCTCCGACGAAATGACGTCGTAGGTGACGCTGACGTTCATCCAGTCGAG
>JBFWZE010000123.1:0-11288 GCA_050185685.1 Dehalococcoidia bacterium
TCCTGATGATCAGCGGCCTCTTCGTCGGCTGGACCGTTCACACCGGCGTCCTCGAGCTCCTCGCCGGCATCGGCCTGCTGATCATGTTCACCTTCGCGATGTCCTGGATCGGCATCTGGCTGAGCACCGCCGTCCCGACGGTCGAGGTGGCGCAGCAGCTCGGCTTCATTGTCGTCCTGCCGCTGACCTTCCTCTCGAACGTCTTCGTGCCGCCATCGACACTCGCCAGCCCGCTGGACGTGATTGCCGAATGGAACCCGGTGAGCGCCCTCACGGCCTCACTGCGGGACCTCTGGGGCAACCCCAACCCGTACGCGACCTCGGGCTTCCCGGCGGACCACCCGGTGCTGCTGACGATCGGCTGGGTCATCGTCTTCTGCGCGATCTTCGGACCGCTCGCGGTGAGCCGCTACAGCAAGATGAGCCGGTAGCTCAGCGTTCGAGCCCAGCCGCTGCGTAACCTCCCTGTTCTGAACCAGGTTTCCGCCATGACCGGCTCGAAAGGTGTATGCCTTCGGGCCGATCATGACTCGGACCGCCATCGCTCTTGGAGTTCGCTTATCTGTGAGCAAAACCGTTACTCGCTCGATCTCCGTCGAGTTCGTGATCTCAATCTCAACTCGGGACCGTCGAAACGGAATCCCGGTCCTCGGCGAACGCCGCCTCGTCCAGGTAACCCTCCCGTCTTCTACCTGGACGAGACCGATTCGCTGAAATGCGGGTAGGGTGCCGGTCTCACCGAGGGCAGCCCAGATGCCGTCGCCCGGTGCCACAATGTCAGCTCCTGAGAATCACGAAGGCCTTTCACGAAGTAGTTGTCGGACTGAACAGTGAGTCGCTCAATGTCAGGGTCCAACGCCGTTCATACGAACCTTAACGTGTACTGCGCGCTATAATGTGCCCCGCGTCACATACCCACGTTTTCTAGAACAGGAAAGGTTACGACATGGAGTACAGGAACCTCGGCAACTCCGGCCTGCAGGTGTCCGTAGTCGGTCTCGGCTGCAACAACTTCGGCGGCCGCCTCGATGCCCGCCAGACCGCCGACGTCATTAACGCCTGCGTCGAGCACGGCATCACCTTCTTCGACACGGCGGACGTCTACGGCGGCCAGGGCAAGTCGGAAGAGTTCATGGGCCCGGCGATCAAGCCGCACCGCCGCAACATCGTCCTCGCGACGAAGTCGTTCTCGCCGATGGGCGAAGGCCCTTACTGGATGGGCGCCAGCCGCAAGTACATCATGGACGCGGTCGACGCCTGCCTGCGCCGCCTCGACACCGACTACATCGACCTCTACCAGATGCACCGCCCCGACCCGAAGACGCCGATCGACGAGACGCTGCGGGCGCTCGAAGACCTCGTCCGCTCCGGCAAGGTCCGCTACATCGGCAGCAGCAACTACACCGCCTGGCAGGTCGTCGAGGCGCACTTCACGGCGAAGATGAACGGCTACGCACCCTTCATCAGCGCCCAGAACGAGTACAGCCTCCTGCAGCGCGCGCCCGAAGAGAACGGCCTCGTCGACGTCTGCAAGCAGTACGGCGTCGGCATCCTGCCCTTCTTCCCGCTCGCGTCCGGCTTCCTCACCGGCAAGTACCGCCCCGGTCAGCCGCCGCCGGAGGGCGCCCGCCTCTCGAGCGGTCCGTTCGCCTCGCGCTTCCTCAAGGAGGAGAACTTCGAGCCCCTTCTGAAGCTCGAAGGCTTCGCCCAGGAGCGCGGCCACTCGATCATCGAGCTCGCGATGAGCTGGTTGGCGAGCAAGCCTTACGTCGGCAGCGTGATCGCCGGCGCCACCCGCCCGGAGCAGGTCGCCGAGAACGCGAAGTCGGCCGACTGGCGCCTCACCGACGACGAGATGGCGGAAGTCGACGCCATCCTGGGGGTCGGCGCCAAGTAGCAATTCCCTTGGTGACACAACGAAGAAGGGGCCCGTTCTGGGCCCCTTCTCTGCGTTCGATAGGGTCGGATTTAGCGGTTCGTCGCTGCCAGAATGCGGTCTTTGCGGGCCGCTTTTACGGCGCTTCGGTCGAGAAGCACGAATTCGACGAGACGAATCCCGAGCGCGTGCACGGCCAGCGCAATCGTGATGCCGAACAACGTCTTCAATGGCAGATCCAGGCCGACGACTGTCTGGATCCAGGAGTACGGCAGCAGTAGCAGTGCCGCCATCAGCACAGGGCTGACTGCAAGGCCTACCACGGCCGACATCCAGGCGGCGCGACCAAGCTTCTCAAGTCGAGGCATCATTTCCTCCAGGGAGCCCTTCTGGCCGCTTCCTGCGGTTCGCTCGACCATCCTGTCATGAGCAATAACTCCTACGCGGCCTCATCCGTTACAGAATTCCTGCTTCGCGCTTCACCCTGGATCTCGGCGCAAAGCGAAGAGGCCGCCTCGGTATCGAGGCGGCCTCTTCGCTTTGCGTGTGGCTGGCAGCCCTTAGTCCTCGAGGAGGAACGAGAGCAGCGCTTCGCTGTACTCGTCCGGCTTCTCCCACTGCGGCCAGTGACCGGAGTCCTTGACCTCGTAGAACTTCGCACCGATCAGGTCGGCGCAGTACTCGCCGTAGTCGGGGCCGAGCTGCGGGTTGTAGGTGCCGTACATGACGAGGGCCGGCGTCTTCCAGGTGGCCTTGACCTCTTCCTCCGTCCACGGCTCCGGGCGGCTGCGGTCCGGGTCGTCGAGATTGAAGACTCGGCGCATCGAGGCGTTTACTTCGGGGATCTGGTAGAGGCGCTGGCGAATGCGGATCATCTCGTCGTTCATCGAGTCGTCGTTGTGGACGAGCCAGAGGAGGCGCTTCTTGATGTTCTCGTAGGTCGGGTCAGAGACCGCAGCCTGGGACAGCTCCCAGAGGTCGCCCTTGAAGGGCTGCGTCTTCCAGTCGGTGCGCTTCGTCTTCACGTTGCCGAAGCCGTTGAGAATGATCTTGTTCACGGTCTCGGGGAAGCGCATGCCGATCTCGAAGCCGATCACGCCGCCCATCGACTCGCCCTCGTAGTGCGCGCGCTCGTAGCCGAGGGCGTGAATGAGGTCGACGTAAGCCTCGGCCTGGCGGACGCTGCGATTGATGTTGTCCCAGGGCTCCTTCGAGCTGAAGCCGTGGTAGAGCGCGTCGACGGCGTAGACGTGGAAGTACTTCGCCAGCTGCGGCAGCGTGCGCGCGTAGGTGTCAACGTGACCGCCGACGCCGTGGTAGAGGAAGAGCGGCTCGCCCTCACCCATCTCGAGGACGCGGTGGTGGTACTTCTCGCCCTGGACGATCCGGGTCTGGGAGCCGAGGAGCTCGACCGCGATCGTGCTCCAGTCCTCCAGCGGACGCTCCTTGACCTCGCGGCGGAGCTTCAGGTGTTCAGCCATGAATGTTTGCCTCCTGATTGAGAGCCTTGCAGTTGCAGGCAAAGGTTAACTAGTTGAGCAATCGAAGACAATCAGTCCTCTGTGAGGAATGAAAGCAGCGCCTCGGTGTACTCGTCCGGCTTCTCCCACTGCGGCCAGTGGCCCGTGTCTTTGACCTCGTAGAACTTCGCACCGATCAGGTCCGCGCAGTACTCGCCGTGGTCGGGGCCGGTGCCCGGGTTGTAGGTCCCGTACATGACGAGGGCGGGCGTCCGCCAGCGGCTCTTGAGGTCCTCCTCGGTGTACGGCCCGCCGAAATTGCGCCGCACGTCGTCGCCGAGGCCGAAGACGCGGCGCATCGAGGCGTTGATCTCCGGGTCCTGGTAGAGGCGCTGGCGGATGCGGATCATCTCGTCCGTGATCGTGCTGTCGTCGTGGACCAGCCACAGCAGGCGCTTGTGGATGTTCTCATAGCTTGGGTCGAGCACCGCCGCGCGTGACAACTCGCCGAGGTTGCCTTTGAACGGCTGCTTCTGCCATTCGGTGCGCTTCGTCTGGACGACGTCGAAGCCGCCGTTGAGGACGATCTTGTTCACGGTGTCCGGGAAGCTCATGCCGATCTCGAGACCAATGACGGCGCCCATCGACTCGCCCTCGTAATGCGCGCGCTCGTAGCCGAGAGCGTGCAGGAGGTCGACGTACGCTTCGGCCTGACGCAGGGTGTGGTTGTCCGTGTCCCAGGGCTCCTTCGAGCTGTAGCCGTGATACAGGGCATCGACGGCGAAGACGCGGAAGTGCTTCGCGAGCTGCGGCAGCGTCCGCGCGTAGGTCTCCACGTGGCCGCCGACGCCGTGGTAGAGGAACAACGGCTCGCCCTCGCCCATCTCGACGACGCGGTGGTGCCAGCGCTCGCCCTGGACGATGCGGGTCTGCGAGCCCAGCAGCTCGACCGCGACGGTGCTCCAGTCCGAGATCGGCCGCTCCGTTACCGGGTTACGCAACTTCAGGTGCTCAGCCATTGTCGATGACTCCTTCTCAGGCCGGGTGTACGCGTCGCGGCATCTTCGTGAGCAGCAGGACCATCACGGCGACGGCGCCCATCGCCGCGCTCATGTAGAAGGTGCTCTGGACACCGTACTGGTCAGAGAGGATGCCCGCCACCGTCGGCGCCAGCGAGCCGACGAAGCTCGACGCGTAGATCAGCGAGACAACCGTCGAGTGCACCTCGTGGCCGGCCTGCTCGACTGCCGCCGAGGTCAGGATCGACTGCATCGAGAAGAGGAAGAAGCCGAGCGCCAAGATGACGATTGCCAGCGCAATCTTCCCGTCGGCGAAGGGCACGAGAAACAGCAGCAACGAGAAGAGGATCAGCGCGGGCAGCATGACCTGCTTGTGGCCGAAGCGGTCGGAGAGAAAGCCCATCAGCGGCTGCGAGCCAATGCCCGCGACCTGCGACATCGAGATGTAGAGGCCGACCAGCGCCGACGAGTAACCGAGGTCCTCGCGGAGATAGATCGGCAGGAAGATCGCGGTCGTCGACTGGCCCACGGTGCGGCAGGCAGTGACGAGCAGGATCAGCGTCAGCGTGCGGTTCCTCAGCAGCCCGACGAACGACCCGAGGTAGTCGCGAAACGTTCCGCTCGCCGCGTGGTCGTGGCCGCCGCGGTCCTTCAACATCAGGAAGAGCAGCAGTGCTCCGATGATCGCCGGGACGAACTCGACCCGCACGACGTCACGCCAGAACAAGACCCCCAGCAGGCCTGCGGCGGTAATCGGTCCCAGCGCCTCGCCGATGCTGCCGCCGGTGCCGTGCAACGAAATCGCGAAGGCGCGGCGGTCGGCGAAGCGGCGCGAAAGGGCGCCGACGGCGGGCGGATGGAACATCGATGGCCCGAAGCCGAGACAGAGGAAGGCGAAGAGGAGCATGAGGTACGAGTTGGCAACGCCGATCAGCAGCAGCGCACCGCCCACCATCGCCAGCGAGAGGCCGAGCATCAGCCCCGTCTTATTCGTGAAGCGGTCACCGAGGTAGCCTGCGCTCATCGTGGCCGTCCAGCCGGAGAACTGCTGCACGGAGCCGAGCGAGCCAACCTGGGTATCGGTCAGGCTCAGCGACGTCTTGATCTCCGGCAGAATCGCGCTGGTGATGCCCGAGACGAGCGCGTGCTTGAGGGCGTGGCCGACAACGATGATCGCGGCAAACTTGCCGCGTTCGGTGTCCGGCGCCGCGTCCTCGTGTGTGTGCGGCCCCGCTCCCGCCAAAACCTCGGCCATGCCCTGTTTCTCCCGCTGGATAATGTCCTGTGCCCAGAGGCTAATTGCTAAACGGGTTAACCGTCCAGTAAGGATTTCGCCGCGTCTTGCCCGGCCCGCGCGAGGGCGTCGATACTGCAGCCATCGCGGGATGAGAACCACAGGAGTGAGGTCGTCATATGCCCATTCGCATCGTTACCGGTGGCATTGCCCAGGAGACAAACACCTTCCAGTGGGAGCCAACCTCCCTTGCCGACTTCCAGAAGGGCTCCAGCCGGATCCTTCGCGGCGACCAGATCTATCAGCTCGAGGGCACGGGCAACATCTACGGCGGCATCATCGCCGAGGCAAAGCGCCATGACGTCGAGCTCATCCCCACCACCTACGGCTACGCGGTGCCCGGCGGCCGCGTCTCACGCGAAGCGTTCGAGACGATGCGGGACGAGATCGTTGCGGGCGTGAAGGCCGCGATGCCCGTCGATGGCGTGCTGCTGGGCCTGCACGGTGCGATGGCCCTCGAGCATGACGACGACGGCGAAGGGCTCCTGCTTGCAGCCGTCCGCGAGGTGGTCGGCCCGAACATCCCGATCGCGGCGCCGCTCGACCTCCACACGAACCTCTCGCCGGCAATGATGAAGCACTGCAACGTCTTCGTCGGCTACAAGGAGTACCCGCACATCGACATGCCGGAGACCGGCGCGCGGGCGATGCAGCTCCTGATCGAGATGATCCAGGGCAAGGTCAAGCCCTCGATGGCGTACGTGAAGGTGCCGCTGATCGTCGCGAACCAGGCGATGGTCACAACCTGGCAGTCGCCCCTCAAGATCGCGATCGACCGCGCCCGCGAGATGGAAGGCGAAGAGGACATCCTCGCCGCCACAGTCCTCGGCGGCTTCCCGTTCTCGGACAACCCTCACACGTCAATCTCGATCATCGTTGTGGCCAACGGCGATCCGGAGAAGGCGACACAGTACGCCGGCGAGCTGGCGTCGATGTGCTGGGACGCCCGCTCAGAGTTCGCCATCAACCCGACGCCGATCCCGGACGCGATTGGTGAGGCGATGGCAGGCCAGCCCGGCGACGTCTTCGTACTCGCCGACATCGCCGACTCCGGCGCCAGCGGTACGGCCGGCGACGGCACGGCGATCCTGCGCGGTCTCATCGAAGCAAACGCGCGTTCAGCCGCCGTGGCGCAGATCATGGACAAAGAAGCCGTAGACGCCTGCATCGCTGCCGGTGTTGGCGCCGAGGTGACGCTGACGGTCGGCGGCAAGCACGACGGGCTGCACGGCGAGCCGGTGGAGGTCACGGGTAAGGTCCGTCTGATCCACGAGGGCGCCTTCGACCTCGCCGGCGTCATGGGCAAAGGCATGCGTCACAGCCGCGGCAAGACGGTCGTCCTCGAGATCAATGGCCCCGGCGGCATCGAGCTGCAGCTGACGGAGATCCGCGGCCACCCAATGGACCTCAACTACTTCCGCGCGTTCGGCATCGAGCCGACTCAGCGTCGCATACTCGTCGTGAAGAGCGCCGCCCACTTCCGCGCCGACTTCGGACCGATAGCCACGAAGATGATCGAGGTAGACGCGCCCGGCATCAGCACGCCGAAGCTCGACACGCTGCCCTACGAACACCTGACGCGCCCGATCTTCCCGCTCGACGGTGACTTCGACTGGAAGCCGGAGCCGAAGCTCAGCTAGAAATGCTGGCGCGGGACACAACAAACGAGGGAAGGCTTGCGCCTTCCCTCGTTCTTACTCTGAAGCGGTTGTTGTTACTCGCCGTTGCGGGCGATGCCGCTGGTCGCGCGCTCAGCAGACGCCGAACGTGACGAGCGAGATGCTGCGGGAGCAGACGAGGTGACATCGACGCTGGTGCCGTCGGAGCTCATCTGAACGCTGCCATCGAGGACGGCGCCTTCGTGAATGCTGAGCACCTTCGTGATTACCTGACCGTTGACGCGGCTGCGGGGCAGCAGGTCGACACGCTGCTCACAGCGGATCTCGCCGCGGACGTTGCCGGAGACGACAACGAAGAGCGCGCGAATCTTCGCGTCTACCTGGGCGCCTTCGGAAACGTGTACGGTGCCCTTGGCGCGGACTTCGCCGGAGAACTGGCCCTCGATGCGGACGCTGTCGTCCACGTTGAGGGTGCCCTGCCATTTTGCGCCCGCCGCGATCACGTTGGCACAGCGGTCGGGAGGCGTCGGGCCGGCCGGCGAGGGCGCTGACCCGGGCGCTGAGGGCAGGCCGCTGGTGCGGGTAGGCAGGCCGCTGTCTACCGGCTTCGGCTCCGTGTCGAGGAGGTTGCGCGACGGTGAGGGCGCGCGCTGAGGCAGCGCAGCAGCGTCACCGAGGAACGTGGTCTCGCCGGTTGGTCCGCGGTCTTCATCCTCGCGGCCAGTCGCAGGGCGGGAAGAGTTTCCGCCGAAAAAGCTCATTGAAGGACTCCTTTCAAAGGTACGACCGTCCGCCATCGGGGCACCAAACACATAGCCAGCGCGGGGGTGAAGCGCGACGTACGTTGACGTCACAAGGTGGGTACCTTCTTCCTCCGGCGTCGCCTGGAGGGAACGCCGGAAATCCTACCGAGCGACAATGTAACTCGTCAACCCCGAGGTGCGTAGTAGGGTTTCCCCGTAAGTGCGTGGCCCCTCGCTACTTCTCGCGATGCCTCAAGTGGCATGTGTCATTCAACTGTAGCAGCGTCAGGCGACGCGCGTCGGCCGCGGCTCCTTCCGGCGCGTCAATCACGTTCAGAGAGCAGTTGTTGATGCCGAACGGCATCGGCCGGCTATACGGCAGTCCGAGGACGGTCTGGCAGAAGAGGGCGATAGGTCCGCCGTGGGAGACGACGGCAACCGTCTCGTCCGGGTGGCGGTCCATCACCTGCCAGATCGATTCGGTCACGCGGCGGTAGAAGTTCTCTCGACCCTCTTCGCCGGGATAGATGCGTTCGGTTGTCGCCGCCGTCGCGGGGATGCCCTGGCGCTCGAAGTGGCTGCGGACCTCGGCGTACGTGCCGCCGGAGAGCTCGCCGAAGTGGTACTCGGCGACGTCAGGCAGCATGACGGGGACGACGCCGATCGCGCTGCCGATCGTCAGCGCCGTATTTGCCGCTCGCATCAGCTGACTGCTGTAGAGGGCGCTGCAACCCAGCTCTCGCAGCCGCTCGCCGGTAGCGAACGCCTGCTGCCGGCCGAGGTCGGTGAGGTCGTAGTCTTCCTGCCCCTGCAGGCGGTTTTCGCGATTGCCGACGGACTCGCCGTGACGGACGAGGATCAGCTTCATCGGCGCTGCTCCAGCGCGACGACCTCCGGCGCGTAGACCACCTGGAGGAAGTTACGCAGCATCTTCGCCGTTGCGCCCCAGATCGTGTGGTCTCGGTAGAGGAAGCCCTCGCTGAGGACGAGCTGGCCCTCGTGCTGGCGCGGCACCTCGATCGCGTTTGCCGGGTCGGCGATGTGGCTAAGCGGCACCTCGAGCACTTCTGCAACCTCCGAGGGCTGCGGCAGCCACGCGTATGGCGACAACGACGGATCAATGACGCCGACCATTGCCGTGATGTGGAACCCGGTGCGCGTGGTCACGTCATCGAGGCGGCCGATCACGCGTACGTGCTCCGGCATGAGGCCAATCTCCTCGCGGCTCTCACGCAGCGCGGTATAGGTGCAGTCGAGGTCCGTCGGGTCGACGACGCCGCCGGGGAAGGAGATCTCCCCCTTGTGCTTCTCGACCTTGTCCGTGCGCTTGGTAAGGACGATGTGCAACTCATCCCGGTGGAGGTAGAGCGGGACCAGCACTGCCGCGCGGCGTCCCTCGCCGAGGTCCTCGACGCAGGCGTAGTCCTCGATGCGGCGGGTAATCTCGTCTATCACATATGTAGTATCGCCCGCGTCTATGGGCTCTGTCATGGGCCGAGGGGCGGAATTCGCCGCGTTGTTGCCCCCAGTTGACGCGTACCGTAGGTTAGCTCTATGCCTGAACTGAAAGCTCCTCGTGGTGTCGATGACCTGCTGCCCGCGGACCAGCCCTACTGGCGCTGGCTCCGCGAGACGGCTACCCGCGTCGCCGAGTCCTACGGCTACGGCGAGATCCAGACGCCCGTGTTCGAGCATGCCGGCGTCTGGCTGAGGCCCGGCGCCGAGGGCACAGACGTCGTCGACAAGGAGATGTACCGCTTCGAGGACCGCGGCGGTGATGACCTCGTCCTGCGCCCTGAGGGCACCGCCGGCGTCGTGCGCGCCTACCTCGAGCACGGCATGGCGTCTCAGCCGCAGCCGGTGCGCCTCTTCTACTTCATCGACGTCTTCCGCTACGACCGCCCCCAGGCCGGCCGCTACCGTGTGCACCACCAGTTCGGCGTCGAAGCGATCGGCGACGGCGACCCGGCGCTGGACGCCGAGGTCATTGACCTGCTGGCGACCTTCTACCGCGAGCTCGGGCTGCGCGACTACACCGTGCTGCTCAACAGCATCGGCGACGGGAATTGCCGCCCGCAGTACATCGAGAAGCTGCGTGAGTACTACGCGGACAAGATCGAGAGCATGTGCGCCGACTGCAAGCGCCGCTACGACATCAACCCGCTGCGCCTGCTCGACTGCAAGAACGAGCCCTGCCAGCCGTACAAGGCGGGAGCGCCGCGTCTCGTCGACAACCTCTGCGACCCCTGCCGCGAGCACTTCGACACCGTGAAGTCGCTGCTCAACGCCCTGGGCATCACGTACGAGCTCGACCCGTTGCTCGTACGCGGCCTCGACTACTACACGCGCACCGCGTTCGAGATTCAGCCAGCGATCGAGGGCTCGCAGAGCGCGATGGGCGGTGGCGGGCGCTACGACGGCCTCGTCGAGCAGCTGGGCGGCAAGCCGACGCCGGGCATCGGCTTCGGCACCGGCCTCGAGCGCCTGATCATCAACCTGAAGCGCCAAGGCCTCGAGCCGCCGGAGGCGAAGAAGCTCGACGCGTTCATTGCCGTCGCCGATCGCGCGGCGCAGGGCCGGGCGATGAGCGTGGCAAGCAGCCTTCGTGACGCAGGTCTGTCGGTAATGGTGGGCGCTGCGGGCCGTAGTCTCAAAGCGCAGATGCGCCAGGCGAACAGCTTTGCTGCCGGTGCAGCGCTCGTCATCGGTTCGCAGGAGCTCGCGAACGGCACGGTGGCGTTCCGCGACCTCGCGACCGGGCTGCAGGAGACCCTGACGCCGGAAGAGGTCGTCGCAAGGGTGCAGCAGGGCACCATCGAGGACGGCGCCTAGCCGACTACCTCGGTCAATTCGCAGTGCGGCATTGCGTCCTCGTCATTCTGAGGAACGAAGAATCTAACGCCGCTACTGGGCGATGAGAGCGCGTCGGCCATCGCCCTCGTTCGCTCTGCACTGATGCTCTGGGACGCTAGATTCTTCCTTCGTCAGAATGACAATTCCTGGGATGCATCAGTAGGGACCACGTTTCGTGGGCCACGAGATTGGTGCCCTCGCATTGCTGCTCTCCGACGCTAGATTCTTCCTGCGTCAGAATGACAAGTCTGGGAGGTTTCAGCATGGCCGGGCGGAAAGCTACGGCGGACTCCCAGGAGCAAGCGTTACTTGAACGTCTCTGAGGCCTTGTCCAGCTCCGCCTTCGGCACCGAGATGTCTTCCTTTTCGAGCGTCGTCAGGTTGAAGGTCATCTCGTACTGCTTCGGGTCGACAATCGGCATCT
>JBFWZE010000124.1:0-10876 GCA_050185685.1 Dehalococcoidia bacterium
GCGACCTCGATCGGTTGTCCCATCGGGCTGTACTTGTCCGCGTTGCTCAGAAGGTTCGTGAGGATGTGGTGCAGGAAGTCTGAGGTGCAGGCGGCAGCGGGCAGTCCGTCTTCGAGGTCAAGGTTGATCTGACGGCGGTCCTTGAGAGGCTGGAATGTATTGACGATGCCTGGGATCTCCCGCTGCACAAGGGTCGGCTCCGTCGGCCGGAATTTCTCCGTATCGGCGCGGGCGAGGAAGAGGAGGTTTTGAATCATGTGGCAGAGCCGCTCCGACTCCGCCTCCATGTCGACGAGCAACTCATTCTTCTCCTGCATGTCGAGGATGTCGCCCCTCACACGCAGCAGACGGGCGCCGCCGAAGATAGTCGAGGCAGGGGTTCGCAGCTCATGCGAGACGAGAGCGAGGAATTCGTCCTTCGCGGCGTTGGCGCGCTCCATGGCGCCAAGGATCTCTTCCTTCTCCTCGAGGTGGTCGCGCATCTCGTACTGACGCTGGCGAACTCGCAGGGCGACGCGGACTGCGCGGATAAGCAGGTCTTTGCGCACCGGCCGGTCGAGGACGGTTGCTGCCGGAAGCAGGTCGACAAAGCGCTGGCGTTCATCATCGGGCCGCTGGTGCTGCGAACTGAGGATGATCAACGGGATATCCGACCAGCGCGGCTGGGCAGCCAGACTGGCGCGCAGGAGCACCAGCAGGTTCTGGGTCATTCCCTCTGTCGCCAGCAGGACCGCCCCGGCGCCCTTCTCGAGCTCATCGCAGAGGTGCTGGAAGGTCTCGCAAGCCTTCACGTCGATGCTCGCCCGCGTCAGCACCTGCTCGGCCAGCGCGCCGTCGCGGCCGGTGGGACAGTGGACCAATACCCGCAGCTCGTTCACGGTCCTCATTTGCCGCCTCCAGAGTCTCCACCAAAGTCGTTGACGCCGCGAAGGATCACCGACGGCCGGATAGTATTGTCGCGATCGACCTGCAGGCCGCCGGACACAAAGATCAGCTCCCGCGTCGTGCGGTCGTGCATGCCCGTACGGCGCTTGAAGACCGCCACGGATGTTCGTGTTTCGCCGTCGCGCTCGAAATAGCCGGTCTGAAGGACCGTATCGGCGAGGTAGCTGATGTCGACCGGAGACTGGAACCCGTCTCGCGTTCCCGTCTGGCCGAGGACCATCAGCGTGGTAACGCCCTTCTGGGCGAGGTAGGTCATGAGCTCGTGGAGCTGCAGGATTAGATAGCGCTCACTTGGCATCGCGTTGAGAAAGCCGCTAAGGCTATCGATGACGACGACCTGGACGTTGTCGCGTTGTACCGCAACCTGGATCAGGCTGTAGAACTCGCCGGGACTGAGCTCGGCCGGGTCGATCTGCTGGACCGTGATCGTGCCGTCATCCACGTGCTTCTGAAAGCCCATGCCGAGGGCGTCCGCCCGGGCGAAGAGGGTCTGCGGGCGCTCATCGAAGAGATACATCGCGGTCTTCATGCCCTGATTGGCTGCACTGGCCGCGCTTTGCATCACGATCGTGGACTTTCCGGAGCCGGCCGGACCCATGATCAGGGCGGCGGTACCGAGCTCGAGTCCACTGCCCAGCATCTCGTCGAGGCCGGGCACACCGGTTGCAATCTGCCCGCCTGTTGCTGGGGCGCGCGAATCGGCCGCAACGAGACGTGGATAAATCTCGATGCCACCGGTCAGGATGCGGAAGTCGTGGTAGCCGCCGACGAACGGTGTTCCACGCATCTTGGCGATGCGGATGCGGCGGCGCTCCCCGCCATAGTCCGGCGCCGGGTTCTCGAGGGCGATAACGCCGTGGACGACGCTCTGAATGTCCTCGCCCTCTTCGAGGTCGTCTTCGAGAAGGAGGACCGTTGCCCGGTACTCGATCAGGCGTTGCTTCAGGAACAGGAGCTGGCGCCGGTAGGTCAGCGCTGCGCCCGCCATCATCCGCAGGTCGGACAGGGTGTCGAAGACGATGCGGGTCGGGCGCAGCCGCTCCAGCGTGGAGATCAGCGCATTCGTCGTCTCTGTAAGTTCTACTTCAGCGGGCGGGAAGATCGTCTGCTGCAGGTCGAGGTCCACCAGCTGGTCGGCCGCGGAGAGCTCGAAGATTTCGACGCCGCTGATATCCCAGCCGTGCGAGCGGGCGGTCACCTGCAGTTCATCCGCCGACTCTGAGAGGGTAATAAACAGTACGGTCTCGCCGTTGCGGGCACCCTCCATCAGGAACTGAAGTGCCAGAGTGGTCTTGCCGGTGCCCGGGCTTCCGAGGACAAGGTAGAGACGAGAAGAAGGCACGCCACCCTGAAGCACGGCATCGAGGCCTGAAATTCCGGTCGGCGTCCGCTGCGTATCCAAATCCTCTCTCCCCGTATGTCCCGTGTTGTGTTGTAGGAATCCTAGGAATGGGGTTTGTCTACGTTCAATGCGAATCAGGCTCTTTATATAGGAACGATATGGTCACAATTGCACCCAATTCGGCTTGGTAACACCGGCACCAGATTTCACACTAATTTCGGTAAGCCAGGCGCAAGTTAGGCATCGTTGATGCCCATGCCCGGCGTCCTGAAGGCCGGGGCTGGTGACAAGAAAGCCGGACGAACCGAGAAGAGACCAGAGATTCGAGTTGAAATGCCATGAATAGAGGGCTGTAACACCACGGAGAGGAAGAATAGTTCGGCTCCGCAATGGGTTGTCTGCTTGAATACCTGCGAGAACATCCGCCGAAAGGATCTGTCTTGGATTACGAGGCCATCATCATCCTCTTCCTCGCGTGGGTGCCGATCGCTGCCGGCATTACCTGGTTCTTCACGAGTGACACATCGCCCCGCAGGAGGCTCTAAAGCGCCGCTCTAGAGCCCGATCTTCCGCGGCATTGCCTGCGCCTCATCCTCCGGCTACGATCCGAAGCATCCCGATTGCCCGCTGATCTCCCTCGGAGGGTCCGAATGGTCTCTTATCGTGTCATTGGCAAGCCGACCCCCCGGGTCGATGGCGTGGCGAAGGTCACGGGCGCCGCGATGTACGCCGCTGACGTGCCACTGACCGGCGTTCTCTGGGGCAAGGTGTTGCACAGCCCTTACGCCCACGCCCGCATCCTGCGCATCGATACTTCCGCCGCCGAGGCGCTTCCCGGCGTCGTCGCCGTGATCACCGGCGCAGACACGGGCAGCGGCCTGTACGGCCGCATGTCGGTCCGTGACGTGCCGCCGCTTGCCCGTGACCGGGTGCGATTCTTCGGTGAGCGTGTCGCTGCCGTCGCCGCCGAAGACGAGGACACCGCCCAGCGCGCTATCGACCTGATAGAGGTCGAGTACGAAGAGCTCCCGGCCGTCTTTACCGCCGAGGACGCGCTGAACGCGGACGCCCCCGTGCTGCATCCTGATTACGCGACCTACCGCGGCGCGACGCCGGGGCCCTGGGCGAACTCGTACGCCTACTCGAAGGCCGACCGCGGTGACCTCGAGGCCGGCTTCGCCGAGGCAGACGAGATCGTCGAGCGCGTATACAGCACCCAGCGCGTGCACCAGGGCTACATGGAGACCCAGGCTGTTTCGGTCCACGTCGTCGATGACATCGTGCAGGTCTGGGCGGCGAGCAAGGTGCCCTATAACCTGCGCGACTCGCTGGCGACCGCCGTCGGCATCCCGGTCGAAAGCGTCGTCGTCAACCACTCGTTCATCGGCGGCGACTTCGGCGGCAAGGGCACGCCTCCCGATCTGCCGATCGCTTACTACCTCTCGAAGAAGAGCGGCCGTCCGGTGCGCATCGTCCCGGACTACCTCGAGGAGTTCCTTGCCGGTGACCCGCGTCACCAGGTCGACGTCAAGCTTCGCACCGGCGTGAAGCGGGACGGGACGCTGGTCGCTCATCACGTCATGTTCCGTGTGAACTGCGGCGCCTATGCGGGCTTCAAGCCGCGAGGCGCGATCGGCGGCGCGGCTCAGAGCGCCGGCCCGTACCGGATCCCGAACACCCGCGTCGAATCGCTGCACGTCTACACGAACACGATCCCGGGCGGCCACATGCGCGCGCCGGGCGAGCCGCAGGGGATGTTCGCGATCGAATCGCACCTCGACGAGGTCGCGAAGGCGATCGGTATGGACCCGGTCGACCTGCGCGTCCGCAACCTGATTGAGGACGGCGAGGAGAGCGCGGCGGGTGAAGTCCTGCATGACGTCCACGCCAAGTCGACCCTCTGGGCGGCGGTGAAGGCAGCGGGCTACTACGACGCGAAAGCGCCGAACGTCGGCCGCGGCGTCGCAATCGGCGACCGGGGGCCCGGCGGCGGTGTCGGCACCGCGCAGATCACGCTGCGCCAGGACGGGAGCGCGGTCCTGCACACGCCGGTCTTCGACCAGGGCACGGGCACCTACACGACGCTGCGCCAGGTGGTGGCCGAGGAGATCGGCATCGACCCGCAGCGCATCCAGGTCGAGGTCTGGAGCACTGACACCGACCTCGTCGAGACTGACTCCGGTCTCGGCGGCAGCCGCGGTACGCGTGTCAACAGCTACGCGGCTCACGTCGCGTCGCAGAACCTCAAGAGCGAGCTGAAACGGCTGGCCGCACGCGAGCTCGAGTGGCCGGAGGACGCGGAGCTGGTCTACGAAAGCGGCCGCGTCTTCCGTCACGGCACCGGCGAAAGCGCCAGCTGGCAGGAGATTGCCGCACGCGCCGGCGGTGAGGTCACCGCGGTCGGCACCGTCGACGACTCGGAGCGGCTGGATATCAGCGGCTTTTCGGTCCAGGTCGCAGAGGTGGCCGTCGACCCGGAGACGGGTGAGATCACGCTGAAGAAGTTCACGACTGCGCACGACGTCGGCCGGATCATGAACCCGGTCGGCCACCAGGGGCAGATCAACGGCGGCTTCATGCAGGGCCTCGGCTATGCCCTGATGGAGGAGCTGCAGGTCGACGACGGCCGCGTGACGACGCTGAGCTTCGGCGACTACAAGATCCCGACCACGCGCGACCTGCCCCGCCTCGAGACCGTCCTCGTCGAGCACGAGAGTGGCGCCGGGCCGTACGCGGTGAAGGGCATCGGTGAGAACGCGATTGGTCCCGTCGCGCCGGCGATCGCCAACGCAATCGCGAATGCCACCGGTGTGCGCATCCCGGACCTGCCGCTGACGGCGGAAAAGGTCTACCGGCGCCTCAAGGGCTGACCAGAACCGTCGCGTTCGACTTCGTGCCGGTCGCACAGTGACCGGTTGCCGCTGCTTCGTGTACCTTCTGGGCGCAGGTTCGACTCTAGCGCTCGGTTCGGGGAGGAAGCATGTACAAAGGCACGAAGGTACTCGACGTTCACGGTCACGTTTCGGCGCCGTCCGCAGGCCGCGCCTATGTCGCCGGGCTGATGGCAGCAAACACCGCCGGCCGCAGCCCGATCGCGAGCGGCTTCTCGCCGGCGCAGGGACGCAACGGTCTCGACCTGTCGCGTGAAGCGTTCATGGAGACCTGCGGCGGCCATGCTGCCTACATGGACCACCGCAACATCGACACCCAGATCATCGGTCCGCGGCCCTTCCTGACCCTCGGGTTCATGGAGCCGCACCTGCTGCCGTCGTGGGTGAACTTCGTGAATGACACGATCCGGATCCAGTGCGAGCTCTTCCCGGACCGATTCCTCGGTGCTGCGATGCTGCCGCAAATCAGCGATGCGCCGGACCTCAGCAACTGTGTGCCGGTGATGGAGCGCTGCGTGAATGAGTACGGCTTCGTCGCCGCCTACGTCAGCCCCGACCCGGCAGGGCGGCGCACGACACCCGGCATGCACGAGGCGTACTGGTACCCGGTCTACGAGAAGGCACAGGAGCTCGGCATCCCGCTGATCGTACACGGCACGAACTGCCTCGACCCACGGATCCGCATCCTGCCGCAGAACTACCAGATCGGCTTCGTCGTCGAGCAGTTCATCGCCACGCAGCTGCTTTCGCACAGCGACGTCTTCGAGCGCTTCCCGGAGCTGCGCGTGATCGTCTGTCACTGCGGCGGCGCGCTCGACCGCTTCATTCCCACCGACAATCACCTGGCGCAGAAGGACCTGAGCAAGAACCTGTTCTTCGACACCTGCGGCTACGACGTCCACTTCCTGGAAGCAGCGATCAAGCAGCGCGGCATCAGCCAGACCTGCTTCGGTACCGAGGCGCCGGGCTCCGGCGGTGCTGTGCGGCCGGAGACAGGGGAGACCTCAGACAACCTCGTCCCGATCATCGATGGCTTCGACTTCCTGAGCGAGGAAGACAAGCTGACGATCTTCCATCGCAACCCGCTGAGGGTGGTGCCGCAGTTCGCTCGAGTCGCCGACTAAATAGGGGAGCCACCGCACGGGGATGTAGGGCGCCTGCGAGGCAACTGCGGTTTCATACGGGCGCCACTGCAACAGGCCGACGAAAGCGCCGATGATCCTCATGTAGTACAGGAGGACATATTTGGACGCTTCAGTGGCGCTGGTGCTCGGCGGAGTGATGATCCTGGTGGGCTTTCTCAGCCTGATCCGCTACCGCGTCGTCCAGATACGGCAGCGGCTGAGTCCCGCTGCCTCAATCCGGAGCCGGAGCGGCGGCAGCCTCGCTGCACCAGGCGGCGGCACGTCATTCGGGCGATCGGTGAGTATCCTGCTGATGCTCGGCGGTGGCGTCGTGCTGGTCGCCGGGATGCTGAGCTGAAGCCCGGTCATCAGGGTTTCGCCAGGGGCAAATGCGGGTATCCACCGACGTTCGGGCCGCGCTGTATTCCGTCCAGTGTGCTACACTTAAGTCAAGTAACGCGTACGAATGATGATTCTCCGATAGGCGGTTCAACCGTTCTTCGTCATCGCACTTTTCCACGATTGCTCAATACGAATAGTCGAAACCTTGCTTCCCATCGGAGAGGTGCAAGCCCCCGAAAGGAACCATGCCCTCTTTCTCTGAGCTAGATTTGCTCCCGAGCACACTGAAGGTGCTCAACTCTCAGGACATCACTGAGCCCACCCAGATTCAACAGTCGTCCATCCCGATCCTCCTCGACGGCCACGACCTCATCGCCCAGGCGAAGACCGGCTCCGGCAAGACCCTCGCCTTCGGTATCCCCCTCGTCGAATGCTGCGACCCCGATGACCATACCGTGCAGGCCCTTGTCCTTTGCCCCACCCGTGAGCTGGCGCAACAGGTCGGCGGTGTCATCGGCGCCCTGGCCAAGCCCGCCGGCATGACGCTGACCACCGTCTTTGGTGGCGTCGGCTACCAGCCCCAGGACGATGCCCTGAAGCGCACCCAGATAGTGGTCGGCACCCCCGGGCGCATCCTCGACCACCTGCGGCGCGGCACGCTCCGCCTCAACGGCGTCCACTACCTCGTCCTCGACGAAGCGGACCAGATGCTGGACAAGGGCTTCGGCCCCGATGTCGAGCGGATCATCAAGATGACGCCGGCCTCGCGTCAGACCGCGCTGTTCTCGGCCACGACGCCGGGCTGGGTGAAGGACGTCTCGGCGCGCTACCTGCTCGAGCCGAAAACCGTAAGCGTCACGACCGAGGACGAGGCTCCCCCGGATATCGACCACTCGATCGTCGAGATCTGGTCCGGGGATAAGTTCTCGACCCTCACCCGGCTGCTCGAGATGCCCGCCGAGGGTGCCACCCTCGTCTTCGGCCGCACTCGGCACGGCGTTATCAACCTCGCGCGCCGTCTCGACAAGATGGGCTTCGACGTCGAAGCGCTGCAGGGCGATCTCAGCCAGCCCGCCCGTGACCGCATCGTCGCCCGCTTCCGCAGCGGCAAGGTGCCGATCCTTCTGGCAACCAACGTCGCCGCCCGCGGCCTCGACATGCTGAACATCACGCGCGTGATCAACTACGACGTGCCGGAGACGAGCGAGCTGTTCGTCCACCGCGTTGGCCGCACCGGCCGCATGGGCCGCTCCGGCCAGGCGATCACGCTTCTTGCGGCGACTGAGCTGCAGAAGATGCACGAGATCGAGCGGGCACTCGGCAGGAAGCTGCCGCGGGTGTCCATCGACCAGCTCGCCTGGGCCGCAGACGAGGCCGCCATCGAGACGCGGCTCCTCGAAGTGAAAGAGACGCCGCAGATCGAGGTCGTCGAGGCACCGGAAGAGGTGAAAGCGGAAGAGCCGGCGAAGAAGCGCCGCCGTCGCCGCCGTCCGAGCGCCAAGACGGAGCCCGAAGCCGCTACCGCCAGTTAACGACGGAGTCAGCACACGTTCAGACGCCCGGTTCATCACCGGGCGTTTTGCTTTGCCGCCCCGGTTTGACACTCCCTTCGAGCGCATCGCATCATGGCGCCGCTTTCACCGACGACCTTTGAGGAGCAACGCCATGGCGACTGAGACTCGCATTTCCAGCCCCGGCAAGTACGCCGGCTATTCGGAGCAGATCTACTCGGAACGAGTCCTCAATTCCCAGTACGTTGAGGTGCGCGACAAGACGCGGCTGGCGGTCGACATCTTTCGTCCGGCAGTGAACGGCGTGGCGGTCGACGCCGCATACCCGGTGCTGCTGGGTGTCACGCCCTACCGCCGGGCCTTCTGCGAGACCGACGGCAGCGTCAGCCGCTACGCCGAGACCTACGCCGGTGGTATCGCCGAGCTCACGAAGTACGGCTACGTCGTCGTTGCCCTCGACCTGCGCGGCCGCGGCGCGTCGTTTGGCATCAGCGTGGCGCGCCAGGATTGGAACGAGGCGTGGGACATCCACGATGTCATCGAGTGGCTGGCAGCCCAGAGCTGGTGCGACGGCAAGGTCGGCATGTGGGGCTGCTCCTATCCCGGCGCGGATCAGCTCCGCGCCGCCGCCACGAAGCCGCCGGCGCTCAAGGCAATCTGGTGGGCATCCGGGGCGACCGGCGACATGTACGAGAAGACAGTGCGCGGCGGGGTGCTCTCGGACGACTACAACTGGGACAAGCTCGTTTCGATGGACGAGAAGACGGTGCCCGTAGATGAGGACGCCGACGGCTCCATGCTTCGTGACGCGGTATCATCGCGGCCCTTCAACACGACGCAGGAGCAGATCGAGAGCAGCCAGCCCTTCCGTGACAGCTACGTCCCGGCCACCGGCGGCCGCTTCAACCTCGACAATAGCCCCCTCTACTACCGCGACCTGATCAACGACACTGGCATCGGCATCTACCACTGGCTGACCTGGAACGATACGACGGAGTCGCGTCTGCGCCTCGTCGACGCGGTGAACTTCGGCTCGCCGCTGAAGCTGATGATCGGCGGCTTCTGGGGCCACTGCGGCGGTGGGATGACCCTGAACGGCACCTTGCGAGACGGCACGCCGCCCGAGGCCGAGCGCATCGACTTCTTCGCCGAGCATCACCGCTTCTTCGACTACTACCTCAAGGACATCGACAACGGGCTGCTCACGGAACCGGCGGTCTACATGTATACGAAGGGGCGTCCTGCCGGTCAGGAGTGGCGATTCGAATCGCAGTGGCCGCTGGAGAAGGAGACGCGGCGCCGTCTCTACTTTGACGCTGACGGAGGTCTCGTCTTTCACGTGCCGCATGAGGGCCAGGACGAGCACCAGGTCGACTACACGATTTCGACGAAGGACATGGCGACGAAGGGGCTCGTCTACGAGACAACCCCGCTGCTCCACGACGCTGAGATCACGGGGCATCCCGTCGTCCACCTATGGGTATCGTCGACGGCGACCGACGGTGACTTCTTCGCGGTTCTCGATGACATCGACGAGAACGGGAACAGCGTGCTCGGACCCTGGCCGCACATCGACGGCCGGCTTCGCGCATCTCATCGAAAGCTGAGTGAGCCCGAGTTCGACAACCTCGGCCTGCCATGGCACCGCAGCTTCGCCGAAGATATCGAGCCGCTCGTCCCCGGTGAGCGGACGGAGCTGCGCTTCGACATCATGCCGACCTCGAACATCTTCAAGGCGGGACACCGCATCCGGATCACGATTTCGGGGTCGATGCTCGACGGCTCCGGCCGCGCTCCGGGCCTCGATGACGGTCCGGCGCCGCTAATCACGGTGTACCGCGGCGGCGAGCACGCGTCCTTCGTCGAGCTGCCGTTTATCGACTAGCGGCGGTTTGCCCGCGTACCGGCGGGTGAAAACCTCACCCCCAACCCCCTCTCCGATTTCGGAGAGGGGGCTTTTTGTTTTGGGACGCTGACGTGGTTCTGTGGTCTTCAGAGACGTTTCTTGACAGTCGGGGCGCTTACTCCAATCATTTCAGGGCCATTGACCTGGCATACGAAACGTTTCTGTTGATCTGGGGAGGATCGAATGACGAACGCGGCGACTGAGGTGACTTTCCTGGGTGCCGGTGACTGCGGCCCGGTGCATGGACCGGACGACGGCTACCCGATTGAGCGCTACACAGAGCTCGTGAGGCCGCTGCTCCAGAGCGTCGACCTGCGTATCGGCAACTGCGAGCGGCAGTACTCGTCGCGGGGCACCAAGAGCGAGCAATCGCCGCATGGCTGCCAGCCGCCCTTCATGGCTCAAATCTTTTCGGACTGCGGCTTCGACGCGATGTCGCTGGCCAATAACCACATGTACGACTTCGGCCCCGATGCGCTCGTCGACACGCGCGCCGAGCTGATCAGCCGCGGCATCAAGCCCGCCGGCGCGGGCAAGAACCTCGCCGAGGCGCGGGAGCCGGCGATCGTCGAGAAGAACGGCGTGAAGGTCGGGCTGCTCTCCTACTGCAGCATCATCCCGAAGAACGGCGAGGCGGGCGACGACAAGCCCGGCATCGCGGCGCTGCACACCACCGCTCGAGCCGAAGTGCGCGGCTCCCACTCCCCGGCCCGCGTGATCACCGAGCCGGACCCGGCGGACCTCGCGATGATCATCGACGACATCAAGGCGCTCCGCCCGCAGGTCGACATCGTCATGGTCGCGTTCCACTGGGG
>JBFWZE010000125.1:0-9455 GCA_050185685.1 Dehalococcoidia bacterium
GCAGACCGCGGGCGCGACGTCGGCGCCGGGGTGGCGAACCTTGCTGGAGTCGATGAGGCCACGCATCCGGAGGATCTCCTTACGGACGGCCACCCCTGGCTGCTGCTCGAAGACGATGAGCGGCAGGAAACGCGTGTAGAGCTCCTGGACGCGGGCGGTGTCACCGGCGCTGCCGGCCTTGACCATTGCCTGCAGCACTTCAGGGAAGGCGAAGCCGGTGTTGAAGCCGCTGGAACCTGCGTCGAGGTCGAATTGCCCGTAGAGCGCGCCGAGGCCGGTGAGGATTGGCACCGAGCGCGTCTTCATCGCCTGCTGCAGGGCACGGATCTTCGGCGGCGTCGGCGTTGCTTCTTCTTTGATGCAGGCGACGTTCGGCACCTCGGCGACGACGCGCGCAATCAGCCCGACGCTCATGTGCACGCCGGTTGACGCGGGGTGGTCCTGGACGACGAGCGGGATGCCGATGCCGGCGCCGATCGTGCGGTAGTACTCGAAGATGCGGTCTTCGTTCGGCACCGCCTCGGCCTGGGGCGTGACCATGACACCGTCGGCGCCGAGGTCCTCTGCCATCTTGCTGAGGCCGAGGGCGGCGTAGGTGCCGCTGTAGCTCGTGCCGACGATCACCGGCATCTCGCCCGCGGCGGCGACGGCGGTCTTGATCAGCTCTTCGCGCTCGCGGTCGAGCAGTCGGTTCGACTCGCCCAGCACGCCGAGGATCGTCACGCCTTCGACGGGCAGGGCCGCCATGAAGCGGATCATGCGGTCGAAGGACTCGAGATCGAGGCTCTCGTCGTCACGAAACGGCGTCGCGAGGATCGGGTAGATGCCCTGGAAGGAGACTGGTTTGCTCATGGCGTCGTGCTCAGGCCTCGGTGATCTCAGAGGTACCGCGTAGAGAAAGGTTCAGGTTGAAGCTGGCGGAGGGAGAGGGATTCGAACCCCCGGTGAGTTGCCCCACAACTGTTTTCAAGACAGTCGCATTAAACCGCTCTGCCATCCCTCCACGAGCAAGAGTAGCAAGGAACGGCGCGCGATAACAGAAAGAATCGCCCGGCCGATCTATTCAATGATGACGATGCCGCGGGTGCCGTCCACGGTGACGGTCGCGCCGTCCGGGATCAGCGCCGTGGCGTTCGACGTACCGACGACGGCGGGGATGCCGAACTCGCGGGCGACGACGGCAGCGTGGGAGAGCATGCCGCCGGAGTTGGTGACGAGGGCGGAGGCCAGGGCGAAGAAGGGCGTCCAGGGCGGCGTCGTCGACCGGACGACCATGACGTCACCTTCGACGAGACTCCCGGCTTCTTCAAGTGTTTCGATTAGCCTTGCTCGGCCCCTAAACGAACCTGGTGAGGCAGCAACGCCGCGGATCACGCGCATGCTTCCGCCCGTCAGCGGAGACGGCATCGCGCTCTCGGGATCAGCGTCCTCGCGCTCAAGGGGGCGACCGAGCACCGGCGGCGGCGCCGAAGCACGGGCGGCTCGCAACCGGCGCTTTCGCTCGGCGAGGAGCGCCCTATCCGGCACGAGATGCCCTTCGAGCACAGCGAGAATCTCGCGCGTCTCGATGAAGAAGACATCGTCCGCTGCGTCGATGAGGCCGCGGTCCATGAGGTGACGGCCGATGCTCATCCAGCGGTGGCGGGATGCGGCGATCTGGCGCTGGTCGGCGAGGAAGTTGTGGTCCTCGCTGTTGGGGATCAGCTCCTGTGCCGCCGGCAGCAGCGCAAGGATGCGCGCCACCGCCTCGTCGCCACCTACGGCGAGCCGCCGCAGCTCGGCCTCGAGCTCAAGACGCCGGGCGCGCTGGCGGTCATGAGCGGCACGCGGCGATGCCGCGTCGTCCTGGCGGGCATAGGCGCGGACGGCGGCCATCGGGATATCGTGGTCTTCGCGCCAGACGGGCAGGTCTTGCAGGTCGCTGTTCGAGGTGTGGCCGTAGGTGGCGATCATCGCCGCGAAGGCATCGCTGAACTGCCGAGACGCCGGCGAGTCTGGCAGCGCGGCGCCGCGGTCGAGCGCCTGCAGCAGCTCGGGGTTGGCGCGCAGGATCCGGCTGAGGTCCCAGAGGGCGCCGGCGCGGTCGACGGAGCAGTTGTCGACTCCCTGCACCAGCGCGTGCATGTCCTCGCTGCGAGCATCACCGAAGCGGCGCTCGAAGGCGTACGCATACGCGGCGAAGGCCTGGCGGGCCGGACCCGGGGCGGTGCTATGGATGCCGCTGAAGACGCGCCAGTACTGCTCCTCCTGCCGGTTGAGCGTCCTGCCCCACTGACCGGACGCGACCGAAGCGGGGTCGAAGTCCTCGAGCAGGCGGACGACGCTCTCGACCTCGGGCAGCCACTCATGGCGCCAGCGACGCACGACGTCGGCGCTCAGCGAGGAGGGCGCGGAGGTGCCGGCGCTCCACTCGGGACGCCGGGGACGGCTCGCAGCGCGAACATAGTGAAAGCCGTGGATACGCAGGCTGCGCGGCACGCCTCCTGTACCGGGGCCGTAGCTGTCGTCATAGACGAGGAGCGGCGGCAGCGACGATGGGCCGTGCTCGTCCTGGAGGACCCAGGTGTACTGCTCGAAGGCGGGGTCGGGGAGCTGAAAGATCGATTCGCGTGTCATAGCCCTGCGTTTCATCTGTCCGCGTAGTAGCGGAAGTATATACAGGAAAAACTACAGCACTGCGCCTCGAGGAGGCGAGAAGCAGTGCCGGGGTCGCCGAAGCAACCCCGGCACTGCGATATACGGTTAGCGCCGCTGGAGCGCCAGGACACCTCCCGTCGTCAGGACCAGCGCCGCAGCTACGACGATCGCCGTGAGAGCGGTGCTGCTGGAGTGAGAGGCGGCAAGGCCGGCTTCACCGGTGCTCGGCGGGCGCACGGTGCTCGTGCTTGCCGAGGTCGTCGCTGCGTGACCGGTCGCCGGGGCAGAAGCCGGGACGATGATCTGACCGCGAGCGGCGCCGCTGGGGACGTCGATCGTGTGCAGGTTCAGGTAGAGGTTACCGGCGTAGAGGTCAGCCACGGTCGCCGCCGAGAGGATCGTCTTGCCCGAAACCGTAGTGAAGGGCGCGTTGATGATGTCGAAGGCGTGAGGGCCGTTCTCCGTCTTGCTGCCGGTGTGGATGTGCAGGCCGGTGATCGCCTGGGGCGCCACGCCCGAAGCGGTGATCGCGTACGAGAGCTCGTTGGTCACCGGGTTGAAGACGAGGCGTGCGAAACCGCTCGCAGCGGTCGAAACCGGCGGCACTTCGGCAGCGCCGGTCAGCTTGACTTCGATAGTGATCGGCGCGGTGCCCTTCACAGGAACCGCAGCGTGGTCATCCTCGTCATCGTGGCTGTGCGTCGTGGTCGACGTCGTGGGCATCGCAGCCGCTGACGGAGCGTCGTGGGTGTGAGCCGGCGCGGCGGTCGTCGCTGCTGCTGCAGCACCGACCGCGATGGGCAGGGTGCCGGTGCTCTCGTGGCCATCTTCAGAGACGACCTTCCACTGCACGGAGTACGTCCCGGCTGGGAGGTTCGCGCGAACACCAACGATGATCGCCTTGTTGTCGGCGCGCATCGATGCGTTGTTCAGGTCGACCTGGGCGCCGGACGCGTTGTACACGCGCAGGGCGAAGTCGCCGGGTGCGTTGCTAATCTCCTCCGAGGCGACTGCGGTCAGTCGGGTCGGGCTGGTGGGGTTGTCCCAGCTCACCGAGGTTATCGAGGCATGCGCCAGCGCGCTGCCGTTCAGAATGAACATTGCGACGACGGCAGTGAGTGCGGCGATGAAGCCAGCTTTCCTGATCACGTTCTGAGTTCCTTTTCTCCGGCACGGCGCGAGGCAGAGCCGGGCTTGAGGCGCCTTCTAGCCCTCGTCCGAGGGTGGCGAATGACGCCTGACGTCCTGCCAGCCGCAGCGGAAACCGATGCCTCGTACGGTGACGATGCAGTCATTCCCCAGCTTCTGGCGTATGTGCGACACGTGGACCCTGAGCAGGCGGCGCGTCTCTGGCGACGGTTCGCCGTACACGCGCTTCCCCAGCTCATCCCAGGTGAGAACTCGTCCCCGCTCCTGCGCCAGGACATCGAAGATCCGCATCTCACTCGGACCGAGCACCGGCAATTCCGTGAGGATGCTGGACTTCGCCCGAGTCGAGACGCGGAGACCGGCTCCCGCCGATCGCCTGTCATCTACTGGGCAAATCTCCGGCGGAAGCGGCAGGAGCGAATTCGAATCCGTGATTGCTTGCAGGGCTGTGCGATTCCGCAAGCGACACCACCTTCTCGGCAACGAAACGTTGCAGAAGAGGCGCGCGCAGGTACGAGGCCGCGTTACGAGGTCTTACGAACCCGAACACAGGGCATGATTCCGTACGCACGCCGAAATACGCGGGCTGATGGTGCAGCGAAGGACAGACCTCGATAGCGAGGGCTACGTCAGATGGTCTGACCTACGCGAATGCCGCGCGCTGGGGAGGTGGTGTGATGTGTGGAAGGTAGAGCTTCGGTCGCGAAACGGCGACCGGCAAGGTCAGGACAAGAACAGCGAGGGAGCTGAGCCAGAGAAGCTGGAACTGGTCGACATCCATGCCGAGACGCGTGGCCGTGATCGACAGACAGTCCGACTTCACCTTGCAGACGTGACTGCCATCTGCTCGGCCCACGATTTCAATGCTGCTCGGGTCGGGGGAGATACCAAAGACGGCAATACCGATCGGTCGCATCTGGAGCGTCAGTACCGCGAGGAGTGTCAGCACAGCCAGAACGACTGACAGATTTTTCACATTTGTGATGGTATTCGCAATCGGACGGTGCGGCAAGGTCCGTTCGGCCCAAATTGGTTCATGCGTTCGCCTGCCGGCACCCGGCCGGGGCGATGACCTCAGTCACGCTTCAGCCGCGGCTGGCCAGCCGATGCGCAGGCGGTTGCCGCCGGGATCGGTGAGGTGCACTTCCCGCGCCCAGTCCTGCTCGATGACCTCCGTCTCGAACTCAAGCGCGACACCATCGATGTCACGAAGGCGGAGGTAGACCAGGGTGTGAGGCATGGCGTCGCCGCGGTGCTCGGACAGAAAGAGCCGAATGTCGTCGCGGACGATGCCGACGAAGAGCGGGAACTCAGGCCCGAACCGGTGCTCGAACTCGACCTCGAAGCCAAGACGCCGATACCACTCGGCCGTGGCAAGCGCATCCGTGACGCGCAGGACGGGGATTGCCTGCTCGCTGATCACGGGATCTTGTGCACAGTCGGGATGACTTCCTCGGCGACGCGGCGGCTCTGCTCGAGCATGTCGTCATCGGTCGACGCGATCGGGCGAAGGACGAACTTCGAGATGCCGACCGCGCGCAGCACCTGGCAGATCTCTATGACTTCCTCGGCGCCGCCAACCGCCATCATTGCGCGGGGATCGACGCCCGGGTTGCGCTGCTGCAGCTGCTGCGCCTGGCGCTGGACGATCGGCTCGTCCCAGCTGCCGAACCGGAACGCGACGCCGGCGCCGTAGTGGTCGTCATCGATCGGGCGGCCCAGCTCTGCGCTGCGATCGCGGATCGCGCTGACGACGCGGCCGATCTGGGCGGGGTTCTGCGCAGATCCGGAGAGCCAGCCGGTGCCGTACTTCGCGGTGCGCTCGATCGCCGCGTCGCTGTTACCGCCGATCCAGACCGGCAGCGGGCTCTGCTTTGGCTTCGGGCTGATCGTGACGTCGTTGTACTGGTAGTACTTGCCCTGGTGGGTAACGTGGTCTTCGCTCCAGAGGCGCGTGAGGAGCTGCAGCATCTCGTTCGAGCGGGCGCCGCGGCCGCCGGTGCCCTGGTTAATGGCGGTGAACTCCGGCGCGACGTCGCCGCCGACGCCAAAGACGGGCAGCAGCCTGCCGCCGCTGAGGTAATCGATCGTCGCGCACTCCTTCGCCAGGATCAGAGGATCGCGCAGCGGCAGGACTGTCGCATTCATGCCGAACTTGAGGCGCTTCGTCCGGCCGCCAATCGCCGCGAGTGCGGTCAAGGGCTCGAGCTGCAGCGCTGCGCCAACGAGGCGCTCACTCAGCCACACCGAGTCAATTTCGCTCTCGTCGCAGTAGTCGATCCAGCGCCAGAACGCCTGCGCGTCGGAGAAGGGAAAGACGCCAAAGCCGAGGCCGATGCGAGTGCTCATGAATACGTCCTTTCGGGACAACGTCGCGCGTGCTCCCCTGATTCTAGCGGTGAGAACGAGGCGGCGCAGGCACCAGGGAAAGTCGCCGAATTTCGAAAAAATCTCCGATTAGCACTCTTGACGCGAGAGTGCTAATCGCGCTACATATTCTTCAGACAGAGCCTCACCTTCAGCCAGTTAGGAGGAATTCGATGACGACTTCCCACCTGGTAGGACTTGAAACTCAGTCTTCCCAGGACCTCAACAACCCGGCCCATTCCCCGGAGATCCTCGCCGGCGCGACTCAGCGCATCGGCGCCTACAACCGCCTGAAGAGCTGGTTGCGGATGCCCCAGGGCGACGCAGCCGCCGCGGCCCTCGCCTTCCAGCAGGCAGTGAAGACGCTGCCCCAGGCCGAGCAGGACCAGATCGCCGAGGCCGAAGCAGACGCCCTGCGCCACGGCTTCAGCTTCGTCGACTTCCAGAAGCTCAAGGACCTCGCCCTGCGCGCGATCGAAGACCCCTTCGTCGCGGAGGGCCTCGACGACGACCAGCAGTCGGCGTATTTCGTCGCGTCGATGCTGGCGCTGTCGAACTAAGACTGACCCCGTTTCCCGACTACGAGGAGGACCATCATGTCTGGTTCTGTTTCCGAGCGCGCGATCCTCAGCAACCTGAAAGACCCCGTCCTGATCGCCGCCTTCGCCACGCCGACCAAGGGCGGCTCGACTGCAGCTTCGGCCGTCAGCTACCTGGCTCAGCAGTGGGGCGCCGAACCGGTGCTCGAGTTCGCCGCCGAGCATCTCTACAGCAATGCCCGCATTCGTCCGCAGCTTCAGACGCTGGAAGACGGGCAGCGCATGCTGCAGTGGCCCACCAATACGGTCTACCTCGCGAGGCCGGAGGGCATCGAGCGCAGCCTGCTCCTGCTCGTCGGCGTCGAGCCGAGTATCGGCTGGCAGGACCTGATCGACACAATCCAGGCGTTCTGCCGGCGCAACAGCGTACAGACCGCGATCCTGCTGCATAGCGCACCGGCCAGCGTCAGCCACCGCCAGGACATCGCCGTGACGGCGGTCTACGGCTCGCCGGACCTGCAGGCCTCGTTCGGGCTGCCGGCGACCGCCTTCCACGACGGACCGCAGAGCTTCGGCACCGTGCTGAGCATGCACCTGAACGCGCTCGGCATCGCTACCGCCGACCTCATCGCGCTCGAGCCCTTCTACACCCCCGGGCTGCCCGACGCCGGCGCCGCACTCGCGCTGGTACGGGCACTCGACCGCTACCTCGGCACGAAGACGGTCGTCGAGAGCCTCGTCAGCACTGCCGACCAGCAGCGTCAGGCGTACGACATGGCGATCGCGGACTCGGAGCATCTCAAGGCGCTCGCCGAGCAGCTGGAGCAAACAGACGAGCCGCCGGCACTTCTCGACACCGGCGCAGAAGCTGATATTTCCGTATCGGAGGTGATGGACGAGGTAGGACGGATTCTCTCCAACTCGTAGGGAGCAACGGGCGGCTGCAGCGTTTCGCACAGGTATTCATTCAACAGCCATCAACCACAGGAGGAACCAACGATGACCAGCGTTTTTCGATGGGACCCGTTCGCAGAGATGCGAAACAGCATGGAGACCTTGTTCGACCAGGGCTTCTCGCGACCCTGGCGGCTGATGAGTGCCCCGGACTACCAGGCGGGCTTCCCGATGGACGTCTGGGAGACCAACGACGCCCTCGAGGTACGCGCCTCGATCCCGGGCATCAACCCTGATGACGTCTCGATCTCGCTGACCCGCGACTCGCTCACGGTCGGCTTCGAGCACCCTGCAGGCGAGGACGAGACGAACCGCCGCTACGTCGTGCGCGAGATCTCCCGAGGCAAGTTCCAGCGGACGATCAGCCTGCACACCCCGGTCGACCCGGACAGGGCGGAGGCGCGCTACGAGAATGGCGTCCTCCACCTTCGGATGCCGAAGGCTGAATCCGCCCGCGTCCGCCAGATCCGGGTCGGTGACAGCAACCACCTGCTGAACTGAACAAGCCACGCTGCAGACGCCCGTGTGAACGCGGCGCCGCCTTCCGACACGGAGGTGCGGCGCCGCGTTTCCGCGTCAGGCGCATGCTATAGTTGGCGTGCACGCAAGGGGTGGTCCGGCGCTGGCCGGGCCTGAGATTACACCCTTCGAACCTGATCCGGGTAATTCCGGCGGAGGAACGCGCGTGGAACTGCAATCCCACATTGCTCATGTTGTTCAGAGCGCGCGGCCTTCGATCCGATTCAGCAGGAGGCCGCTATGTCGCTGATCCGTCGTTTGTCCCCGCGCCCATGGCAGCTCCTGGGGCTCCTTGTTGCTTTGGTTAGCCTTGTTCTAGCTTCAAGTTGCGGCGGATCAGGTTCCGACGACGACGAAATCACCGTGCAGCTCGACTGGACGCCGAACACCAACCACATCGGCATCTACGTGGCGCTGGCGAACGGCTGGTACGACGAGGCCGGCATCAAGGTCGATGTACTGCCCTACTCCGACGTAAACCCCGACACCGTCGTCGCCAACAGCAAGGCGGACGTTGGCATCAGCTTCCCGCCCAACCTGATCTTCTCGCGCGCCGCCGGACTCGACCTCGTCAGCATCGCCGCGGTGCTCCAGACCAACGTCACCGAGATCGCGGTGCTCGATTCGAGCGACATCAAGCGGCCGCGCGACCTCGACGGCAAGACCTACGCCGGCTTCGGCCTGCCCTTCGAAGAGCCGCATATCTCCACCGTGATCAAGGCCGACGGCGGCAAGGGCGATTTCAAGACAGCGACTCTCAGCACCGCCGCGTACGAGGCGCTGTACGCGAAGCGCGCCGACTTCAGCGAGATCTACGTCGCCTGGGAGGGCGTCGAGGCTGAGCTGCGCGGCATCAAGCTGCGCACCTTCCGCTACCCCGACTTCGGCGTGCCGGACTTCCCCGGCGTCGTCCTCGTCGCGAAGGAGAGCAACGTCGCGAAAAAGAAGGAGACGCTGCGCAAGTTCATCGAGGTGACAAAGCGCGGCTATGAGTACGCGGCAAAGAACCCGGAGGCTGCAGCGAAGGTCTTCACCGACTACGTGGGACCGGAGACCTTCCCCGAGCCCGATATGGTGCGGCTCTCGATGCTCAAGCTCTCGAAGGACATGCTGACGAGCAACGGCACCTGGGGCGTCCAGGACGCGACCGAGTGGAACGCCTACACAACGTGGCTGCTCGGCCAGGGTGTTGTCGTCGACAGCAAGGACAAACCGATCAGCTCCCTGCCCGGCAACCCGCTCTTCACGAACGAGCTGTTCGAGACCGGCAGCGCCGCCAGCAAGCCCTGA
>JBFWZE010000125.1:9555-10875 GCA_050185685.1 Dehalococcoidia bacterium
GACCGGGAGCAGGCGCGGCAGCGGGCGCGAGAGCTGCTGCCCCGCTTCGGCCTCGAAGGCTTCGAGTCGCATCAGCCGTCCGAGCTCTCCGGCGGCATGCGCCAGCGGGTCGCCCTGCTGCGCACGCTGCTACTTCAGCGTCCCCTGCTCCTGCTGGACGAGCCCTTCGCGGCGCTCGACGCCCTGACGCGGCGCGAGCTGCAGGCGTGGCTGCGCGACACCTGGCGCCTCGGCTCGGAGGCCGCGGTGCTCGTCACCCACGACGTGCGCGAGGCGGTGCTGCTCTCCGACCGCGTCTACGTCATGAGCCCCCGCCCCGGCCGCATCGTCGCCGAGGTCGAAATCGAGCGCGGGCCCGACGGCCTCACCGACCCGGTCCGCGCCTCCCGCGCCGAGGAAGCAGTGCTCCAGGTGCTGCAGGTCCAGCACCTCCCCGTATGACGACCGACGCCGCATCCACGTCTGCCGGGACGCGCGCCAGCGCCTGGCTCATCGCAGCCCTCCCGCCGCTACTGCTTCTCCTCGCTCTTTTCGCGGCGTGGGAGTTTTATGTCGAGCTTTCAGGGATCAACGCGGTCACCCTGCCGGCGCCGTCGCGGGTCCTCGAGAGCGGCTGGCGAGCGCGTGAGGTGCTCTGGTCGAACGCCATCGTCACGCTGAAGGAGACCGCCATCGGGCTGGGCGTCAGCGTCGTTTTCGCTGTGATGCTGGCATTGCTCATCGACGCCTTCGCACCGGCGCGGCGGGCGCTGTATCCGCTGCTTATAGGCTCTCAGACGATCCCGATCGTCGTGATCGCGCCGCTGCTGATCATCTGGTTCGGCTTCGGACTGACCCCGAAGATCGTCGTCGTCACGCTGTATACCTTTTTCCCGATTACGGTCGCCCTCGCATCGGGCCTCGCGTCGACGGACCGCGACGCCCTCGTGCTGATGCGGACGCTGGGCGCGAGCAGGCTGCAGACACTGCGCATGCTCAAGCTGCCGCACTCTCTGCCCTACCTCTTCACCGGCCTGCGCATCGCCGTGACCTATGCGGTGGTCGGCGCAGTCTTCGCCGAGTGGTCCGGCGCGGAGAAAGGCCTCGGCATCTACGTTCAACTGATGCGCAACAGCTTCCGCACCGACCTCGTCCTTGCCGCGCTCTTCGTGATCGCGGCGCTTTCGCTCGGGCTCTTCCTCCTCGTCGGGCTGATCGAGCGCCTCGTTGTCCGATGGCGAACCTGAATACCCGGAGAACGCTCCCGTCGCCCTCTCTACGCGGCTGAAACGGCTGTCCGCCGACACTGACCATGCGCCAGTGGAGGAGACAGGACATGAA
>JBFWZE010000126.1:0-10817 GCA_050185685.1 Dehalococcoidia bacterium
GATCATCATCGCGCCGGCGAAGACCACGAAGCCCATCGTCCATGGCCCGACCCGAGACCTTGGCGTCGCGCCACCCATTGCTCCTTCTCGTGCCATTGGTGTGCTCCTCTCTCATTGCCCCGGACGCGATCCGGCCGAACCTGGGCTCGGGGTGCGCGCCGGTGAGTCGTGCGGGTACTTCCCAGATAACGGCATTCCACCGCTGACGACGACCCGAAGAGTGACCATTTCGGTCGGGCATACGGATTCGAAGGCTCCGCATCCGGTGTTGATCCTTCGGCAGGGACGCGTCGAAGGGATGGAAACAGCGGCCTCGATGTGCAGCCGAATAGAACGGAACGCGCGCATTCTTAACGGTTGATAAATGTGGCGGCCATTACCGTGACAGAAACGCATTCCCAGCCGACGTGGGCACGGCAATGGCGCACGATCGTCCAGCAAAGCCAGAAGGACATGCTTGCGACCAACCTGAACGAGCTCCAGAGCGGCGAGATACTGTCCTGACGGCTCGCGAGAAGGCCGCCTCAAGCGCATGCTGACGAGATTCATTTGTTGTTATTTGCGTCCAGTTGCGTACACTGAACGGCACACCAGGGGACACGCATTTTGGCAGACTTCACTCTCGACAATCATCTCAACGGCTCCGGCTTCTTCGACTCAATGGCAGCAGACGTCGCCGAGGGCCTCCAGAACTCTCCCATGCGCCTCCGGCCGAAGTACCTCTACGACGAGCGTGGCTCCGACCTCTTCGAGCAGATCACCGAGCTCATCGAGTACTACCCGATGCGCGCCGAGGGCGAGCTCCTCAACGCAATCGCCGACGATGTCATCGCGGCGGTGCGCCCGGACGAGATCCTCGAGCTCGGCTCCGGCTCTTCGACAAAGACCCGCCTGCTCCTCGACGCCGGCGTGGCGAACGGCTGTCTCAAGCGCTACCTACCGTTCGACGTGAGCGAGTCGATCATCCGCCTCGCTGCCGGAGAGCTGCAGCAGCGCTACCCGGACCTCGAGCTTCATGGCGTCGTGGGCGACTTTGAGGCCGACCTTGGAAAGGCGCCTCCGCCCGACGGCAAACGCCTGGTCCTCTTCCTCGGCAGCACGATCGGCAACCTTCACGCCGAAGAGCGGGTCGCGCAGCTCAGCAAGATCCGCGAGGTTCTCGGCGAGAACGGCTCTCTGCTCCTGGGCACCGACCTGGTAAAAGAGGTGGCGACGATCGAGGCCGCTTACAACGACGCGGCCGGCGTCACCGCCGAGTTCAACCGCAACATGCTGAACGTCCTCAACGCCGGCCTTGAAGGCGACTTCGACCCGGCGGCGTTCGACCACTACGCCTACTTCAATCGCGACGACTCCCGCATCGAGATGCACCTGCGGCCGCGCAGCCCCCAGGTCGCCCACCTCCGCAAGCTCGACCTCACGATCGAGATCAGCCCGGAGGAAACGATCTGGACCGAGAGCTCCTACAAGTTCACGCGCGAATCGGTAGCGCAGATGCTTCGCGAGGCGGGCCTCAAGCTTGACCGCTGGTATGCAGCGCCCGGAGACCTCTTCGGCCTTTCGCTCTCATCGCGGGCCTGATCCAGGCGCGTCGGCGAGGCGAAGTACAACGGTAGACACCCCTCGGAGGGCACCATGAGCAACCTCACAATCGAACAGACGGGCCTCGCCCAGTACGACAACGCTGGCCTCGCGGCTGCGTTCCGCGAGATGCGGCAGCAGACCGAGGCGCTCTGCTCACCCCTCGAGACTGAGGACTATGTCATCCAGTCGATGCCGGACGTCAGTCCGCCGAAGTGGCACCTCGCTCACACGAGCTGGTTCTTCGAGCAGTTCGTCCTCGACGTCTTCCAGCCGGGCTATGCGCGTTTCCACCCGAAGTACCACTACCTCTTCAACTCCTACTACAACGGCGCCGGCGTCTTTCACCCGCGTCTGCGCCGCGGCATGCTGTCGCGCCCCTCGGTGCAGGAGATCTACGCCTACCGCGCGTACGTCACTGAGGCGACACTGTCGCTGATCGAGCACGCCGACGCCGGGCTGCTGGCGCAGATCGGGCCGGTGATCACGCTCGGCATCAACCACGAGCAGCAGCACCAGGAGCTGCTCCTGACCGACATCAAGCACATCCTCTGGAGCAACCCGCTGGAGCCCGTCTATGCGGCGGCCGCGGAGCACGTCTCGCGGACGCGGCCGCAGGGCTGGATCGAGTCCGAAGGCGGCCTGATCGAGATCGGCGCGCAGGGCGGTGGCTTTGCCTTCGACAACGAGCTCCCACGTCACCGCGTCTACCTCGAACCCTACCGCCTCGCCGACCGCCCGGTGACCAACCGCGAGTACCTCGAGTTCATGGCCGACGGCGGCTACAGCAAGCCGGAGATCTGGCTCTCAGACGGCTGGGCGACGATCAACCGCGAGAAGTGGGACGCGCCGATGTACTGGGAGCAGCGCGGCGGTGAGTGGTGGAACTTCACCCTCTCGGGCATGCGCCGCGTCGACCCGAACGAGCCCGTGACCCACGTCTCCCACTACGAGGCCGCCGCCTTTGCGCACTGGGCGGGTAAGCGGCTGCCGACCGAGCAGGAGTGGGAACACGCTGCCGAATCGATGCCGATCGAGGGCAACTTCGTCGAGAGCGGCATCTATCACCCGGCATCGACGCCCGAGGGCACGCGGTTCTACGGTGATGTCTGGCAATGGACCCAGAGCGCCTACACGCCGTACCCGGGATTCGAGCCGCTACCCGGCACTGTCGGCGAGTACAACGGCAAGTTCATGTCGGGGCAGAACGTGCTGCGGGGCGGATCGTGCGCCACGCCGCTCTCTCATATCCGCGCCAGCTACCGCAACTTCTTCCAGCCCTACCACCGCTGGCAGTTCACGGGCATCCGCCTCGCCGAATAGCGCTACGGCGTCGTCGCAGCAAGACGGAGCAGAATCGGCAGCGCATCGTCGATCGGGATCGCGAAGCCGATGTTCTCGCCGCTGCCCGATGCCGCGTTGTTGATACCGACGAGCTGACCGCTGCGGTTCGTCAGCGCGCCGCCGGAGTCGCCCTCATTGATCGCTGCGTCGGTCTGAATCAGGTTCGAGGCGACGCGCCCCTGGCTCGTCGTGATTGAACGGTGCAGTGCTGAGACAATGCCGCGGCTGGCCGTAAGGCTGCCTTCCAGCGACAGGGCATTGCCAACCGCGATCACCTCATCTCCAATTCGGACATCGGCAGAGCGGCCGAGGCTGATCGGGATCAGGTCGGTGCGATCGATACGCAGGACGGCGAGGTCGGTCGCGCTATCGACCCCGACAACCGTTGCCGGAAGCCCCGTGCCGTCCGGGAGCATGACGGTGATGTGCTGAGCTCCGCTGATCACGTGGGCGTTCGTCGCAATTGTGCCGTCGGCGCTGAGGACGAAGCCGGTGCCGGCCCCATCAACCTCGTACGTGCGCGGCGGTGAACCGATCACTGCGGTCACCCGAATCGCCAACACCGACTTGCTCACCGTCGCGATCGTTGCCGGCAGGTCGGCCACGGTGGTTGAAGGTTCGGGGGTCACCTCAACAATAGTCGTGACTGCCTGAGGCGTCTCAGCCGTCAGGTTCGCGACGACACCGCCGGAGACTCCGCCCACGACAGCGGCAACAAGCGCAACCGCGCTGATGAACCGGACGCCGAGGCCGGGACGCGATCGCTCGACCGGCGAGTCGATACTCCTCAGCTCATAGTGCTGGGTGTCGATGGGGCTCCAGGCGCTCAATGCGTGACTCCTCTCACGCATTGAGCTTCGCAGCCCGGCACACGGCAACCGAGGGCCATGCGGCACATTCGGCCGCGCCATCTGACCCGAAGGTCAGGGCCGCGCGTCAGTCCGGGGCGGTTACTTCAGGTACTCGTTGTGCTCGTAGCACCAGACCCAGGACGCCTCGTTCTTGGGCAGGCGGATGATGATCGGATGACCCGTCTCTTTCCAGTGCTCGGTGTCGTGGGAGTTCATCGACTCGCAGCAGCCGACGAAGCCGCAGGTCGCACAGGCGCGAATCGGGCCTGGCAGACCGCAGACCTCGCACTTCTCAGCACGGGGCTCCGTGGCGGCCATCGCCTCTTCGTAGTGGGTACATTCGCTCTTCTGCACGAGGTCCTCCGGGGTAGCTGGGCACAGGTCTGCGATCGACTATCGCGGAAGAGCGAGGCGATTTCAATGGACATTGAAGCCGGAGACTCGCCGATCCGCGAGAGTCAGCGGCCACGACGCTTTTACGCGAGCAGAGCGATCGGCCAGGACGGACGCGCATCGAGGCCGAGGCCTGTCGCACCCGCCTGCGCGCGGTAATAGGCCGCGGCGGCAATCATCGCGCCGTTATCCGTGCAGAGGATCGGCGGCGGGTAGAACACCGGCACCGGCAGCGAGGCTTGTAACGAAGCGCGCAGCGGGCCGTTCGCCGCGACACCGCCGGAGAGCAGCACGCAGCGCACGTCGTTTTGCTCGACCGCCATCCTCGTCTTCTTCGTCAGAACGTCGACGACCGAGGCCTGGAAGCCCGCAGCGATGTCGGCCACGGGCACTTCGCCCTCCATCGCCATCGTGCGGACGGCGGTCTTGAGGCCGCTGAAGCTGAAGTCCAGGCTGCTGCCGAGCATTGCCCGCGGCAGGCGCGGCGGCTTCGCGCTCGCCTCCGCCGCCTTGCGCTGAATCAGCGGCCCACCCGGGAAACCGAGGCCGAGAAGGCGCGCAGCCTTGTCGAACGCCTCGCCAGCCGCGTCATCGCGCGTGCTGCCGAGGAGCTCGTAATCACCGTGATCGCGCACGAGGACGAGCTCGGTGTGGGCGCCGGAGACGATGAGGATGATCGCCGGCATCTCGGGGACCGGGTCGCGGTCGAGCCAGTTCGCGTAGATGTGGCCTTCAAGGTGGTTCACGGCGATCAGCGGCTTATCCCACGCGTAGGAGAGCGACTTCGCCGTGTTGAGGCCGA
The DNA here is from genome assembly GCA_050185685.1 of Dehalococcoidia bacterium. GTDB lineage: Bacteria > Chloroflexota > Dehalococcoidia > DSTF01 > WHTK01 > WHTK01. The sequence continues at coordinate 4,972 of JBFWZE010000126.1, forward strand.
CGAGGAGGCAGCCGGCGAGACCGGGGCCAGCGGTCACAGCGATAGCGTCGAGGTCTTCTTTCGTAGCGCCGGACTCGTTGAGGGCGGCCTGGACCGCCGGGATCATCGCCTCCATGTGATGGCGCGAGGCCACCTCCGGCACGACGCCTCCGTACTGCGCATGGACTGCAGCCTGGGAGGAGATGATGTTCGCCTTTACACGCAGGCCGTCTTCGACAATGCCGGCGGAAGTTTCGTCACATGAGGTATCGATTCCGAGGATCAGCATAGGAAAAGTCTACGAAGCGGCCGGTGCTATGTAAAACGCCTGCCGGCTGATGCCGTGTATTTCGGTTCATCGGTCGTTTGCAGGATAGTGTCAACCCGTCGCAGGTCGCCCTCTTCCATAGGTCGCGCGGCCGTTACCGCTAGATCCCCTGAATTAGAGACTACGAAAGCAATGTGACCTGTACCCGCTCCTCGCCAGAAGGAACCGGGCTAGCGATGCGGCGACGCGTCAACGGAAGGACCCCTTCGAAATGGGAACGCGCACAAAACTGGCTCTTCGTCTCGGCCTCGTAGCTATCGGGGCTGGCATCGTCTTGAGTCTCGCCTGCGGCGGCGATGATGACGGCGGCTCCGCAAAGACGTATGGCGTCAAGGCACAGGACTATGGCTTCGCCGGGCTGCCGAAGACGATCGCCCCGGGCTCGAAGCTGGAGATGACGAACAGCTCGAACAAGGAGCTGCACGAAATGGTGGTCATCCGCCTGCCCGACGACGAGAAGCGGCCGGTTGGCGACCTGATCAAGCTCTCGGACGAAGAGCTGGGCGTCATCGCGGAGACTGAACCGGCGATGGTCCTGATCGCTGCGCCGGGCGAGGACGCAATGCCAGTCCTCGGCGATGGCACGCTGACGGAGAAGGGCCGATACGCGGTCCTCTGCTTCATCCCCACCGGCGCCGACCCGGAGGCTTACCTCAACGCCGCGGAGAACGGCGACGGTCCTCCAGAGGTCGAAGGCGGGGAGCCGCACGCCTTCAAGGGCATGTACGGCGAGGTGACGGTCAAGTAGACCGCAGCGGTAGAGAGAAATCGAAGGGTCCTGCATGTTGCAGGGCCCTTTTCGTCATAGCGAGAGACTGGAGCCCCCTTGATACCGAGGGCTGTCTTGTCTAGCGAAGACCGCCGTCGCCGGTGGCCGGCGGCTGCACCGGGTTCTGAACCGGCGTCGGCGTGCGGGTTGGCGTCGAAGCGGCGGCGGTCGATGTCGCCGCCGGAGCCGTGCTCGTCGGGCTTGGGGTGAGGGTAGGCGTGCTGGTCGGCGGGGTCGTCGTCGCGGTGACGGTGGACGTCACGGTCGCCGTGTTCGTCGCCGTTGCCGTGGGGGTCGAGGTTGGCTCCTGACCCTGGGCGATCGGGCTGCCGGGGGTTACCAGCGCCGCCACGGCGATAACCGCCCCGGCAGATAGGGCGCCGACGAGGGCGCGCGGCCTCAAATCCATTCGCATAGGTCATGTTCTCCTTGATCGGTGGGGATGTGCGCGGGGTGGGCCAGCGAAGTTTGAAGGCGAGGCGCCTCAGGCCAGCACTGAACCAGAGTGGGCGGCGCGGGGCTACAGAGGCGTCTAGCGTTGCTTCATCGCGTTGCACGCACGTTGCAGGGCCATGCCAATCTGAGGTTTCGTATCGGAGGGGTCGACACCAGCGCGCTCTTCCACAGTCTCCCGGCATCGACCTAGAATGCCCCGAATGCCTCAAACCGAGCGGCGTCCGCTGTTCTACGGCTGGGTAATCGTGGCGGTCGCTCTGGTGATGAACCTCGCGTCCTCGCCGGCGACTGCCGTCACCTTCGGCTTCTTCATCAACCCGATGCGAGACGATACGGGCTGGAGTGAAAGCCAGCTCGTCCTCGGCCTCACCTTTCGTCTCGCGGTCGCCGGTGTCACGTCGCCGTTCCTCGGGATGCTGCTGGACCGCCTTGGCAGCCGGGTCCTCGGGACAGTCGCTGCGCTGGTCGCCGGCGCCTCGATCATGGCGGTGGGTCTGGTGCACGAGCTGTGGGTGTTCTACCTGCTCTACGCGATCTCGGGCCTCAGCGGTTTCGGCGGCCCCAGCGGCCAGCTCCTCACCGTCGTCCCGGTCGCGAAGTGGTTCCAGGTCAAGCGCGGGAAAGCGCTATCGCTGGCCACGGCGGGGACACCGGCCGGCAACCTCCTGCTCATCCCAATCGCGCAGTTGATCATCGAGCTATGGGGCTGGCGCACTGCCTGGATTGTGCTCGGCGCCATCCTGGCTCTCGGCGCAGCTCCAATCTGTGCCCTGCTGATGCGCAAAGACCCGGAGTCGATGGGCCTCACGGTCGACGGCCTAGAAGCACCGCCACAGCCGGCGGACACGAAAAAGGTAGCAGTCGTCGAGGACGAAAGCTGGAACGTACGTGAGGTGATGCACAGCGGCATCTTCTGGCTGCTGATCACCGCAACGGCGTTCGGCGGCATCGTCACGCAGGGCACGCTGGTGAACCGCGTGCCGTTCTGGCAGGACACGGGCATCGATGCCGGCTACGTCGCGCTCGGTACCGCGCTGGCGCCGCTGCTCGTCGTGCTCTCAGGGCTCGCCTGCGGCGTGCTGGCCGACCGCTTCGCCGTACGCCTGATTGGCTTCGGCGGCGGCATCATCGCCGGCGTCTCTGCCCTGCCCATGATCTTCGCGCGTGACAGCATCATGCTCCTGGCGGTGCACAACATCCTCTGGGGCATCGGCCAGGGCGCGAACAATACCATGGCGAACGTCGTCTGGCCCGCCTACTTTGGACGACGTTTCATCGGCTCGATTCGCGGCATCATCTTCCCGGTTTCGATCGGCACCGCCGCGATGAGTGCGCCGCTGTTCGCCGTGCTTCTCGCCCAGCTCTCGGAGCCGCGCCTCGCCTGGGTTGTAACGCTCGCGGGCTTCGGCCTCTCAGGGCTGCTCTTCCTCATCGCGAAACCGCCGCTGCGACGTCAGGCTGAGGTAGAGACAGAAGTGCAAGCTGTTCGAACGCCCTGATTACCGATACCCGGCGCTGCCTCAGGAGCTTCGACCACTTATGAGGGCGTCAGTCTGAATATCGCCGGGCTCATTCCGGGGCGCTGCCCGCAGGTGGCGGTGTCGTCGCGATTAGAAGGCCCCTGTCGAGGACGATCGCGAGCGGGAAGCCAAGCAGCACCGGAATCCAGAACGACAGCAGGCGATAGCCGATCACCACGACAACGACCACCTCACCCGGGACGCCGAGACTCAAGTACAGGGCCGCCATACCGCCTTCGATGACGCCCAGGCCGCCCGGCAGGATCGAGAGCTTGCCGGCGAGCAACGGCAACCCATAGCCGGCAAGCGCAACGCCGGGGGACATCGTGTAACCGGCTGCGAAGAACAGGATGTAGAGCGTCGCAAAGTCGCAGGCCGCACTCAGAAAGTCACCGAGGACCGCGCGCTGCCATCGCCCAACGAAGAAGTGGTCAAGAGCCGTCGTCAACCGGCTGATTGCCTCGCGGCTGCTCTCGGGCTCGTACGTCCGCCGCCGGAACCTCGCCCACTGTCGCGACAGGAGGTCGAGCGCGACGACCATCTCGGCACGGTGACGCATCAGCCACCAGGTAATGCCAAGAGCCGAGAGCACCAGAAGCAGTGCGATGCCGAAGAGGACAACCAGCACGGTAGACAGCTCGCCGTACGCAAGAAGAAACACGAGCCCGATGGCGGAGAACAGGGCGAACGAGACGGTGTTAAGCAAGGGGAGGATGATCCCGGTCAGGACCGCTGCTTCACCGGTCTCTCCGCCACGCCGCAGCCATCGATAGGTTGCCGCTGAGTTCGTGAGCTGGCCGCCCCAGATCATCGAAAGGCTGTACGACGCCATCACGATCGCGACGCCCCGGAGGAACTCGAGCTTCTCGCCGAATGCGGCCTGCAGTCCCCGGATCACATAACCGTGGCAGACATAACAAAGGACCTGCGCGAGTACGGCCAGCAGGACGACCCACCATGTCATCTCCTCGAGCACCCGCGAGGAGGAGGTCAGCAGCCCCACCTGCGGCAGGACGAAGCGGAGAACCACGGCGAGAAAGCAGCAGAGAACAAGGCCGATCAGCGCGGCCCGTACCAGGGGACGACGCAAGAACTGCAGGGTCATCGTTACCCTGACGAGCCGGCCACTGACTGTCCGTCTGTCCGTTTCGTGACGGTTTCCGGCGGTGACATGACCCGCGTGCCGTTCCTTCCGCGATCATGATCACGCGGCGGACGGACGATGCACAGGGCCAACCGGCTTGCGGCGGCAAGGGCTACCCGCTGCCGTTGCCTAGAAGCCGAGCTCCTTCTGGAGCTTCTCCGCTTTGCCCTTGCTCGCACGGGGCACTTCGAGCTCGTAGGCGCCGCCGTCCGTCAGCTCGATGTCGACAGCGGAGGTGGCGATTCCGCCGCCCGCGACCGCGAACTTCGAAATCTGGTCTCGCGGACAGGCGCTGAGAAAGTCGCCGATGCCGTTGCTGAGGAGACCGCGCTTCATTTTGAAGAAGCCGAGCTTCGTCTTGCCGGCCGCGAGGATCATGTAGCCCTTGTAGTCACCAAACGGGCTCTCGCTCTTCGCGTTGATCGCGCTGCCTGCCATCGAAGCGGCCATCGAGGCGACGACGCCGCCACCGGCGTTGATTGCCTGCCCGCCAAGCATTGAGGCGGCAACGCGGCCGCCTGTCCCTCGCGAGGCGACGACGGCGCACAGCGATACCTCTTCGTTCAGCACTTTCGCAGCGTCCTGCTCCATACCCATGACGACCTGAGCTCCTCTTCTGGCTAGAGCACCTGCGCCGCGCGGCGTAATCCGGTGCCTGAAACGTGTCGTGATGTCGGTGACGTCAGGCGCACTATTATTCGTGCGTTCTCCGTCTGTCAACGCTCGCCCTGTACACTCGCTCCATGCCCGATATCGACCCCGGCCATCTGGAGATTGAACGGCGGTTCCTCGTCGAGGCGCCGCCGGAGGACGCGGCTTCTTACCCGCACGCCGAGCTGCTGCAGGGCTACGTCAGCTTCTACTTCGAGTCCGCGGACGGCACCGAAGTGCGGCTGCGCAGCGAGGGCAGCAGCTTCGTGGAGACGCTGAAGCGCGGCTCCGGCGGCGTGCGCTGGGAGTCGGAACGCGAGATCGACCGGGCGGAGTTCGAAGCGCGCTGGCCGCAGGTCGGTGACCGCTTCGTCTCGAAGACGCGCTACCGGCTGCCGGGCGGCATCGAGCTCGATGTCTTCCACGGCCGCTTCGAGGGTCTCGCCTGCGCCGAGGTCGAGTTCCCCGACGAGGCGGCCAGCCGGGCGTTCGAGCCGCCTCCCTGGTTCGGGCGCGAGATCACGGACGACGTCCGCTACACCCACACCAACCTGATCGTAGACGGCCTGCCCTCGGAAACAGGCGCTGGAGAAACGCATTGACCGGACCCGATCCCCTCAACAAGCACCCAATGACAGGCTTCCCCCAGGTCTGCTTCATCAAGAACACCGTCAGTAACCCGAACATCGTCATCGGCGATTACACCTACTACGACGACCCGGAAGACTCCGAAGGGTTCGAACGCAACGTCCTCTACCACTTCGACTTCATCGGTGACCGGCTCGTGATCGGGAAGTTCTGCGCGATCGCCCGGGGAACGAAGTTCATCATGAACGGCGCGAACCACAAGATGTCCGGCTTCTCGACCTATCCGTTCAACATCTTCGGCAACGGCTGGGAGCGGGTCACACCAGACTTCTCCGAGCTGCCGTTCCGCGGCGACACCGTGATCGGCAACGACGTCTGGATCGGCTATGACGCGCTGATCATGCCCGGCGT
>JBFWZE010000127.1:0-10791 GCA_050185685.1 Dehalococcoidia bacterium
CTCTCCGCGATTGAGTTTCGCGGGCCGCGCACCATCCTCGCGCTGCTGAACGACCTCTGCCACCTCGACGCCTGACCGAACGACGAGAGGCAAGCGTCCGCCGCCCGGGACGCCGCGAAACCGCCTGTTAGAATTGCCGCGATGCCGGCCTCAGAACGCAACAGTCACTGGCTGAAGCTGCTGGTCCTGGTGGCCGTCAGCGTGATCTTCTCCGCCTACTTCCTCCTGTCGATCGACCTCGGTGACGTGGTCGACGCGCTGGAAGGCGCGAACTATGCGTACGTCGTGCCGGGGTTGGCGCTCTTCGGCGTCTCCGTCGTGTTCCGCTCGCTGCGCTGGAGCGTCTTCCTGGCCCCGAACCACGAGCTTTCGACGAAACGGCTGCTGCCGTCCGTCTTGATCGGCTACGCGGGCAACAACCTGCTGCCGCTGCGGGCCGGCGAGCTGGTCCGCGCCGAGTACCTGTACGAGCACTTCGAGGTGCCGCGGATGCGGACCTTCGGCGTGCTGCTGATGGAGCGCCTCTTTGACGGCCTTGTGCTTGCGACGTTCGTGCTCTGGGGCTTGCTGCTGGTGGACAGCGGCGCCGCGTACCTGACGATCGGGCTGCTGCTGCTCGCGGGCACTCTGACCGGGTTCGTCTTCTGCACCGCTGTGGCGAACCGGCCCGGCCTGCTCACGACGTTCGGCCGCCTGCGTGTCCCCTTCCTGGGCGATGCGATCCACGCCCAGATCGCCGCGCTCGGCGGGTCGTTCCTCACCGGCTTCACGGTGCTCACGAGCCCGCGGCGCTTCGGCATGGCGATGGTCGCGACGGTTGGCGCCTGGGGCATGGAGCTGGCGATGTACTGGTTCGTCGCCCGCGCCTTCGACCTCGATGCCTCGCTGATCACGATTGCGTTCGCCGGCGCCGCCGCCAACGTAGGCCTCTCAGTTCCGCTGGCCCAGGGGGGCGTCGGCGCCTTCCAGATCCTCGCGACGGAAGCGCTGGTCAAATCGGGCGTGGCGCAGGCTGCGGCGGCGGCGTACGCGCTCGCGCTGCACTTCTTCCTGATCGTCCCGGTCAGCCTCGTCGGCCTCGTCGTCCTCTGGCGAAAGACGCTGCCTTCCGCGTCTCGCGGCAGCCGCCCGCGGGTCGTTGAGCCCGAATAGCACCGCCAACCCCGAAACGACCTTCAGGCCATGACACAATTTTCCGACTCTTATGTGGGTTACTCCGCGCGTCGTTGACGCTGCGCAAGACCGATGCAACAATCTGAGCCGACAGGAAGATTCACTTGAAACGCTTACTGCTGCTGCTGACGCTCGTTGGGGTTCTCCTTGTTTCGGGCACGCCGCCCCGCAGCAGTCAGGCGCAGACACCGCCGCCCGGCTTTGTAAGCGTCTTCATCGACCTTCCTGGCCGCGCCAATGTCACCGACCGCGCCGTAATCGGCAGTCTCGGTGGCAGCGTCAAAGCGGAGTTCGTCACCTCAACCACGATCGCCGTCTCACTGCCCCAGTCCGCGGTTAGCCTCCTCCAGCAATACTCCGGCCGCTTCTTCAACATCCGTATTGAGCCGACCGCCACAGCATTCGAAGACTCGATCGACTGGGGCGTCGATAAGATCGATGCCGAGCGCGTCTGGGGCGGCGCCGAAGACGCCGTGAACGTCGGAAGCGGTCTACCCGCCGGAGCCGGCGTGAAAGTCGCAATCATTGACACCGGTATCGACACCGACCACCCTGACCTTGCGGCGAACTATGCCGGTGGGTACGACTTCGTCAACAATGACGCCGTCCCCGAGGACGACAATGGCCATGGCACACACGTCGCCGGCACCATCGCGGCGGTAGACAACGGCAATGGCCTGGTCGGTGTCGCACCAAAGGCAACCATCTACTCGCTTAAGGTCCTCGCCGCCAATGGATCCGGCAGCTACGCAAATGTGGTCAAAGGCATCGAGTGGGCGAGCGGGGCCAATCCCAACGGTGTCAAGGCAGACATTATCAGCATGAGCCTCGGCGGGCCCGCCGACAGCGCGCTCCAGGCCGCGGTCGATTACGCAGCGAATAACGGCGTCCTTGTCGTTGCGGCTGCCGGCAACAATGGACCAACCACCAACACGATCAGCTACCCGGGCGCCTACACAAACGCCTTTGCGGTCGCAGCAACCGACTCGAACAATAACGTCGCAAGCTTCTCTACTCGCGGCAGCTACGTCGACATCGCCGCACCCGGCGTCAGCATCAATTCGACCTGGCTGAACGGCGGCACCAACACGATTAGCGGCACCTCGATGGCGACGCCCCACGTGTCCGGCCTTGCAGCGCTGATCAAGTCCAGCGATCCGTCGCTGAATGCGAGCCAGATTCGCGGCAAGATACAGACCACAGCAACCGATCTGGGCACGCCAGGCCTCGACAGCAGCTACGGTTACGGGCTGATCAACGCCGTCGCTGCCGTAGGGACCACTGGCCCCGACGAGACGCCGCCGACTGTCACCGCAAGGACGCCTGCCGTCAACGCAACGAACGTCGCCACCAACACGACAGTGACCGCGACCTTCAGCGAGCCGATCAACACCTCGACGGTCGACAGCGCCAGCTTCCGGGTCAGCGGCCCGGGAGACACCACTGTGAACGGTGCCTTTAGCTTCAGCGGCAACACCGCAACATTCACGCCTTCATCGGCGCTGGCGACCGAAACGCTCTACAACGTAGGACTGACCAGCGCAATCAAGGACGTCGCCGGCAACAGCCTCGACCCGGTTACGAGCTGGAGCTTCACGACCGGGAAACCCTTCCTGAGCTGCACTGCACAGGCGGCCGTAACGAGCTCCTCCGGCGACAACAACGGCTACGAGACCAACCCCGCAAACGCTTGCCAGGACGGCTCCGGGGCCGCAGTCGACACCAACAGTGGCAATGGCACCAGCACCAGCTGCACCTCGACCGCCAAGGATAAGCACGTCTTCTCCAACTTCACGGCCAACGTGAACAGCGGCGCGGCGATCAACGGCATCGAGGTCCGCCTCGACGGCTGGGCCGAATCCACCTCGAGCTCGCCGCGCTTCTGCGTGCAGCTCTCCTGGAACGGCGGCAGCAGCTGGACCACGGCGAAGCAGACGAGCACTCTGACGACGACCGAGGCGACCTACATCCTGGGCGCCGCGAACGACACCTGGGGCCGCACCTGGTCCTCCAGCGAGCTGTCCAACGCGAACTTCCGCGTCCGCGTAATCGACGTCTCCTCAAGCACCAGCCGCGACTTCAGCCTCGACTGGGTCGCCCTCCGCGTCACAGCGACGGGCGGCAGTGCGTCCTCGGACCCGACGCCAGTGCCGACATCGACATCGACGCCGACATCAACACCGCCGCCGGCTTCGACCGCGACGCCTGTACCGACGCGGACGCCGAGCCCTACACCAACGAGCACCCCGCCTTCTGGCAGTGCCTGCGCAGCGCCGACAATCGTCACCAAATCAGACACCTCGGTTAGCGGCGGCGGTACGGTCTCGTTCAGCTGGAACGCGGTCCCGGGCGCGACTTCGTACCGGATCCAGCGTCAGAGCTTCTTTAGCTGGACGACAGTTACCACCGTCTCCGGTACGAGCGTGACGAACCTGTCTGATGCAAGTAACGACCCGAACTGGCGCATCCAGGTCTCAGCGGGCACCTGTTCCCCGCTGCCAGGTCCGCTCACCACGTTCGACCCGTAGTTCAGGAACGCAGCAGCGTACAATGAGGCCGGAGCGAGATGCTCCGGCCTCGTTCTTTCGGGTCATCTCGCCTTCAGCCTCGCCGTCGTGGCGCTCATCGCGCCGATGCTCTCGGATCTGGCGAAGCATTCAGTATTCCCTGCCATCGCTCTGCGCGCGTCACTAGGGATATCTCGCGGTCTGCCCTCTTGCTCATGACAGAGATGCGGCACAAGGCGCTGAGAGACACAACGCTTGTATGCAACGCGATCTTTAACGAGATTTGTAATGTTCCTTAATAAGAGCCCCTTAGCCCGCCTCGAGGGCCGTTCAAGAAAGCGACGAATTGGCTAGCGCTAAAAAGGCTGTCCGGGGATGCGAACTGAACCTGACCTCGCCGCTTGCAGCGTGGAGCGTAGCGGCGACCTGGACCTGAGACGATCCAAATCGCAGTTCTAATCCAGTAATAGGTCAACGAGGCCGGAGTCAGATGACTCCGGCCTCGTTGCGTGTGTCTCAGCCTCGCAGCCAGGCGCGCCTTAGCGTGCGGGTGTGGGGCTAGTCGCGGGCGGCGGGGTCGTCGTGGTCGAATTGCGCGGAGTGCTGCCGCCGATCACGAAGCCTGCGGTTTTGACGAGCTGTCCGTTCACGTACACACGGAGGAGCCAGGCGTCCTCCGGGAGCGGCGGACCATTTGTGCCGAGCGAGAACTGGACCCGGCTCACGTCCGAGCTGCTGATGGTGTCTGCGTTAAGCACGACCTTCGAGGTGCTGATTTCGATTCCCTCAGCTCCTGCGTCGGTGGGCCCGAGCTGGAACCACTTGCCTTCGATCGTCATGCCGGGCTGGACGTTCAAGAGGCGAACACTGGCCCGTACGGCGCGCGAGCCGGCCGGCAGAGCGATGCGCGTGTTCACGGGGTTGCCATCGGAATCGATCTCGTTACTGAAGAGCACAGAACTGACCTGGACGCTGGAAACCGCGCCGCCGTTCGAGCCGCCTTCATCATCGTCCTTGATCCAGAAGAAGTACGCCGCAGCCGCGACGGCAACTCCCAGAACGACGACCGCCAGGACGCTCGACAGGACCTTCCAGAATGCGGATGACGCCATACAGTTCCAACCCTTCGGATGTGCTTCTTGTGAATATACGGGCTCCGGGCACTGGGAACAATGAAAGACGCGGCGAGGCAGGCATGCAGAAAGGCCATCCTCAGGGTCTGAGGACGGCCTTCAGATTTCTCGAATAACGCGAAGGCTACTGGGTTGCGGTAGCCTCTGTCTGCGAGCAGGCAGCACCAAAGCTGAAGGAGACTTCCTTCGTGTAGCTGCCGTCCGGGTTGACGATCATCTTGTACTGCACGCCATTGCTGTCACAGCCATCCCCGCCGGCGGTAGCGCTGCTGACGGCAGTCGCCGAGCCCTGGTTGCCGACCTGAGCGTTGCTGTTCGAGACGGCAGCGCCCTGACCACCATTCACCACCGCTACGCCCTGGCTGGCTCGCGCAGTTTCCGCCGGCGGTGCAAGTCGTCTTGGAGCTGACTGAGAAGCCGGTGCCGCTGCTGTCCTTGACCTCCGCCGAGGAAGTCGCGGTCGCGTTGCCGTTCTGGGACGTCTGGGTCACGGGCCCGCTACTCACCGCCGCGAGGCCACCGCCGGTCGCCATGCTGCTACTTTGTGCAGTGCCCTCACCTTGGGTCACGTTTGTACTAACGGACGCGCTGTTGGTCACCACAGCGCCCGTCAGCCCCTGTGCAGGGGTGGTCGGCGTCTCCGTGACTGCAGCGCTGCTCGCGGAGGCTGAGGTAGTCGTGGTCGTCGAGGGCTGGTTTAGCAGGACCGGCGGGACCTGCTTTGCCGTCTGCAGCCTCTCATCAATCTCAGGCGTTGTCTCTGGCAGGCTGTTCGTGACGTCATCGATCAGCTGGTTGAGCGTGTCGAGTGAGTCATTGAGTTGAGACGTCTGGGTGCTCGACGACACCGGCTCGTCGGCGGCAATGCTCCCGCCAAAGGCGAGTGCACCAGCAGCGATAGCAGCGGCACCAAGGGACATCAGACTGAAAGCGACGGCAAGACGTGGCGGGCTTGGCATGGCACTCATCCTCCGGCGCGGCGAGAAGAGCCCTACTGAGATACGAATCGTAGAAGCAGGACTCCTACTTGACAATAGGGGCTCTTATTACAATTCTCGGCAGCTTTTCGGCGTTCAGCACCCCGATGATTCATTGTTGGACGGCCAGGAGGAGAGACGGCTGCGACCCCGAGTGTTGCCGTGGTGAATCTAGGAGCAGCGATCCCTTGATAAAGCGAGAGGGGCCTTCTTGCGAAGGCCCCTCTCGTTGAGGGTTTGTAGCGGGAGAAGAGAAGGGAAACCGCTTTTCTTCTCCCGGTGATAACCGTCTCAGCCGGTCCGGCGGGAAACCGCGCCTTTCCGGGAGCTAGCTAGCTCCGATTAAGGAGCCGGCGTTGCGGCGGCCTGCGAGGTAACGCAGGAGGAGCCGCTGTTGTAGACGACCTTGCGCGTGAAGCTGCCATCCGGGTTCTGGACGTTCTCGTACACGACACCCTGGGTCGGGCAGCCGCTACCAGAAACACCGCCGACGCCGTTGTCAGACTGCGCGGTCGTTGTGGCAGTTGCGGTTTCACCAGCGTTGGCATCCGCCGTGCTGCTGGTCGCAGCCACGCCAGTGCCGCCGTTGGCAACAGCAACACCCTTAGATTCTGCACAACTGGTCTGACCGGCTGTGCATTCCTGGGTGACGCCGAAGGAGATACCGGTGCTACTGCTGTTCTGGACCGAGGAATCGGCGACAGAGACAGTCGCAGCCTGGCTGCCGGCACCACTGGCCGTCGAAGCGCCATTCGCGAGAGCGACCGTGCCACCATCAGCGTTGGCCTGGGTCACGTTGACCGCAGCTTCAGCGCCGGTGTTCTTGGCCGAGCCAGCAGCGAGAGCGACACCGCCAGTGGTGGAAGTCGCGGTCGTGTCGTTGGCTGCAATAACGCCGCCATCCTTCACAACGGCCGAACCGACTGCAGCAGAGGCGCTGTTGTCTGCGGTTGCGGTCGAAGTGTTGAAGGCAACGCCAGCATTGTTGGTGACAGCCTTACCCGCCGCACCTGCGTAGCCACCATTGGTAGCAACCGCAGTGGTCTGGGAGTCGGCAACGACACCGCCCTTGTTGATGGCCTTGTCGTACGCGATCGCGCCGCTGCCATTGGTGGCAGTGGCGTTAGATACCGAGATCGCTGCGGGCGAACCCTCAGCGACCAGGACATCCGGGTTCCCGTCCTGGTTGCCATCACCAGTGAGGTCGTAGCCACAGTGCGTGGTACCCGGGTTGCCCAGGCTGTCGAACGTGCCATCACCAGCGTTGCAGTCAACGGGGGTGTCAGCAATGGCCTTGGCGCTCTGGTGCGCGGTGCTGTTGTTGATCGCAACACCGTTACCCATCGCAACCGCATCGCCAGCGTCCAGCGAGACAGCGACGTTCGGGGCGGTGCAGGTGCTGTTCGTGATAGCAATACAACCGCCGGTAGCCATGGCAGAGCTGCCACCGCCGTTGGCGATCGCGATGTTGGTCACGTCAGCCGAAGAGTTGTCGTCCGCGTAAGCGATACCGCCAGCAATGGCGAAGTCGCCGCCGTGGTCGACCTTGGCAATGTTCTTGGCCGAAGCATCGCTGTTGTTGTCAGCAGCGGCGCCACCAAGAGCGACTGCGAAGCAGCCGCCACAGTGCTCAACCGAGGCCTCAGACTTGGACTTCGCGGAGGAGTCGTCACCGGCAATCGCGAACGAGCCAGCGAGACCGCCACAGAAGCCACACTCTTCGACCTTGACCTCAGCCTCAGAAGAGGCCTTGGAGTTGTCGCCGAGGGCCAGAGCAGCGCTGCCAGCGGCACCGCCACAGAAGCCACACTTCTCGACTTCAACACTGGCCTCAGACTTGGCCTTGGAGTTCTCACCGTCAGCAACCGCGAGGCTGCCGGCGATGCCGCCACAAACGTTGCAGCGGTTAACTTCGACGTCCGCTTCCGACTTGGCGTGGGCGTCGTCGTCGAGCGCAAACGCGCCGCTCAGAGCAACGCCGCCGCAGAAGTCGCAGCGGTCTACTTCAGCGTTGGCTTCCGACTTCGAGGAGGAGTCGTTGCCATTGGTTACCGCGAGGCTGCCCGCGTACGCGATGCAGTCGTCGCAGCGACCGGCTTCAGACTCGGCCTTGGAAGAGGCCTTGGAGTCGTCGCCGTTCACGAAAGCGGCGCTGTCCGCGTTGGAGCGGCAGTCGTCGCAGCGGCCGGCGTTGGCGTCAGCCTTCGAGAAGGCGTCAGAGCCATCGCCGTCCACGTCCGCCACGCTGTCCGCAGAAGCGCGGCAGTCGTCGCAGCGGCTGGCGTCGGCGTCAGCCTTCGAGAAGGCGTTCGAGCCGTTGCCGTCGACACGCGCGTCGCTGTCCGCAGAAGCGCGGCAGTCGTCGCAGCGGCCGGCGTCAGCGTCAGCCTTGGACTTGGCGTTCGAGAAGTTACCGTCGACATCCGCGTCGCTGCTCGCAAAGGCGCGGCAGTCGTCGCAGCGGCTGGCGGTAGCATCCGCGTCAGACTCGGTCGAGGAGAACCACCCCTCGGTGTCCGCGTCGCTGTAGGCGCGAGCGCTGCAGTCGTCGCAGCGGGTCGCGCTGGCGTCCGCATCCGAGTCAGAGCTGGAGAAGAACCCACCAGTGGTGTGCGCTTCGCTGTCGGCGCGCGCGGTGCAGTCGTCGCAGCGCTGGGCCTCGGACGAAGCCGAAGACTCAGAGCTGGAGAACAGCGAGCCAATGGTGAATGCTTCACTCTCCGAATCCGCATCGCAGTTGTCGCAGCGGACAGCGTACGCGTCAGCGGTCGAAGACGCCTGCGAGAAGAGGCTGAACGCGGTAACCGCGTTCGAGTCAGACTCGGCGTCAGCGCCCGGCTCTGCAGCAGCAGCCGCGGCGGAAGCCGTGCGGCAAGCGAAGCAGAAGTAGGTGCCAGCGTAGGCGTCAGCGTCGGCGCCAGGACCATCGGCAGCAGCGGCAGCGGCCGTGCTGCTGAAGATGGTGTTGGACTCGAGCGCGTCAGCGTCCGTAGTACCACCACCAGAAGCGTCCTCGTCCTCGTTCGGACCGCCGAAGCAGTCGATCGCGAACGCGTTGCCGGTGTTTACGCCAACGTGGTTGTTCGCGTCGGCGTCGGCAATTGCGCAGGGCCCGAAGAACCCCGCATCCGCATCCGCATCCGCCCGTGCAACTCCCGGGTTACCCGCGAGAGATCCAAAGGCAGCGAAGGCGGCTAGCATCAGGATCGCGACTGGTATTCCCAGCCGAAATAATGATCCTTTCATGATTGTGACACAGGGCGGGGAACTCATTGAGAGCATCCTTCCATGTGTCGAACCTCCCTTAACTGTCACGCGTGAAAGTAAAAGTAGCGTTGCTCAGACTCAGGTCAGGGTCGTGATTCGATACATCTCCTCTTTCCGGGCGTCATGCCCTTGTAGTTCGAGCCCAGGCGGAAACCAACCTGTGACCCGCGTCCGCCGTGCCCGGGTTTTTCGTTTCGCGTTGCCAGCCGGGAGGTCGCGCCAACAAGCAAGCCAAAACGAACTTCGCAGACACAGAATCAGCCAATGAAGAGAACGCGAAACGTTACCGGATGGTTAACGCTCCGTCGAACAGAATTTCTGCCCCCGCAGGTCCCGGATACGGCGCGTTCCCCGGCGAGGCCAATCGCTGAAAAAAGCGCCGCTCTTGATCATAGATGTCAGCGCGCGATCGTCAAGCTAGATCGATGCCGAGGTAGTTGTGATTTCTCGGTATGTTTCGCGTGCAGAGGCGCCTGCGCAGAGGACCTGCGTGTTTCGCAGCGCCCTGGCCTAACGTTATGTCACTTGAATCTCGTCGCGAGATTCGCGACTCATTACGTCAAGTGAGGCGCGGTGAATCGGGAGCGGTGAAGACGCGGCTCAGCCCGCGTTCGCGACGGGGACCTGGCGCTCGAAGCGCGCGTGCTGCTCCCAGAACTCGGCGGCGGGGCCGTGGCTGTCGAGACCGCCGAAGAACGCCTCGAGCAGGTCGAAGCTCTCGCCGTCCGTCTCGAACTGCAGCAGCTCCGGGAAGAGGATGTCCAGGGGCGTCGATTCGGTCGCCGGGCGGTACGGAATCGCGACGGCGAGGGCGCCGGGGGCATCGCCGTCTGCGACGCGATATTTGCGCCCTTCGACGAGCAGCGCCTGCACCGGGCTGCCGTCCGCCATGTAGGAGCCGTCGAAGACCATCACCGCCATCGCGGCGTGCTGCAGGTTGTTCTCGATGTAGTAGCGCGCGTTCGCCACGCCTGCCTCGAGCGAGGCATCGACGAAGCGCACGAGGCCGCGGGCGCCGTCGGGCATCTCGTACCCGGCGAAGGGGGTGAGGGCGCCGTCCTCGTCGAAGGACCACATGCCGTGCGCGGCAAGGAAGCCGGCGAGCTCCATCAGTCGTTTCATCTCAGATCTATTGTCGGCAGCGGCGCGGCAAGCTTCTGCCCTTCGGGCGGGCATCGATCTCGTGCACTCAGGGTCCGTAGCGGGCGCAGACGGGATCCCCTCGCCCCGCTGGGAGAGGGTTAGGGTGAGGGCCGCCTTCTAGCACAGCGCCTCGTCACCCGAGGTACCAGTGCTGCGCTGTTGCAGGCGGGCGGCCAGCGGACCGCATCACGCCTTCGGCGCTCGCGACGGGTGTAGTAAATCTGGGGACACCCCAGACCCCGGGAGGGGCTACGCCCCTTTCATCCCCATTTGGGGGCGTGACTTCGGACGCATCCTGGTCTCCTGAGTCATCTGCCTCAGCTGCGTACTGGGCGCAGACGGGATCCCCTCGCCCCGCTGGGAGAGGGTGGCCGGAGGCCGGGTGAGGGTAGCCCCTACAGCGCCAGCGGCTGTTTGAGGTCGGCGCCGGGGAGTACCTGCGCGAGCAGCGCCTGGAGCTGGGTGCAGACCGCGGGCGCGACGTCGGCGCCGGGGTGGCGAACCTTGCTGGAGTCGATGAGGCCACGCATCCGGAGGATCTCCTTACGGACGGCCACCCCTGGCTGCTGCTCGAAGACGATGAGCGGCAGG
>JBFWZE010000128.1:0-10741 GCA_050185685.1 Dehalococcoidia bacterium
ATCGTCGTACCGTCCTTGCGCATCGAGCGCGTCGGCAGTGCTTTGCCGTTGAGACGCGTCTTCCCGGCGGCGATGGCGGCGTCGAAGGCGGTCCAGTGCGACTCCCGGAAGCGCTCCGGGATGATCAGGTCGAGGCTCTGGCCCATCGCCTCGTCGCAGCTGTGGCCGAAGATCTGCTCGGCGGCGGCGTTCCACTCCTGCACGGTCCCATCGATGCCGGCGAAGATGATCGCGTCCGGTGCCTGGTCGAGGATCAGACGGGCAATGTCGGGCGTGGTGCTCTCTGTCATGCGGACCTCCTGATTGCGGCGGGCGTGCGGACGAGTCGGATCAATGAGACGGCGAAGAGCATGACGGCAACCTCGGCGAGTGTGCCGGCGCCCGCCATCGAGAGGTTGCGCAGGTCGTAGCTCCAGGCGGTGCCGGCGATCGCGGGAGCAACGCGCAGCAGGGTAGCGGCGTTTATCAGGACGACGAGGGTCAGGGCGAGGCCGCGCTGCGTCGTGTGCTGCCGCTGCGCCGCGAACTCCGGCACGATCATCAACGACATGCCGGCGATCAGGTTGGTGATCACGCCGAGGCCGAGGCTGTGGCGCACGGCGTCGAACTCGAACTGCCCCGGAATCGCCCCATCGATCAGGCCACTTGCTCCGGCGTAGACAGCGAGCGCGCCTGCTACAGCCATCCAGGCGAAGGCGCTGCGTACGAGCCAGAGATGCGGCTGCGATGCCGGACGAAGCCGGTTGCCGGCCGACCGTACGGCGCCGCTCGTCCAGCTGACGCCCAGCAGCACGAGGCCGAACACCGCGTAGCTCGCCGACACCACGCGCGCACCGGACTCCGAGTACGTGACGTGCTCGAGATAGAGCAACGAGGCTGACAGCAGGCCCACCGCGACGATGAGGCCTCCGACCAGCAGGGCGGCCTGCCGGGGCTCCGGCCTGTCGATGCCCACCATCGTCGGGATCGCTCGGAAAGAGACGCCGGTGATGAAGAGCAGGACGAAGCCATCGAGCTCCAGCTGCAGCACCGCGTTCTGGCTCAGCAGCGGGATCGTGCGCAGCCCATCCGATGTGGCATCGACCGCTTCCAGGAGAAACACCAGCGACGCGGCAAGCGAGAACAACGCGCCGCCTACGAACGCCAGCGCTGCAGCGTCGCGCTCCCTGCCTCGTCGCGCTGTCTCGAAGATGACGAGGGCAAAGGCAATATTCGCTGCGACGACGGCGGCGGCGCTGAACAGCAGCAGCGCGTCGTGCGCCGACCCGGTGAGAAACGGCAGGACGATTGCCCGCGGCACAAGGCCTGCCGCGATCAGCACAACGATCGGCGTCAGCAGCGACGGGTGGGCGAGGCGGGAGCCGGCGAACCGCGGCAGCAGGCGAAAGCTCATGCCCATGACGTAAAGACCGGCGAAGCCCAGAAGCTGCACCTGGCCGTGCGCCTGAAGCAGGTCGGCGCTGCGTTCCGGGTCGCCGCCGCCAGTAATGCGGGAAACGGCGGTGTGCAGGCCCAGCGCAAAGCCAAGGAACACCGCGAGCACGAGGCTCGTGAGGATGTACAGCCGGTAGGAGTCCTCCGGCGCGGGCGCCAGTCTGACCTCGTCGCTAGCCATCGGCTGGCTCGGCGCCTGGCGTAGCGGCGGGTGCGCCGAGGTAGCCCTTCCAGAGCTCACGGTCGAAGTGGACGACGGAATCGAGGGTCGCCGCCCGTAGCGTATCGGTGAGGGCGCGGCCCGCGGCTTCGAGCATCGGGTGGACGGCGCAGATCGTGCCCTGCCAGTGACAGGGGCCGCCGCTCAATACGCAGCGCTGCGTCATCAGCTGGCCCTCGGACGCTTCAATCACCTCGAGGAGGGAGATCTCCCCGGGCGGCCGCGTCAGCTTGTAGCCGCCGGAACGGCCCGCGCGGGCCTGCGCCAGCCCCGCCCGCAGCAGCAGCGCGAGGATCTCGGGCGTGTAGCGCGCCGGTATCTCCATTTCGGCGGCGACCTCACGGATCTTGCGGTACTCACCGCCGTCCCAGGCGCGTGCCAGCGAGATCGCCGCGCGAACCGCGTAGTCGCCACGCCAGGTCATCTGAAGGTCCATTCGGCTCCTTTTCTTGATAATAATGCACTATGACACTAAACGTACAGCGTGTTACTGTATGTTCAGTCCTAATGAAAACTTTCACAGGTTACCAGCCTGGAAAAGGAGCAGAACAATGAACGCCCAGCTACAGAACCGGAAGGAGACAGACCCCGTAACGAGGCGGTCGTTCCTCGAGAAGGTGCTGGTCGGCACCGGCGTTCTCTCGGTGGGTGCTATCGCCGGGTCCACGGGCTACGTCCTCGGCAACTCGGAACCACTGGCGTCCGGAATCGCGACTGGCGCCGCATCAACAACGACCGCCGGGCACGACATGAGCGCGTCGACCGTGACGGATGCGGCCGTACCGGCAGCAGCCAACAGCGCCGACGAGATGGACGCGCATCATGCCCAGGGCATCAAGGACTTCCTCGCGAACCAGACGTCGCCGATCACGAAGGGCCTTGGCAACCAGCCCCTCGCGCCGCGCATCGAGAACGGCGTCAAAGTCTTCGAGCTGACCTGCGACGAGATCGACTGGGAGGTCAGCCCCGGCAAGGTCTACCCGGCGCGCGGCTACAACGGCGCCATCCCCGGACCGATCCTGCGCGCAACCGAGGGCGACACCGTCCGCATCGTCGTCAAGAACAACCTGAAGGAGAGCACCTCGATCCACTGGCACGGCCTCGTCGTGCCGAACAGCATGGACGGCGTGCCCTTCCTCAACCAGCCGCCGATCAAACCCGGCGCGACGTTCATCTATGAGTTCACGCTGCGCAACTCCGGCACCCACATGTACCACTCGCACCACAACTCGATGGACCAGGTGAACCGCGGCCTCCTCGGCGCCTTCATCGTCGACCCGAAGGACCCCTCGACCTACCCGCAATACGACCGCGAGTTCGTCATGGTCCTGAACGACCTCAACCTGGGCTTCACGATTAACGGCAAGGGCTTCCCCGCCACCGAGGCGGTGGTGGCGAAGAAGGGCGAACGCGTCCTGATCCGCTACCTCAACGAGGGCGTGATGAACCATCCCATGCACCTGCACGGCATGCCCCAGGCGGTCTTCGCCAAGGACGGTTATCCGATCAACCCGCCGCAGCTCTGCGATACGATCGACGTCTCCCCCGGCAACCGCTATGACGTAATCGTCGAGGCGACCGAGCCGGGCGCCTGGGCCTTCCACTGCCACGTCCTCAACCACGCCGAGGGCCCAGATGGAATGTTCGGTCTCGTCACGGCGATGCTCGTCGACGTGCCGCTGGCCGCCGCTGCGCCCGCCCGCAACGAGGGCATCACGCAAGTCTCAACCGGTGCGTTCCTCTGCCCGGTGGAAGGAGTCAACAATGAGCGAGTCTGAACGCCACAGCTACCTCAAGGACCATCAGCTGCAGGGCGAGGCGATCCACATCAACCTCGCCCGCGAAGCCGAGACGCTGATTGCAGAAGCGAAGCAGGCGCCTCAGGGCCGGGCGGCGCGCACCCTGGTCAAAGACGGCCCGCTGCGAATCACGCTGCTCGGCCTCAAGGAGGGCGCCGCGATCGCCGATCACCGTGCCGGAGGCCCAGTCAGCATCGAGGTCGTCACAGGCTCTGTCGTCATCGAAGTCGGGGCGGCGGCGTACGAGCTCGCGGCGCAGGAGGCGCTGGTCCTCGATGCCGACGTCGTGCACTCCGTGCGGGCTACGGCGGACGCGGCGATTCAGCTCGTCATCGCGTTGGCGAATTGATCAGAGGTGACATCGATTTCGGGGTTCGCTCATTGACGCACTTTTGAGCTAAACCTAATATTGATGGTGGGCGCCGGCACACAGCCACTCCGCGGCGCTGATATCCCCAGAAGGGGCCCATGCCTAAATACATCTTCGTCACCGGCGGCGTGATCAGCGGCGTCGGCAAAGGCATTACTACTGCCGCTCTCGGACGCATCCTCAAGAGTCGCCACGTCACCGTCTCCATCCAGAAGCTCGATCCCTACCTCAACGTTGACCCGGGGACGATGTCGCCGTATCAGCACGGCGAGGTCTTCGTCACCAGCGACGGCGCCGAGACCGACCTCGACCTCGGCCACTACGAGCGCTTCATTGATGAGGACCTGACCCGCGCCAGCTCGCTGACAATGGGTCAGGTCTACAACGCCGTCATCCAGAAGGAGCGCCGCGGTGACTTCCTCGGCGGCACGATCCAGGCGGTGCCCCACCTCACTGGCGAGATCAAGCAGCGCATTCGCGCCATCGGCCGGATCACCGGCGCCCAGGCCGTGATCATCGAGGTCGGCGGCACCGTCGGCGACATCGAGGGCCAGGTCTTCCTCGAGGCCATCCGCCAGATGCGCCGCGAAGAGGCCCCGGAAGACACTCTCTCGATCCACGTCACCTACCTGCCCTACATCGGCGCCACCGGCGAGCTCAAGACGAAGCCAACGCAGCACTCCGTGCAGGAGCTGCGCCGCATGGGTATTCAGCCCGACGTGATGATCTGCCGTAGCGAGAACCCGGTGACCACCGAGACGCGCGACAAGATCGCCCTCTTCTGCGACGTCGAACGCCGCGCTGTGATGTATGCGCCGACCGTGCGCAGCATCTACGAAGTACCCGCCTATCTCGAAGACGCCGGCCTCGGCGACTACGTTATCGAGCGCACAAAGCTGCAGGCCTCAGGCCGCGATCTCGCCGACTGGCGCGCCCTCGTCGAGCGCATGCTCAACCCGACGAGCAGCGTGAAGGTGGCGATCGTCGGCAAGTACGTTGAGCTGCGCGACGCCTACCTCTCGGTAAAGGAATCCCTGATCCACGCCGCCGCTTACTTCGACACTGAGGTCGACATCGAGTGGATCCACGCAGCAGACATCGAAGCCGGAAACGTTGCGGCGATCCTGCGCGGCGTCGACGCGGTCGTGGTGCCCGGCGGCTTCGGTGAGCGTGGCTTCGAGGGCAAGATCCTGGCGGCCAAGTACGCCCGCGAGAACAAGATCCCCTACCTCGGCCTCTGCTACGGCATGCACGCGATGGTCGTCGAAGGTACCCGCGCTGCCCTCGGGACGATGGCGGTGAACACTTCTGAGAACGACCCGGAGACGCCCAACCCGGTGATCACACTGCTCCTGGAGCAGGAAGGCATTGACGACAAGGGCGGCACGATGCGCCTCGGCTCCTACCCGTGTGCGCTGCGTCCCGGCTCGAAGGCCCACAATGCCTACGGCCAGGACGAGGTGCGCGAGCGTCATCGCCACCGCTACGAGTTCAACAACGCCTACCGTGATCGCCTCGAAGATTGGGGTCTGATCGCCAGCGGTACCTCGCCGGACGGCAGCCTCGTTGAGGTCTGCGAAATCCTCGACCACCCCTACATGGTAGGCGTGCAGTACCACCCGGAGTTTCGCTCCCGCCCGGACCGGCCTCACCCGCTGTTCCGCGAACTGATCCGTAACGCCAGAGACAGGAGTCTCCACACGGTGAAAGAAACCGGCGTGGAGCAGCCTGTCGTAGCTTCTTGAGAGAGGGAAAGCGCGCACCGGAGCGCGCCGTGCGCCAGTAAGCGCTCCAACTTTCGCCCCGTCCGCCGATATATTCAGGGCAGGGCAATCATTTTACCGACCTCGCCATTAACTCTGAACGCTCTGCTGCGTTATCACAGAGGAGAACCTGCGATGCGCCTGTTCCTCGACACCGCAAATATCGACGAGATTCGCACGGTCGCCCGTATGGGTGTGCTTGCCGGGGTCACAACCAACCCCTCTCTGATGGCGCGCGAATCCGGTATCACCTACCGCGATCGCGTCATCGAGATCTGCGAGGTCGTCAAGGGCCCCGTGTCCGCTGAATGCGTCTCGCGCGACGTCCCCGGCCTCCTCGAAGAGGGGCGCTCGATCGCGAAATGGCACGAGCACGTCGTCGTCAAAGTGCCGATGGACGCTGCCGGCCTCGAAGCGACCTCGATCCTTTCGAAGGAAGGGATCAAGATCAACATGACCCTGATCTTTTCCGCCAACCAGGCGCTGCTGGCCGCTCTCGCCGGCGCGACCTATATCAGCCCCTTCGTCGGCCGCCTCGACGACGCTGGTCAGGACGGCATGGAGGTCGTGCGCCAGTCGGTGCAGATCTTCGACCGCTACAATCTGCCGGCCCAGGTCCTGGCCGCCAGCATTCGCACAGCGCCGCATGTCATCCAGGCGGCACTGGCCGGATCCCACGTTGCCACACTGCCCTACGCAGTGTTCCAGCAAATGCTCAAGCACCCGCTGACAGACGTCGGCATCGAGCGGTTCCTTGCCGACTCGAAAAAGTATGCGTCTGTCTGATTGGAGACTTCTTTACGTCTATCGGAATAATATGGTAAAGTGTACTATCGCCAGAATCTCTGGCTGGGAAGCAGCGCCCAGAGCCTGCTCATACGAACCACATTGTAGCCAAGGTTTACGGAACGCCGGATGACATCGGTAGAACAGCGTCGTTTGGGCTATGCTGATCTCGAGCGCATGGGTCGCGAAGAGCTATTCGCGATCACGCAAGGGTACGGCATCGAATTAGCCCCTCATGTCCGCCGCAAGCAGGACATGATCTACAAAATCCTCGAGTACCAGACCGCGCAGGAAGGCCAGGTCTTCCGCGCCGGCGTACTCGAAATCCTCGACGAGGGCGGCTACGGCTTCCTCCGCGGCGAGAATTACCTCGCCAGCATGTCGGACGTCTACGTCTCGCAGTCCCAGGTCCGCCGCTTCGGCCTCCGCACCGGCGACTACGTCACGGGCACCGTTCGCGCTCCAAAAGACAACGAGAAGTACTACAGCCTCCTCCGCGTCGAAGCGGTGAACGGCCTCGAGCCGGAAGTCGCGAAGCGCCGCCCCCACTTCGAGCACCTCACCGCTGTCTTCCCGGACGAGCAGATCAAGCTCGAGACCTCGTCGGACAACCTCTCGCAGCGCATGATCGACATCGTGGCGCCGATCGGCCGCGGTCAACGCGGTCTCATCGTCTCGCCGCCGAAGGCCGGTAAGACCTTCATCCTCAAGAACATCGCCAACGGCATCTCGACCAACTACGACGACATCCACCTCATGGTCCTGCTCATCGGTGAGCGGCCCGAAGAGGTCACGGACATGCGCCGCAGCGTCGATGGTGAAGTCGTGGCGTCGACCTTCGACGAGCCCGTGGAAGACCACGCTCACGTTTCCGAGATGGCACTCGAGCGGGCAAAGCGCCTGGTCGAGGGCGGTAAAGACGTCGTCATCGTGATGGACTCGATCACGCGCATGACCCGCGCCTACAACCTCTCGATGCCGCCGTCGGGCCGCACGCTCTCCGGTGGTATGGACCCGATCGCCCTCTACCCGCCGAAGCGCTTCTTCGGCGCCGCGCGCAACACGGACGAAGGCGGCAGCCTGACGATCATCGCCACCTGCCTCGTCGACACTGGCAGCCGCATGGACGAGGTCATCTACGAGGAGTTCAAGGGCACCGGCAACATGGAGCTCCACCTGGAGCGCCGCATGGCTGAGCGCCGCATCTTCCCGGCAATCGACATCTCCCGCAGCAGCACCCGCCGCGAGGAGCTCCTCTTCGACCCGGAGACGATGAAGGACGTCTGGCTCCTCCGCCGCATGGTCGCGATGGTCGGCTCGAACAGCCCGAACCCCACCGAGGCCGTCGAACGTGTCCTCGACCGCATGGCCCGCAGCCACGACAACGCGGAGTTCCTCCAGAACCTCAAGACAGAGTCATAGCCGGGCGGCGGCCAGCGGCCGCACACAAATGAGCAGAGCCTGCTTCGCACCGTCAGCGGTAACGAGCAGGCTCTTTTCTTCTCTCGCGTCAGGAGTACTACGTAGCTTCAGGACCCAAGACGTCGCCGAGACGTCCCCGTCTCGGGGCCACCCGCGAGATGCCGTCTCATGACGCCGTCTCACCGTCCCTACGTCACCTTGGCTCAGCACCGACACGCACGGGTGTCATCCCTTCCCGGCGATCGCGGGGACGAGGCCGCCAAAGGTTGCTTCGCCTTGCCTGCGACGAATGGCTCGCAACGAGGCCAGACCACGCCTTTGCGCCCGATTGCCCGCTTGCGCGATTGGAGCCCCTACAGGATCGGCAGGTAGCGCTTCAGCTCGTAGTCGGTGATGTGGGAGCGGTAGCGCTCCCATTCGATGCGCTTCGAGGTGAGGAGGCTCTCGTAGACGTGCTCGCCGAGGCAGGTGCGCACGAGCTCGCTGGCCTCGGCTTCCTGGATCGCCTCGTAGAGGCTGCCCGGCAGCGTCGGCGCTTCCTCGATCTGGCCGCGGTCGGCGGCGTCCCGGCTCGGCGGCAGTTCGTACTCCTTCTCGATGCCCTCGAGGCCGGCAGCAAGCAGACCCGCAAACGCGAGGTAGGGGTTGCAGGCTGCGTCCGGTGCGCGGTACTCGACGCGAGAAGAGATCTCCCGGCCGATGCGGTACTCGGGAACGCGCAGGAGGTCGCCGGGCATGCGTCCGGCGGCGCGCATCGTCTCGTCGGTGGGGACGAGGGTCAGGGAGCCACGGCGGTTCCACGCCACGCGGACCGGCGCTTCGAAGCCCGGGACGAGGCGCTTGTAGGAGTTCACCCACTGGTTCGTGAGCAGTGTGATCTCCTTCGCGTGACGGAGGAGGCCGGCGAGGAAGCCCCGCGCTGCCGCCGAGAGACGAAGCGGGTCGCTGCCGTCGAAGAATGCGTTCGTTTCACCCTTGAAGAGCGAGAGGTGGCAGTGCATGCCGGAGCCGTTCTCATTCGCCATCGGCTTCGGCATGAAGGTTGCGTAGGCGCCGCCCGCCATCGCTACTTCCTTCACGACCAGGCGGGCGGTCATCAGGTTGTCCGCCATCGTCAGCGCGTCGGTGTAGCGCAGGTCGACCTCGTGCTGCGACGGCGCGACTTCGTGGTGGCTCGACTCGACGCCGATGCCCATCTCCTCGAGAGTAAGCACCGTCTCGCGGCGCAGGTCGCTGGCGACGTCGAGCGGCGTCAGGTCGAAGTAGCCGCCCTGGTCGAGGGTCGCAGTGCCCTCGCTGTCCTTGAAATAGAAGAACTCGACTTCGGGCCCAACGTAGAAGGTGAAGCCCAGGGCAGCGGCGCGCTGCAGGTTTCGCTTGAGGATGTAGCGCGGGTCACCAGGGAACGGCGAGCCGTCCGGGAGCTGGATGTCGCAGAACATGCGCGCCACGCGGCGCTCCTTGGGGCGCCAGGGCAGCAGCTGGAAGGTCGCCGGGTCCGGGACCGCCGTCATGTCGGCCTCGCCGGAACGGGCGAAGCCCTCGATGGCGCCGCCGTCGAAGCCGACGCCCTCCTCGAGCGCCTCTTCGAGCTCCTCGAAGGTAATCGCAAAGCTCTTGAGGGAGCCGAGGATGTCGGTGAACCAGAGCCGGATGAACTTGACGTCCTGCTGCCGGCACTGCTGAAGGACGTAATCTTTGCTTTCTTCGCCTGTCATATTGTTTCCATCATAGCCAGCCGCCACGCTCGTTCCGTCCTTCACAAAGTTAAGTTCAAGTTACACAGGTGATCGATTTGAATCTGAAATCTCTCATTCCCGGGTCGAACGACCTCTCGCTGGCGATAGGGCGCCCTTGATCTCCGGAATCGAGAGATATACTAAATCACCATGCAGAAAGTGGTTGTCATCTACCAGACCGAAGCCGCCGCCGCCCTGAGACGCGATCTGTCTCAGTACGACATCGAAGTCGAAGCGTTGGGAATGGCGCAGTCGGAAGACGCCCTCGCTCGCCCGGACTACGACGCCCTCATTGTCGAGGCTACGGCGAATATGGACGAGACGCGCCACCTGGTGGAATCGCCGCTGCGTCCTCAGAAAGCGCCGCTCGTCCTCCTCGTCCGACAGGACCAGCTCGCCGGCATCGACGTCGCGTGGCCGATCGATGACTTCCTCGTGCTGCCCCTTGCCGCCGAAGAGCTCGCGATGCGCCTGCGTCGCGCTGTCTGGCGCCGCACCGGCGTAGACGCGGCGAACACGTTGCGCAGCGGTGCCCTCCTTGTCGACCTCGCGAACTACAAGGTCTTCGTCTCAGAGCAGCCGGTGAACCTCACCTTCAAGGAGTTCGAGCTCCTGCGCTTCCTGATGACCAACCGCGGCAAGGTGTTCACTCGCGAAGCCCTCCTCAACCGCGTCTGGGGCTACGAGTACTTCGGCGGCGCCCGCACGGTGGACGTCCACATCCGGCGCCTGCGCAGCAAGATCGAGACCGGCGCCACCGTCTACATCGAGACGGTCCGCAACGTCGGTTACCGCTTCCCCGCGGACGGCTAGCTCAGCCTCCAACCGCCATCAAAGCCCGTTCGAAAGAGCGGCTTTCTACTGCCTTCGGCGGTGCCGTCCGGAATCGTCGAGGCCATTGGCCGGGACGCGCAGCGTAATCAGCCTTAATTTTGAAGTAACTGTCCTGTAACACAGCCGTAATATCTCCTCCCTAACCTCCCCTCATTACCACTGCTCGTATCGAGCAAACCCATATCGAATCTGGGGAGGTTCATTTCTATGGAGGAGAGTCCTCTGGTCTCCGGCGACATTGCGTGGGTGCTGATGTCAGCAGCCCTCGTGATGCTCATGACGCCGGGTCTCGCACTGTTCTACGGCGGCCTCGTCAGGAGCAAGAACATCCTGGCAACAATCATGCAGAGCGTCTTCATGCTCGGCCTGATCAC
>JBFWZE010000129.1:0-4051 GCA_050185685.1 Dehalococcoidia bacterium
GTACCGCGTCGACATGCTGCCGAAGAGCAAGATCGAGCTCGTCGTGAGCGACGCGGACACCGACAAGGCCGTCGAAGTCATCCTGCAGTTCGCCCGCACGGGGTCGATCGGCGACGGGAAGATCTTCGTCTCGCCCGTCACGCAGGCGATCCGTGTGCGGACCGGTGAGCGAGGTGATTCGGCCCTTTAGGGAAGCGCCTGTAACGAAATTTTAAGTTTAGATGAACAGGGTTCGGATCAGGTCGTTGCAGGCGCATAATCTCTGGCGCCTGATTCGGACCCCTGATACAACAAAGTAGAAGTCCCCGACCAAAGACACTCAAATCACGAATTATGGAGGACACCTATGGCCTACAGGGCTGAATACATCTGGATCGACGGCACTCAGCCGACCGCGAAGCTGCGTTCCAAGACCAAGATCATGCAGGACGGCGACACCGACTTCCCGATCTGGGGCTTCGACGGCTCCTCCACCAACCAGGCGCCTGGCGACAAGTCCGACTGCGTCCTCCGGCCGGTCTTCTCCTGCCCGGACCCGATCCGTGGCGGCGACAACAAGCTGGTCCTCTGCGAGGTCCTGCTCATCGACATGACGCCGCACCCGACGAACACCCGCGCCGCCTGCGCCGCCATTGAAGAGAAGTACAAGGACTCTGACTTCTGGTTCGGCATCGAGCAGGAGTACACCTTCTTCGCCGGTTCCCGCCCGCTCGGCTTCCCGGAGCAGGGCTTCCCGGCTCCCCAGGGTGGCTACTACTGCGGCGTCGGCGCGGACGAAGTCTTCGGCCGTGAAGTCGTCGAGGCCCACCTCGAGGCCTGTCTCGCCGCCGGTCTCGGCATCTCCGGCATCAACGCCGAGGTTATGCCCGGACAGTGGGAGTTCCAGGTTGGCCCTCTCGGCCCGACCGCGGCCTCCGACCACCTCTGGATGGCCCGCTGGCTGCTCTACCGCGTCGGTGAGAACTACGGCGTCAGCGCGACGCTCGACGCGAAGCCGGTCCGCGGCGACTGGAACGGCGCCGGTGCCCACACGAACTTCTCCAGCAAGGCGATGCGCGAGTCGTACGAGCCGAACATTGCTGCCGCTGAGGCCCTGGGCCGCCGCCACGAGCTGCACATCGCCAACTACGGCTTCGGCATCGAGGACCGCCTGACCGGTCTGCACGAGACTGCCTCCTACAAGGAGTTCAAGTACGGCGTGTCCGACCGCGGCGCTTCGATCCGTATCCCATGGCAGGTCGCTGTCGACAAGAAGGGCTACATCGAGGACCGCCGCCCGTGCGCCAACATGGACCCCTACGTCGTGACGAAGCTGATCGTGGAGACCGTCTCCGAGTACTAGGTCAGACTTCCTCCAGTAGAACCGAAGAGGCCGCGGGCAAATCGCCCGCGGCCTCTTTCGTTACTTCTCTGATCCGCCGGCCCAACATCACCGTCCGCCGCCTGGTGGTGCCATCCCTCCTGCTACGATTCAGGCTCGAGGATGGGAATGTCGAACATGAGCGTAATCCGCTTTCTGCAGACCTTCTGGGGTCTCGCGCTCATCCTTGGTCTCGGCGGTCACACCCTCTATCGGACCCTGCAGGACTCAGACACGAACCCGCCTGCCGCCCGAAGCAGCAATGCGGTTGCCGCCTCAGTCGCGATTCCCCAACTCACCGCTCCTCCGGGCGGCTTTCCGACGCCGATCGGCGGGTATCCCACGCCCGCACCGCTCACGGTCTTCCTCGCCTGTAACGGCCAGGACGGTGACGCAGCGCGCTTCTACGTCCCGGCGGCAGGCGGCTTTGTCGTTCTGCGGATCGATACGGATATCGCGCTGGTCAGGGCGCTCCTCACTGGGGAGCCAACGCGCTTTGGTCCCGGCGTCAATCTGGTGCAGACACCCTGTATGCGGAGTGCGATACGTGAGGGGCGTGTTCCCTGAGGTGCGTCGCTAGGGTAGTTCGCCGCGCTCGATCATCCCTCGAATGCAGGGACTCATATTCACGCGCGCGTCCTTGGGGAACACCGTGTCGGTGCCGGCGACCAGGGCACGAATGTCGTCCGGCACCTGGTCGAAGCGCATCGTGATCGGGTAGCGTCCGGCGCCGCCACCGCCCCGCTGAACGTCATCGGCACCGCAGGCGATATTGAGGACGACGGGCTCGCGCGCCACCTCCGGATATGACGCCGCCGGGACGAACGACGCGAATGGCGAAGCGGGCTGCGCGGTCGCGGCAGCAGCGGCGAGCGCAGTGCGTTGTCCTCCGCTGGCTGCCGGCGCCTGGTCGACCGCATGCACGATCGAGTAACCGGCAAGCAGGACCAGCACGGCAACGCCCCAGAACGTCGAGAGCAGCCGCAGGGGACCGATGCTCTCCCGGTCAGTACCGGCTCGTTCGACGCTTTCTGCATTCATCGCTGCAAAGAGTCTACGTCGGACGGCTGACTTCGGTTCCAGTCAGCTTCGGCTGGAGCGCCAAGTACCACCCGCCAGGCTTGTGAATTCCCGCCATTGCCAGACAGGCGGACCAGAGACCTATAATTCGCCATTCCCGGCTGCTGGGCCGGTTATGGAGGTTATCGATGCTCGGATTCGGAATCGCCACGTCTCATCCTGCGGGCATGCTGCGCTCGAAGGAGGATTGGACGGCCGCTCTCACGCGCATGATGGACCCGGCCTCGACCAACATCATGCCCCACAGCGCAAAGCTGGAGCTCGAGACGCCCGGCGTCATCGACAGCTATATCGAGCGCATTCACGGCGCCATCGGCAAGCTTCGGGACATGGTGCGCGCCTATAACCCGGACGCGATCATCATGATCGGCGACGACCAGGGTGAGTGGTTCAGCGATGAGAACAGCCCGACCTTCGCCATATATACCGGCGACGAGGCGCTGTGGGGCCGCCGCGCGTACCCGATGACGACGCCAATCCCGGAGCGCGAGAAGCTGATCTTCCCCGTGAACGGCGAGCTCTCCCGCTACCTCCTCAAGGGCCTCGTCCACCGCGGCTTCGACATGGCGAACATCTCTACCTTCATCCCGCGCGGCGAGCCCGACCGTGGCGTCTCGCACATGGTGGCGAACATCCTGCCCGAGATCGTCCCCGAGCTCGACATCCCGATCGTCACGGTGCTGATGAACGAGTACTATCCGCCGCTGCCGTCCGCAGAGCGCTGCATCCAGCTCGGCGCTGCAATCGGCGATGTCATGGCGGAGCGGCCTGAGCGGGTGATGATCTACGCCTCCGGTGGTCTTTCCCATTTCCCGGGCATGTTCAACCGCGGCTGGATCGACACCGCCTTCGACGAGTGGCTGATTCAGCGCCTCGAAAGCCACGACATCGAAGCGCTGAAGAACCTCTTTACCTTCGACTCCGACATGATGCGCGCCGGCACCGGCGAGGTCCGGGCCTGGCTCTCAGTGGCCGCAGCCATGAAGCGCGGCGCCCGCTTTGTCGACTACGTCCCGGCCCACGGCGCGATTACCGGCTGCGGGTTCGCCTACTGGCCGGCTGTTGGCGATGATGTAACGCGAGAAATGTCGGCACTGGCCCAGACAACCCGCTAGAATCCGCGCCATGAACGAGACAGTTCATGGGCCGAGAGAACACGACGAAGATGCCCAGGAGGGAACCTCTCTCCTGGGCATCGTGCGTCTCTGCTGGGGTGTCGCGGCAATCCTCGTGCTTGCAGCCTATTCGCTCATCCACACGCTGGGAGACGGCAGGCAGGCGCCGACCGTCATCGGCTCGGCGGGCAGGCTCAGCGCCAACGCCGCTCGCCAGGTGCAGCCGGTCTATATCGGCGGCAAGGCGTTCTACCCGGCAGCGCCGGTCGAGACGCCGCTGATCGTGCACCTCGCCTGCGACCAGGAAGAGGCCCGCATCGTCCGCACCTACGACTCACCCCCCGGCGGCCGCGCCCTCGTCCTCCGCCTCGACCAGGTCCCGGACGAAATGCGCCGCGTCTACGAGGGCACAGACCCGCGTTACCCGAAGGACGTCCGTATCGTCGCCACTCCCTGCATGCAGGCCCTCATGGACTACGGCGACTTCCCCTAGCGG
>JBFWZE010000129.1:4151-10545 GCA_050185685.1 Dehalococcoidia bacterium
GAGCTGAGAGCTGAGAGCTACCCGCCGATGTGCGACATCTCCACCTTCTGCAGGTGGATCGTCTCGTCGCTGCGCAGCTCTGAGTAGCGGTCGGTGCGGTTGCCCCAGATCAGACGCAGGCGGTCGCTGATCTCCTCGTCGCTGCTGCCGTTGCGCAGGAGCTCTCGCAGGTCGTGTCCGAGCCCGGCGAAGAGACAGGTGTAGATCTTGCCGTCCGCGGAGAGGCGGGAGCGGGTGCAGTCGGCGCAGAATGGCACCGTGACCGAGGCGATGATGCCGATCTCGCCGGCGCCGTCCTTGTAGCCGTAGCGGTCCGCGACTTCGCCGTAGTAAGAGGCGTCGACCGGCTCGATCGGCCACTCGGCGTTGATCGTGTCGACGATCTCTTTCGCGCTGACCACGTCATCCATGCGCCAGCCGTTCGTCGTGCCGACGTCCATGAACTCGATGAAGCGGAGGATGTGACCGCTGTTGCGGAAGTGCCCCGCCATTTGCACGAGGTCCTGCTCGTTGACGCCGCGCTTGACGACCATGTCAACCTTCACCGGCGTGAGCCCAGCAGTGGCGGCGTTGTCGATCGCCTCGAGCACCTTCGCGACCGGGAAGCCGACATCGTTCATCGAGCGGAAAGTGGCGTCGTCGAGGGAGTCGAGGCTGACCGTGACCCGGTTGAGGCCCGCAGCTTTGAGCGCCTTCGCTCGATCGAGGGTCAGCAGCGAGCCATTGGTGGTCATCGCGATGTCTTCGATGCCCTCGATGGCGGCGAGCATCTCGATCAGCTTCTCGATATCACGCCGCAGCAGCGGTTCGCCGCCGGTGAGGCGGATCTTGCGTACGCCGTTCGCAGCGGAGAGGCGGGCGAGGCGCGTGATCTCCTCGAAGGTCAGGATCTCCTGGCGGTCGAGGAACACGTAGTCATGCCCGAAGATCTCCTTCGGCATGCAGTAGGTGCAGCGGAAGTTACACCGGTCGGTGACCGAGATGCGCAGGTCGCGCATCGGGCGGTTGAGTCTGTCCAGTACGTCCATAAGTCTCGCCACTTCCAATCATAGCAACCCCCGCAGGACGCAGGACTTCGGGTGAGGCCCGCCGGCGTTGGCTATTTCTCCAAGAATTGCTTGAGGTTCTTCAGGACCGTCTGCCAGTTCTGCTCCGAGTGCTGCTTTTCGGCCTCGTCGCCGTTGTTGTCCTGGCTGATGCTCACCTGCGTGCTGGTGCCCGCGGCCGTCAGCGAGTACGTCACCTCGTGGTAGTTCTCCGGGCTGTCCGGCGTGCCGGAGAGCGGCGACCAGTGGGTGCAGACCAATGTCTTCTCCGGCTCTACCTTCAGCACGCTGCCCTTGTCCTCGAAGCTCTTCCCGTTGAACTCGCCCTTGTAGACGATCGGGCTTCCTTCCTTGAAATCGCTGACCACGTCGGCGCCGAAGAAGTACTGCTCGATTTTCGCCGGCTCCACGAGCGCGTCCCAGACCTTCGCGGCCGGCGCATTGATCGTTGTCGTTGCGGTTGCAGTCAGTGCTTTTGGCATCGTAGTCCTCCGTATTTGAAGCGCTTGAGGAGCGTATCAAGCAGCTCGTTCAGAGCGAAACGCGCTTCGGCACCTCGTCTTTGATCTCTGTTACAAGGCTGCGTTAGAGAGACACCTGCCAGTGGTAAAAGGCGTTGTCAATTTCCGTAATTTGTGGTCTAGTACGCGCGATTACGAGCCTTCACGGGTGAAGAACAGTTCCGACGTGACGCAGGAGGCGCAGGTCAATGAACTCAGGGCTCTTCTCACAACCGGCACGAATGGCAGGCTTTCTTGGCATCGGTTTTATCGTCCTCTTCGTAGCTTCGGCAATCGGACAGGGCGAAACGCCGATGAGCACCGACTCCGCTGACGAAATCCGCAGTTTCTTCGTCGACAACCGAGACCAGTATCTGATCGCCGACTTCATCACCGGGATTGCGCTCGTCTTCTTCTTCCTCCCCTTCGCCGCATGCCTGCGCCATGTCCTTGCCGGCGCGGAAGGTGAGCCCGGCGTGTGTTCGCGGCTCTTCTTTTCCGGTGCAATCCTCACCCTGGCGATCGGAGCTGCCGGCGCGGCTGGGCTCGGAACCCTGGCGATGGCTGCGGGCGACGAGTCGATTAATGACTCGAGTCTGAAGCTGATGATGTATGCGAGTGAGTACGGGTTCTCGGGTATCGGCTTCGGTTTCGCTCTTGTCGCTGTGAGTGCCAGCATCGTCATGATCACGACAGGCGTAGTCGCGAAGTGGGTCGGCTACGTCGGCGTCGCCACGGCAGCCATAAACCTCGTCGGCGCCACCTGGATCATCGATGGCGACCCCGAGGGAGTGCTGTGCCTCATCAGCCTCATCGGTTTCCTGGCTTTCGGTATCTGGGTGCTCTGCACGAGCGTCATGCTGCTGCGCCAGCCGCAGACCAGCGCCGCGACAATGGCGCCCGCCGCTGCCTAGCCCGTGAGGTCTGCGCCGGCGGTTTCGGCCAGCCGGCGCAGCTCATCGCGGATCTTCGCAGCGGCGACGGCGCGATGGCTGATCGCGTTCTTCTCTTCCGGCGTCAATTGGGCCATCGTCACGCCGCGCTCCGGGAGGAAGAAGACGGGGTCGTAGCCGAAACCGCCCTCGCCCACCGCCGCCTCGGTGATCTCGCCCTCGCAGGTGCCTTCGACATCGACCTCGCTGCCGTCCGGGAGGGCGACGACGATGACGGCGCGGAAGCGGGCGCTGCGTTCGCCGGCCGGCACGTGGCTCATCGCGCGCAGCAGAATGGCGATGCGGTCATCGCGGTCGACGCCATCCCAGCCGTGCAGGTGGTGCAACGCTCCCGGTTCGCCGTTGAGCGCATCGACCTCGAGGCCGGAGTCGTCGGACAGCGACGCAAGCCCGGACGCCTCGGCGAAGGCGCGTGCCTTGATCCGGGCGTTCTCGAGGTAGGTCGTGCCGCTCTCGTCCACGTCGAGGCTGATGCCGACATCGGCCGGAGCGACGACCTGCCAGCCGCAGCCTTCGAGGATGCCGCGGAACTCGTCCACCTTGCCGGCGTTGTTCGTCGCGATCAGGAGCTTCGGCTGCTTCGGCACGTTCAGGGTGTGAACGGGCGCTGAAAGCCCTCGCGGCGCTTGAACTCGTCGCGTTCGTACTCTTCTTCGGCACGCCGTTCTTCGCCCTCGCGGTTGAGCTGAAGCTGCTCGGCGACCGCCTCGTCGAGCGACTTCTTGTACTCCTCCGCCCGCTTTGGAATGCGTGCTTCCATGACCTCGGAGAGCGTCGCGTAGTAGTTGCCGCCGAGGTAATGCAGCGGTTTCGCGTCGTCGTCCTGCAGCAGCCAGTGGTCGCTGAACGCCTCGTCATCCGCCTGCACCGCGACGACGCTGCCGATCAGCAGGAAATGGTCGCCCATCTCGATCGTGTCCTCGAGCGCGCACTCGATCCAGGCGCAGCAGCCCTCGAGGAGCACAGTGTTCAGCCGCCGCGAGCGGAAGAACGGCAGCTTCGTCAGCTCGAGCTTGTCGAAGTCCTCGCCGCTGAGGCTGCCGAGGTACTGGGCGTGGTGCAGCAGCTCTCGCGTCGGGATGTTCAGGGCGAATTCGTTCGCCTTCTTGATCATGTCGAAGATGTAGCGCGAAGGGTGCAGCGCGATGCCGATCTTCGGCGGCCGCATGCTCAGCACCATCGAGTACGCCACCGGCGTTGCGTTATGTCGTCCGCGGTGACTGCACGTGACGATCGTCATCGGACCGCCCGTCATGATGCGCCGCGCGTCCAGTTCATCCAGGTTTCGTCTCATCGCTCTCAAGTATAGAGGCGAGGTCGCGTGAGGGGTTGAATCGCCATCGTCACCTGCTTCTGTATGCTTTCGCAGGACGACTGGATACCACGAGAGAGGAACTGTAATGACAACGCCGCCCCCGATGGAAGTGCTCACCGACCTGCAGATCAACGCCGAAATGCAGCGCATGATCCTCGACGCCTACGTGCCGAACGACCGGCCGATCGTGCTCGGCTATGTCGGTCTCGACGGCAAGCCTCACCTCTCGTGGCGCGGTAGCGTCGTCCCGTTGACCGAGACATCCCTCGGCATCTGGGCGAGGAACCCGGAGGGCGGCCTCGGGCAGTCGCTCTCCGCCAACCCAAACGTGAACCTGCTGTATCGCGAGCCGAACGGGCCTAGCGGCTTCTCCCGTGCCACGATGAACTTCGCCGGCCGCGCCCACATCGCTGAGGACGAAGCCGAGCGGCGCCAGGTCTACGACGCTATGCCCCAGCGCGAGCGCGACGCCGACAAGGACTACAAGGGCATCGCCGTCGTCGTAGACCTCGACACGATCACCGGCGCCTACCCCGGCTACCGCCTCCAGATGCGGCGATAGGGCGGCTGCGGCGATTTGCCGACGGCGCAGGAAGTCCCGACCAGATTGCCTATTCGAGCGTCTGAATCCCGACGAATGCAGCGAGCTCGTCGGGGTTACGGTGAGCGTCGTACTGGCGGAGTAGTTGGATGTAGCGCGCCCTGTCTACTTCCCAATCGTACAGGTCACTCTTCTCCGGTCCTTGAGCTGCCAGAAAAACGAGGTCGGCCAACAAGCGGGTTGTGCGGCCATTCCCATCGGTGAACGGGTGAATCCTGACCGTTTCGGCATGAACCGCGATCCCCAATTGGCGAGGAGTCCAAGCCTCGGTGGCCTGCCAGCGATAGAGGAACGTGCCGAGTGAGTCGTGAAGTTCAACGGCAATCCGCTCTGGGGCGATTCCAATGTTCGCTTCTGCCCTGCGGTACTGGCCAGCCCACGACCAGATTTCACCGTAGAGCTCACCATGGAGCTTGCGAACGAAATGAGCATCCATCAGCTCATCGAGAACCAGATCGCCTTCGAGGACGGCAGTAAGGTATGTCTCTTTGACTTCTACCTCGATACCTTGTTCAAGGTCGTAGACCGCAGCTTTGGTTATCGGCTCGTTGAGCAGCGACCGAGCGGTAGGGAGTAATGCATCGAGTTCTTCGTAGGGAAGGAGCGTCTCGCCGTAGTCCGGCGTGAGATTCATCAGGAGCGCTGATACCGCTCGATCAGGTAGCGCTCAACGCGCTCTGAGCGCACAAAGGTGGAAGGCACGATTCGACGCTCGAGTCGGGCCGACGCTCTGGTGGAACGAATTGCAGCTCGCTTGATTGCTTCCCGAGGAACAATGCGGCGGTTCACCACTCAATGATATTCCCCGGAGAGACGGGATCGCCAGAACGGGGCTCCCCCCTCAGACGAGCCGTTTCGAAACCCGTGAGCCGCGGTCGAAGCGCGTTCGCCGGCGTAGGGCCTCTTCGGATCTGCCTGCGACACCGATCGTCACCAGCGCTCCTTGTTCCGCTAAAATCAGCACACCGAAACGACGTCCCCGCACCCAGAGCACGAGGAGCACAAACCCCAATGGCGCAGATCAAGGCCGGCGACCAGGCGCCCGACTTCGAGACCGTCGACGAGAACGGCAAGCCGGTGAAGCTGAGCGACTTCAAGGGCAAGAAGGTCGTCCTCTACTTCTACCCGAAGGACAACACCACCGGCTGCACTGCCCAGGCCTGCGGCTTCCGCGATAACTACCCCCAGATCGAGTCAGGCGACGCCATCGTCCTCGGCGTCTCGCCAGACAGCGCGAAGTCGCACACCAACTTCAAGAACAAGTTCGAGCTGCCCTTCCCCCTCCTCGTCGACTCCGACCACGCGATCGCGGAGGCCTACGACGTCTGGAAGGAAAAGTCGATGTACGGGCGCAAGTACATGGGCATCGTCCGCAGCCACTTCGTCATCGGCGCGGACGGCACGGTGCTGGCCGCTGAGTACAAGGTCAGCCCGAATGACAGCGTCTCGAAGTCGCTGAAGGTGCTCGCTGAGGCCTGAGACGCGGTAAAATACACAGCGAACGCTTTTCTTAGTACCAGAGAGGGACAAACTGCGATGGCAGAGGAAATCCAGGTCGGTCAGGACGCTCCTGACTTCGAGACCGTCGACGACAAGGGCAACAAGGTCAAGCTGAGCGACTTCCGCGGCAAGAAGGTCGTCCTCTACTTCTACCCCAAGGACGACACCCCGGGATGCACCCGCCAGGCCTGCGGCTTCCGCGACAACTACGCCACGGTCGAAGAGAAGAACGCGGTCATCCTCGGCGTCAGCCCTGACGGCGTCGACTCCCACGTCGCCTTCCGCGACAAGTTCAGCCTGCCGTTCCCGCTCCTCGTCGACGAGGACAAGGCGATCAGCAACGCGTACAGCACCTGGCGCGAGCGCGAGCGCGACGGCGTGAAGTCGATGGGCGTCCTCCGCAGCCACTTCGTCATCGACGAAAACGGCAAGGTCGCCGACGTCCAGTACAACGTCTCGCCCGAGGACAGCGTCGAGAA
>JBFWZE010000130.1:0-1574 GCA_050185685.1 Dehalococcoidia bacterium
GCGCGGGCCGCGGATGTGGGCGACGACGAGGCGGTCCTTGTCGTAGATCGCCGGGTACTCGATGAAGGTGTAGAGGTGCTCCATGTCCTTCGTGAAGAAGGCGAGCACCGGGATCGACTGGTAGGTGTTGCCGTTCTTCTCGTTGAGGAACTGCACCATCAGGTCGGCGTTGCTGTCCGGCGCCTCGTCCTTCGAAGGGACGTTGGCGGCGCTGAACTTCGCGCCATCGCGGTTGAAGATGCGCAGTTCCAGGCCCGCTGCCTCGGCGATGCGGGCGGCCGTCGGGACGTCGCGCTGGCAGTCGGAGGACCAGTCCTCGGTGATCACGAGGAGCTTCGCCGGGCCGTTGGGCTGCTCGGCGAGCCACTTCAGCGCTTCTGCCTGGGCGTCGGTGAGCTTTGAGCGCTCGTAGCCCGCCTTGAAGACCGCGCTGGTGTCCTGGCGAACGCCGCCGGCCGTGCCCTCGCGCGTCAGGTTCTCCGGCGTGCCGATCATGCTGACGTACTCGTCGAAGGTCATTCCGGTAGCGAAGCGTTCGGGGGTTACTGCGGTTGGCATCTGGGCGATCTCCTTTCGACGAGCATACGAGGCGCGGGCAGCAAGGAACAGGTCAGGGCCCGGACTGACGGTCCTATTGCGACTCAAAAAGACACGCTATGATTGCGCGACACTACATATTTGTATGGGGAGGCTTTTCGATGACCCTTGAAGCTACCCGGCCGGACGCGCTGCTGCGCCTCGTTGACAAAGAGAAGGGCACCGTCGACCGCCGCATCTTCACCGACCAGGACATCTACGACCTCGAGATGGAGCGGATCTTCGCCCGCGCCTGGCTCTTCATGTGCCACGACTCGATGATCCCCAACCCGGGCGACTTCTTCATGACCTTCATGGGCGAGGACCGCGTCATCGTCGTCCGCGACAACGACATGCAGCCGCAGGTCCTCGTGAACAGCTGCCGTCACCGCGGCAATGCCGTTTGCCGCGCCGACGAGGGCCACGCGACGTCCTTCATGTGCACCTACCACGGCTGGACCTACGACTTGAAGGGCGCGCTTGTCGGCGTGCCGGGCTTCAAGGAGGTCTACCACGAGGAGCTCGACCGCGAGAACTGGGGCCTGATCAAGGCGGCGAAGGTCGACAGCTTCAAGGGCTTCATCTTCGCGACGATGGACGGCGAGGCGCCGGAGCTCGACGAGTACCTCGGCGAGGTCGGCCGGCTCGGCATCAACCAGCTCGCCATGCACGGCGACAACCAGGCAGTCGGCGGCATCGTGAAGTACACGATCCCCTGCAATTGGAAGTTCGCCACCGACAACATCTGGGACTTCTACCACGGCATTACCACCCACATGTCGGCCTACATCTCGACCGTGCCCCAGGGTGCGCCGATTCGCAACGCCCGCGGCCGCTACGTCGCGCGCAACCTCTGCTTCCCCGGCGAGTACGGCCACATCATGAGCGGTCCTGCCCAGTCTCCCGACCGTCAGGCTGGCAACGGCGGCGCGGCGACCGGCCGCGGCATCGTCACCGCCTGGCGCGACCTGCCCGAGAACAAGGAAGAGCTCGGCCGC
>JBFWZE010000130.1:1674-9013 GCA_050185685.1 Dehalococcoidia bacterium
CTCGCATCGAAGCCTCACGCAGCAGCCTGAAGCTCGTCGTCCTCGAGGACGGGACCGAGCATGAGTTCGTCGTCGACAAGCCGTCGGTCGTCCTCGGGCGGGCGCTGAGCAACGAGATCGTCATCGCCGACGTGAAGGCATCGCGCACCCATGCCCGCTTCGACTGGGACGGCGATAGCTGTACCGTGAGCGACCTCGGCTCCCGTAACGGCACCTTCGTGAACGGCGTCAAGGTCGAACGCGCGGCGCTCAAGCCCGGTGACTCGGTGCTGATCGGCGACACCCGGGTGCGCTTCGAGGTCGGCAACGTCGACCAGCAGATGCAGGCGCTCGCCGAAGACTCAGACGGCCCCGATCTGATGCAGACGATGATCATGCATCCGACGATCGCCCTCGCCCTGAACAACACGTCGGTGCCGCGGCTCGCGATCCAGGCTCTCGGCCAGACCTGGGAAGTGGAGCTGCGGCAGGACAGCCTCAGCATCGGCCGCGTTGCCACGAATGACGTGCCGATCGAGAGCGAGGCGGTCTCGCGCCAGCACGCCCAGCTGCAGCGCCGCCGCGACGGCTGGTACATCGTCGACCGCAACAGCACGAACGGCACCTGGTTCCGGGGTGAGCGCATCGAGGAGCACAGGCTGGAGGACGGCGATTCGATCCAGATCGGCCCGGCGCAGGTCGTCTACAAGGAGGCCTTCGTCGCCGACGACCTCCAGGGCAACACGCGCGTCGGCATGGCGGTGAACCTTCCTACCGTGATCTTCGTGCCCGGGATCATGGGCTCAGAGCTCTGGAACGGCGACCAGCTGGTCTGGCCGAACATCCGCACCTTTCTCACGAAGGGCGATGTGATGAAGTACCCGCACCCGCTGGAACCGCGCGGCCTCGTTAACCAGATCGTCGTCGTACCCGGGTTGTTCAAGGCCGACGTCTACCGCCGCCTCGGCGATTACCTCGTCGACGGCCTCGGCTATATGCGCGGCCGCGACCTGTACGAGTTCGCCTACGACTGGCGCCAGGACAACCGCATCTCCGCCCGCCAGCTCGGCGAGGCGATCGAGCGCTGGGATATCAAGGGCCCGATTGTGATCGTGGCTCACAGCATGGGCTGCCTGATCAGCCGCTACTTCATCGAGAACCTGGGTGGTAAGAGGAAGATCTCGCGCCTGATCCAGATCGGTGGCCCGCAGCGGGGTAGCGCGCGGTCGATCGACATCCTGATGACCGGACGCGGCATTACGCCGATGGGCTTCGCGGCCGAAGACCTGCGACGCACCGTTGCTACCTTCCCCTCGATGTACCAGCTGCTGCCGACGACGAACTGCGTCTTCGATGACCAGGGCGGGACCATCAACGTGCTCGAAGACTCATCCTGGATCGACAGCGAGTACGAGCCGATGCTGCGGTCCGCGCGAGACTTCCACCGTGAGCTGCCGCTGCGTTCGTCGATCTCCACGGTCTGCATCTTCGGCTACGGGCTGAAGACGACAACCGAGGTTCGCCTGCAGCGCAACGCGAACGGCAACTGGCAGCGCCTCTCGGTGGGCCGCGAGGCAAGCGGCGACACAGTGGTGCCTGAAACCAGCGCGGTCCTCCAGAACGCGGAGATCCATCCCGTCCGCCAGCCGCACGGCACGCTGTTCATGGACAACGACGTGAAGATGCGCCTGAAGCTGGAGCTGACGAAGCCGTTCTTCTAGAAGGGCTTCAAGAACACGCCGATCAGCAGCCCGATGGTCGCGCCGGCGCAGATCCCGAACCCAATAAGACGGACACTCGGCCCTGAGCTTTGCGCCGGCGGATCGTCTCGGCGCGTTGGCGCGACCACGGGTTCGCGGCGCGGCTGCCGCAGCAGAGGCGCAGGTGGCTGCTGCTCCCGGCGCTGCGGTGCAGGTTGCCGCTCCTGTCGAGGCGGCTGCGGGGGCTCAGGTGCCGGTGGTGCCTGCTGCGGTTCAGGCGCTGGGTCCGGCGCAGCGGTTGCGGGCAGTCGCTGCGTCGTGTGCTCTTCGCTGGGCGGCACCGGCAGGCGTTTCGTGTCGGTTGCCGGGCGCTGAGGCTGGAACGCAAAGATCACGACGCTGACGTTGTCGGGCCCGCCGCGCTGGTTCGCGAGGCGGATCAGCGCATCTGTTGCCTCTGCGGGCGTCATCGAGACGGCGTGCTCGATCATCTCTGAAGACGTCACGAGTTGATGCAGGCCGTCGCTGCAGAGCAGGAGAATGTCGCCGGGCTCGAGCTGGAAGGGGCCTTCGCTGTCGACGTCGACCGCTGGCTGGTTGCCGATGCTGCGGGTGATCACATTGCGGTACGTACTGTGCGCAGCTTCCTCCGGCGTGATCCGTCCGGCGGCCAGCTCTTCTTCGACCAGG
The DNA here is from genome assembly GCA_050185685.1 of Dehalococcoidia bacterium. Taxonomy (GTDB): domain Bacteria; phylum Chloroflexota; class Dehalococcoidia; order DSTF01; family WHTK01; genus WHTK01. The sequence goes on from JBFWZE010000130.1 coordinate 4,044, forward strand.
GAGTGGTCGCGGCTGAGCTGATGCAGGTCGCCGTCGCGGAGAATGTAGAGGCGGCTGTCACCCACGTTCGCCCAGGTGAATGACGAGCCCTCGACCAGCGCTGCGACGAGGGTGGTGGCGGCGCCGCGCCGTTCGCGGTTGCGCGATGCCTCTTCGTAGACGGTGCGGTTTGCAGCCATGATCGCCGCCTGGAAGCCGACGTTCTGGGCGGAGATCTCTTCGAGCAGGAGCTGGAGCGCGCGCTCACTCGCCCAGGCTCCGCCCTCACGGCCGCCGACGCCGTCGGCGACGGCAAAGAGGTAGCGCTCCTCAGTGCGGCTGATCTTGCCGCCAAACACGTGGTCCTGGTTTTCGGCGCGGACCATGCCGCGGTGGCTGAGGGCATGGAACTCGATCTGCGCGTCCGGCATTAGCAGGTCAGGGTAATCGAGCCGCTGGTGAGTCGCGACGACCCCTGGTACGCCTCAAAGACGTAGGTCGCAGGCCGAATCCCGACGCCGGAAGGCCCGACGAGTCGCCAGTACATCCGGCCGCTGACCACCGTCTGGGTAAACGAGATCTCATCCAGCAGCGTGCCGGCGCGGCTCCAGCGCCCCGAGAACGTCACAGGAACCGGGGCGTTGGCGTAATCCACCCAGACGAACAGGTACGGCGGGTTGCAGGCACCGATGCTGCCGCCGCTCGCGACCGTCCCGCCCGGCGGATCGCCGGAGCCGGTGATATCGGTGTAGAAGCCGAAGACCGAGTAGCTCGAAGTGCTGACCGGCGGCGCGACGACGGCAGGCGGCTGCGTCGGCACGACAACCGGCACCTGAACCGGCGGCGCCTGCACCGGTGGCGCCTGGACGGGCGGCTGCTGACCCGGCGACTGTGCTGGTGCCTGGGCAGCCGCAGCAGCCGTGGGTTCAGCCGGCGGCGCCACGCAGTTGGCGTTGAACCATTCCTGCTCAGCGGATGAGCGGAACTGCGTGCCGCGGATTTCGTCGCAGTTGGTTCGGTCGGGCTGCGCCGGCGTCGCTTCCGCGGTCGGGGCGATGCCGGCGGCGGCCGTTGCCGTTACGGCAGCTGCGGCGGTTGCGCTGGCGCCGGCCACCGCAGAGTTGTCGTCATTTCCCTCACCGCCGCCGGCGCCCACCAGCAGGAACCCGCCGATCAGGACCACCAGCACGGCTGCTGCTACGGCCGCGTACAGGAGGATGGGCTGCTTCTTTTCCCGCGGTGCCGGTATCGCGATCGGGCGGCTGGTGACGGCCGGGTTCGCCGAGTAGCCTCCCGCCGGTGTGCTAGGCGCGACGACGGTAGCAAACTGGCGTGTCCGGTCGAGCTCGGCGCCGTCGGGGCGGTGCTCGTTGTCGATCGCGATCGCCGCGGTCATGACCCAGTCATCGGCGGGCTTCGCCTGGGGAATCGAGTCACGGGCGTTTTCGATCGCCGTTAGCAGCTCGGACGGGCGCTGGTAGCGGGCACTCGGCTGCTTCTCGAGGCACTTCGCCACGAGGTCGACGATCGGCTGCGGCAGGTGGCGGAGCCGGCTCATCGGCGGCGGCTCCTGCGCGTGCTTCTGGATCATCTCGCCGATCGTAGATGCTTCGAAGGGCATGTCGCCGGAGAGCATCTGGAACATCACGATGCCGAGCGAATAGATGTCGGAGCGAATGTCAGCTTGGCCGCGGAACTGCTCCGGCGCCGAATAGGCGACAGTCCCGACGAAGAGGCCGGGTTGGGTCACGCCGCGGGAGTAGCTGAGCCGCGCGATGCCGAAGTCCATCAGCTTCACCGACCCGTCCGGCGTCACGATGATGTTCTCCGGCTTGATGTCGCGGTGGATGACGCCTCGCACGTCCGCCTCGGCGAGGGCGAGGGTCACCTGAACGGCGACGCTGAGCGCCTGCTCCGGGTCCATCGGCCCTTTCGCCATGACCTCAGAGAGGCGAGTGCCGGTGACGTACTCGGTCGCCAGGTAGTAGGCGTTCTGGTCGAAGCCGAACTCGATGACCTGGACGATGTACGGGGACGTGAGCAGTGACGCGACGTGAGCTTCGCGGCGGAATCGCTCGAGGTAGCCCGGCTCGTCGCGCAGGTGCTCGTGGATGACCTTGATCGCGGTGGCCGTGCCGAGGCGCTTGTCGATCGCCTTGTACACCACGCCCATGCCACCCTCGCCGACGCGCTCGGTCAGTTCGTAGTGGCCCAGGCGCCGGGGCAGCTTCTCCGCCCGGTTAGTCATGGCTGCTCCTTTGCCGCGTAATCGTAAAGTTCGTCACGTCACTTTGTCTTTGCGTTTCTGAAGAACGAGGAAAAGGACAAAGAGCACGCCAATTATTGCGGTGCTACCCACCCAGGTTGCGTAGATGTTGCTCCCCATGACGCCGCTGAAGTCCTTTTCCAGGGCGTTCAGCACGACAAGGCGCTCGGCATCGGTCTCGAAGCTCTGGACCTGCGGTAGCTGGCACTCGCTGACGTTGCCTTCGAGGCAGTCCTGAGAATCGATCTCGAATGCGGCGATGTTGCCCCGAAGGCCCCAGTTCACACTGGTGACTCCGCCCAGTACGGTGCCCGGGGTGCCGATCTCCGCCATGTTCAGAAGACCGCCCGAGAAGACCAGCTGGAAGACAACCAGAGCGGTGACCAGCGGCATCGCCCGGTCTTCGCGGCGGACGAAGGCGGAGAGGACGAGGCCCCACATGCTGCCCGAGAGGACGATCAAGAACACCGTGACGTAATGCTGGGCGATATTCGTCGTGCCCAGGTCGCGGAAGTCCACGGCGATGTATTTCACGGCGACGAACACGACAGCGTCGTACAGGGCAAACATGGCAACGATCCACGTCTTCGAGATTACGTAGGGAAGGACGCTGAGTCCGGCAGCCCGCTCGCGCTGATAGATCGGGGCTTCCTTGATCACCTCGCGCACGGTGCCCAGGGCTCCGACCATGAAGGGGATCAGCGAACTCAGGAAGAGCATGGTGATGCTGTTATCGAGCTCTCCCTTCACCGGGTCCAGGATCGTGCGGTCCCAGGCCAGGAAGTCGATGAGACTGAGGATCGGCGCGAGGGCGAGCATCATGATCAGGTTCATGCGGTCGCGGCGGATGATGTCGAGGTAGCGCTTCGAGAGCACCGCCAGCTGGTTGAAGAACCGTGGTGACGTCGCAACCGTACCGGCCCGGCTGCTACTGCCCGGTCTGCTTCCTCGGGGTGGCTGGACCGGTGTAGAGCCCCGCTCGGTGCGCTTGTAGCGTTCGCCCCACTCCTTCGGCGTCAGCTCACCGTCGAGCTTCTCGTAGATGCCGTCGAAGTCGTCGACGTCGAAGTAGGTCAATGCCTCAGCGGGCGGGCCGTAGTAGGCGAGGTAGCCGCCGCGGGCAAGGAAGATCACCTTGTCGCACATCGTGACGTTCTTCGTCGCGTGGGTGACGAGGATGATCGTGTGGCCGTCGTCCGCGAGCTGCCTCAGCATGCGCATCATCTGCGCCTCGGTGCCGGGGTCGAGGCCCGAGGTCGCCTCGTCGAGGAAGAAGAGGCTTGGGCTGGTAAGCAGCTCGACGCCGATCGAAACGCGCTTGCGCTGACCGCCGCTGAGACTGCCGACCGGCACGTCCTGGCGCTCCTGGAGGCCCAGCACGTTGATCACCGTGTCAACGCGGTCTCTGCGTTCCTTCTCGCTCGTGTCCGCGGGGAGACGGAGCTGGGCGGCGTAGTCGAGTGATGCCCGTACCGGCAGCTCGCGGTGAATGATGTCGTCCTGGGGCACGAAGCCGATATTTGTGCGCAAGGCATCGAAGTTCTCGTAAAGGTCGATGCCGTTCACGTAGACGTGACCGTCGGTCGCCGGCCAGAGGCCGCTGAGGGCGCCGGACAGCGTCGACTTGCCTGCGCCGCTGGGCCCGACGATCACGACGAACTCTTGCGGCTCGATCGTCAGGCTGATGTTCTGCAGGAGGTTCGCGCCCTTCGACGTCAGCTTGTTCAGCTCGATCGCGTCGACGCGGATGCTCTTCTCGTTCCCGGCCTTGTGGACGTTGGCGCCGTCGAAGATGAGATGGGTGTTGCCGACCCAGATGTTGGCGCCCGAGTTCAGCGGCCGCAGGGTACCGCTCGCGACGCGCTGACCGTCGACGAAGGTGCCGTTGCTGGAGCCGAGGTCCTCGATCAGCGCCTGCTGTGGCCGCTCGAAGACGATGCGGGCGTGGCGGCGAGAAACGAGCGGGTCGTCCAGCCAGAGGTCGCTCTCAGGGCTGCGGCCAATGGTGACCTGGATGCTGCGGCCCGTGTCCGCCGGGGACGGTGCGGCCGGCGGCTGCGAGACGGGTGGCTGCCGGCGCGGCGGTGCAGCGGACTCCTCTTGCTGCCTGGGGGGCGGCACGGCCTCCTGACGCGGCGGAATCGGGACGGGCTGGGGACGGGCCGGTGGTGCCTCCGAACGTGGTGGCGCCGCGGCTATCGCGGTTGCGCCGGAATCTTCGGGTGTTGCGACAATCGTTTCGCGGCTGTTAATCGGTGCCACAGCGATCTTCACGGTGAGCGAGAACGGCTCGATCGTGATCACGTCGCCGTCCTGGAGGGACTGTGCCTCCCGTGGGACGAGCTTCTGGCCGTTCACCGACGTCCCGTTCGAGCTTTCGAGGTCGGTCACGCTGACGCTGCCGTCGCTGCGCTGGATCAGGGCATGGGCGCGCGAGACGAGGTCGGAATCGAGCACAAGGTCGTTCTGCATCGAGCGGCCGAGCGTGGTCGTCCCCTCTTCAACAGAATGAGATAGGGAAAGGCCCTCACCGGCGATTTCGAGAGAGACCGAGTCCGGAGGCAAGCGCGATGTCTCCTTGTTGGTCCGGTGCGTCTGTCTTCCCTGACAGTCCTTCGCAGCGGACGGGTGTCTCATCTTAGAACGCTGCCGAAATGCTCACAATTGCAGGTTTTTCCTTGCAGTTTGCAAACTGTGCGTCGCGGCAGATGGCGACGAGAGGCAA
>JBFWZE010000130.1:9113-10334 GCA_050185685.1 Dehalococcoidia bacterium
GCGAGCATGCGATCGGCGTAGCCCATGTGCACCGAGCAGCGATTCGCCAGCGCCACGAGGGCCTCGCGCGCCTCACGGTTCGCCGGCTCCTGGTGCCCCGCCGTCGACGAGACGAGGACGATGGCTGCTATCGCGTGGCCGGTTGCGTCGAAAACTGGCGCCGCGACGCCGTGGCCGCCGGCAGAGCTCGTGTACTCGTAGTAGCCGAGCCGGTTGATCTCCTCGAGCTCTTTGCGCAACAGCGCCTGAGCTTCGCCGTCAAGAATCGTCTGGAGCAGAGCTTCACGCTCCGCCGGCGGCAGGAAGGCAGCGATGCCCTTGCCGCTGGCCCTGTTCCACGGCGTCGTGCGGCCGTCCGAGAGGACCATCACCTGACCGGCGACGATGTCCGTGCGCTCCAGCGCCATAACTTCAGGGCCGTTGAGGATGATGTAGGTAATCGCGCGGTGCATGCGGCTGGAGAAGTGGGCGATCTCCTGGCGAATCATCTGGTTCGGCAGGTAGGTGCGAATCGCCTGCGTCGCCCAGGCGTAAATCCTCGGCGTGAGGAAGAACCGCCGCGTCTCGGGATCGCGAGTGACGATGCCGGAGGCAACGAGTGTCTGCAGCATGCGGTTGGCCGTCGGTCTGCTGACACCGATCGCCAGCGCAACCTCAGAGGTGGAGACGCCATTTTCGCTGGCGGCGATCTCCTCCATGAAGCGGCTGAGGTACTTGGTAACGGGTCCCAGCAAGGCAGCTTCCTCAGTTTGCAGGGGCGCTTCGCACGCCGTCTAACCATAAGCTAGCGAATTCTCGCCTCCGGTGCACGCAAATGAGCCGTTTCCGCTCGAATTCTTTAATGCTTAACGAATTCGCCGGTCGGGCGTGGGGCGATCCCTCGATGGCACATCGATAGAGCGCCGATAGGGTCGTGAGAGACCTACTCCTCGTCGCCGGCCTGAACATAAGCGCACGACATGAATACGTTCCACCGGGCCGCCATCTTTGTTCCCGCCGCGCTCATCCTACTGACGGGCGCTGCCTGCACGGACGCGGGCCAGGCTTCGCCATCACCGACGCCGCAGGTGACTGTGCCGGCGGTCGATGAGGTACCGACGCCGTTGCCAACGCCTGAACCATCGAAGCCGCCGGTCACACTCGTCGGCGCCGATCTCCTGGCGCTGCAGAAGCAGATGGCGGCGGCGGTGAAAGCGACGAGCATGCCGGGCGAGTACGCGG
>JBFWZE010000131.1:0-4035 GCA_050185685.1 Dehalococcoidia bacterium
CGTTCAACATCTTCGGCAACGGCTGGGAGCGGGTCACACCAGACTTCTCCGAGCTGCCGTTCCGCGGCGACACCGTGATCGGCAACGACGTCTGGATCGGCTATGACGCGCTGATCATGCCCGGCGTACAGGTCGGCGACGGTGCAATCATCGCCTCACGCTCGGTCGTCACCAGCGACGTTCGGCCCTACGCCATCGTCGGCGGCAACCCGGCGCAAGAGCTGCGTCTGCGCTTCGAGCCGGACGTGATTGAGCAGCTGCTCGCAGTGGCGTGGTGGGACTGGCCCGTCGACAAGATCACGCGCAACCTCGAGGCGATCGTCGGTGCAGACCTCGAGGCCCTGAAGCGCGCAGAGTAGCCAACAGCTACGAGCCGCCCTCGGGCGTACCTCATCGCAGCCTCGGGGCGACCTCGCTGCTGAGGCGGTTGAGCTGCTGCATTGCTTCCGCGAAGGGCATGTCGATAAGGCCGAAGACGACCTCCTCGGCGCCGGCGTCGACGTAGGCCTTTGCCTGCGCCGCGACCTCGGCGTCGCTGCCGTTGAGGCCGATACGGCCGGCGGGCAGGGGCTGGTCAAAGTAGACGGGCATGCGCACGTTGACCCCCGGCACGGCAGCCCGGCCCTGCTTCTCGGAGAGGCGGCGCATGTGCGCGGAGATGTCGACGAACTGCTCGACGCTGATGTTCGTGCCGTGCCAGGCATCGCCGAGCTCGACGGCGCGTCGTCCGGCGCGGCGAGTGCTGCCGCCGACCCAGATCGGCGGCAGCGGATGCTGGATCGTCGGCGGCGAGAACATCATGTCCTTGAAGCCGACGTACTTGCCTTCGAAGTCGGCAGTCGGTTCGGTCCAGACGCTGCGAATGATGCGCAGGTATTCGTCCGCGACCTCGCCCCGCTCCTCGAAGTTCGCGTTGAGGGCGCGGAACTCGGCCTCGACGGCGCCCACGCCGACGCCGAGGGTGACGCGGCCGCCGCTGAGCTGGTCCGCCGTCGCGATCGCCTTCGCGACCTGCACGGGGTGACGGTAGGGCAGGACGATGACGCTGGTGCCGATGCGAATACGCGACGTGACGCCGGCGAGGTAGCTCAGCGTCGAGAGCGAGTCGAGCATGTTCTCCTTGTAAAGCATGTCGCGCGCCTTCGGGACGATCAGGTGGTCGGTGACCCACAATGAGTCGAAGCCCAGCGCCTCGGCCGCCTGGGCGAACTCGCGCATCCCCTGTGGCTCCATCGCCTTGCCGTAATGGGGCAGACAGATTCCCAGCTTCGCCATCGTCATTCCTTCCACAAGAAGAGGCCGCACCCAATGGTGCGGCCTCAGTGTATTCGTTTGTGGCGAGACGGCTGTTAGACCGTGCCCTCCGGGATCGTGTGAAGGCTGCGCAGATCGTCCCAGCTTTCCGCCGCCATCCACTCTGCCCAGGAGCGGTAGTACCAGAGCTGGGCGTGCTCGTTGACGTTCGGTGTCTCTACGCGCGGCAGCTGGTACTCGTCGTCGATGATGTCGCCGCGGTGGATGCTCATCGCGTAGTTGAGCGGGAAGCGCTTGCTGATCACACCGTTGGCGCCGCGAGTGCTCTCACCCCAGTTCTCGCCGTCGTCCTGCTCGAGCATTCCGGCGGGGCCGAAGTTGTGGATGCGGCGGTGCAGACGCTCGCTGTAGAGGTCCTTCGGCGCGTCGACGTCGAGGATCGAGAACCACCAGATCTCGGTGCTCTGCGGGCCTTTCGGGATGCGGAGGCTCATCTGGTTCGTCGTGAACCAGAGGTTCGGGAAGATGTGCGGGTGGCCGCCCTGCATGATGCCGACGGGGCCCAGGGCCTCCTTCGCGCTCTCGGTCTCGCGCCAGCTGTCGTCGTCGACGCCGGTGCTGTTCCGGGTGAGGTCACGCTGGTCCTGCGTGCTCTTGGAGCCGCTTACAACGTGGCCGTACTCGCCGAGGAGGACCTGCTGCGGGCGGGTCAGCGTCTGGGTGAGGCTCTGGCGCACCTTCGACCAGCCCGCCATCTGCTGCGAGGCATGGCTGATCTGAGGGTGGTAGAAGTCCCAGACGTTGTCAGCGGCGAACTTCCAGTTGCAGGGGATCGTGTACTTCTGGATGCCCGGCGCGACTTTCATGTTGCCGCGCTCTGCCATCAGCGAGATGCCGGTGCGGCCGACGTTGCCGAGGTACTCGTCGAGGTCCGGCGCCTCCGGGTCCATGTTCGCGAAGATGAAGCCCTTGTAGGTCTCAACCTTTGCCGCCTTGATCAGGCCCCAGTTCTCGCGGTCGAGCTCTTCGTGGTAGACCTCTTTGAACCCGGGAACGCCGACCAGGTTGCCCTTCAGGTCGTAGGTCCAGCCGTGGTAGGTGCACATGAACGAGGTCGCGTGGCCCTCCTCGGCACGGCAGACTGCGTTACCGCGGTGACGACAGCTGTTGATCAGCACCTGCGCCTGCATGTCGTTGTCTCGTACGACGATGACGCGGTCCTCACCGATGAAGGTCATGAAGAAGTCGCCCGGGTTCGGGATCTGCGAGTCATGGGCAACGAAGTTCCAGGCACGGGCGAAGATCCGCTCCAGCTCCAGCTGGTAGATCTCCTGGTCACCGAAGAGGCGGCGCGACACCGTCCCCTTGTCGACATCGACGAGATCGAGCATCGGTCGCGAGCGGTCCAGGTTGAGAGTCATAGCATCCTCCTCGACAACGCCGCCTCGGCGGTTGCGCACGCGGAGGCGGAAAGTGGCTGCATGGTAGTTGCTTGTGCAACCTTTTTCAAGTCCGAAAGTGCCGAATGACCCTTTCTGCAGAATTTCAGGAGATTACGACCGCCAACAGCGGCTCTTCGCGGAGTCCGCCGGCTACGTGGGGCTGACCGAGACCGGCGGTAACGACGTCGAGTCCGTACGAGCTCGTCCCTGCCAGGCGAAGGTGATGAGTGTGAGGCCATAGGCTGCGAGTACGAGAGCCAGCGTCGGCCCGTAAGAATCGGTCACGTCGACGAGTACGCCGGATAGCAGCGCACCGAGGGCCGACGCCAGGCTGGAGAGAAGCAGTGCAATTCCGCTGAGCAGACCGAGACGGGCGTCGCCAAAGACCTCTGCCTGTAAGAGACCGGTCAGGGGCGAACGCAGGCCGAGAGACATGCCGCCGATGACGCTGAAGTAGAGCACAAGCACCCACGCTGCCTGCCCCTGCAGCGCGACCAGCAGCGCCAGGCCGGCGGTTACGGCACTGACATAGCAGACAACCATCGTTCCCCGCAGCCCGAAGCGCGCGATCAGGGGCGTGAGGAGGAGACGGCCGGGAATCTGAAACAGCCCCCGAAGACCGGCGAACCAGGATGCGGTAGCCAACGTTAAGCCGGCAGCCTGCATCGCCGGCACCTGGCTGAGGAGCAGAGCCGAATGGGCGAATCCGACCAGCGCGAGCACGACAAGGAGCCGGTGAATAGCCGGCTCCTTGAGGCAGGCGACGAGACTCTGGTCCTGAGCGGCTTCTTTCGATACGCGGGCTCCGGGAACTCGAATGATGAGGGCTGCGGGGGCTGCGAAGAGGACCATCAGCCCGATCAGGCCCTGGAGGGCATGGCGCCAGCCCCACTCGTCGATCAGGAAGCCGGCGATCGGATAGAAGACGGGGCTGGCGAGCGCTCCCAGCAATGTGAGCGTCGAGAAGGCTGCCGCGCGCTCAGCCGGATACAGTCGCGCGGTGATCGGCATCGTGACGTTGTAGAAGAGGCAGCCACCGATGATCGAAGCGCCGCTCGCCCATGCCACGATGAACTGCCACGGCTCCTGGGCGACTGAGGCAAGCAGCAGCAGGAGACCGCCCCCGACGAGTGACGGCAGCAAGACAGCTCTCGAGCCGCTCGAGTCGAGAATCTTGCCCGCAAGCAGCGCAACGGCGCCCTGCCCGAGGATCGCGATCGAGACACCCGCAGACGGCGCGGCGGCTCCCCAGCCCGTATCGTCCGCAATGGCAGGCACGAAGACGCCGGCCGCGTACGACGCCGCACCGTATGTGCCAATGGTGGCCAGACCGAGAAGC
>JBFWZE010000131.1:4135-10227 GCA_050185685.1 Dehalococcoidia bacterium
CGCGATCGAGACACCCGCAGACGGCGCGGCGGCTCCCCAGCCCGTATCGTCCGCAATGGCAGGCACGAAGACGCCGGCCGCGTACGACGCCGCACCGTATGTGCCAATGGTGGCCAGACCGAGAAGCACGGCAAAAGGCTGCTGCCAGAAATGCCTCAGCGTACCCAACCGCAGCTTCCTCCGGCGATTCAGCCCCGCCAGCCAGACGACGTCCGGTAAGGTGCATCGACTGGCCCGGCATAGCTTAGCCGCGTGGCGAGGGATTGCCCACCTGAAGCCGTCTCCATCGAGGGCAGTGTCCTCGATGGAGACGGGTAACGCCGCGAACGCGGGAAGTGACCGGGACGCCTAGTCGCGGGCCATAGCCGCCAGCGCCTCCTTCTCGACGTCGACGTAGTGGGCGCCGCGCGTGTGTACAGCGATATGGTCAATGCTGCCACCGCTGAAGTACGAGGACCCCATGAGGTCTCCCGCCACCGCGTCGGAGGAACTGCGGCCAATCGTGATGAACGCGCCCAGGCCGAAGGAGCCCGGCTGCGTCCTGATCCGCCCCTCAGCGACGACGCGATCATTCATATACAGCCGCAGCGTCCCGAACGCGACGCCTCTGGGCTCTTCGCCCTCCTTCGTGAAGTCCGCGCCGAGGACCTGGGGGCCGCTCGATAGCGGTTCGCCAGCGCTGATGTGCTGCTCCTCGATGCCGAGGAAGTTGTAGACGTAATGGAGGCGCTGGTCCTTCACGAGGAGCACGTGGCCGCCGAAGCGCGTGCCCTGCGAGAACAGCACGCCGGCGGTCTCCGGCGACTGGATATTCACCGCCGCCGACACCGCGAACGACCGGTTGCGGATGTTCGGCCCGGCAGCCTCCGGCACCGGCGCGGTGTCCGGGTAGTAAACATACGTGTCTGTCGCCGGGGCCGTTGCGCGCGTCGTGTCCGCGGTGAGGATCTCCAGCGCGGTGCGGTCGTCGAGGGGGAAGACGTTGTAGCGACCGGCGACGGCGAACCAGGTGGCGATAAGTTCCTTCAGCTTTTCCGGCTCGTGCTCTGCGAGGTTGAACATCTCTGAGCGGTCCTCTTCGATGTGGTAGAGCTCCCACTCGTCGTCCATGAAATGGCCCTTGCCGAGAAGGGCGCCGTGCCTCGCGACCGCCTTCCAGCCGCGGTGGTAGATCGCCCGGGTGCCAAGCATCGCGTAGTACTGGGTGCGGCGGTGCGTCGGCGCGTCCGGGCTGCCGAAGGTATAGGCCATTGAGGTCCCTTCGACCGGCAGCTGGGCATGCCCCTTGATCAGCGGCGGTGCTTCGACGGCAGCCAGCTCAAGCAGGGTCGGCACGATGTCGATGGCGTGGTGGTACTGGTCGCGGATGCCGCCGGCGACGTCCCGCATCTGCCCCGGCCAGGCGATGATGCAGGGGTCGGCGATGCCGCCTTCGAGGGAATAGCGCTTGAACATCTTGTTTGGGGTGTCGAACGCCCAGGCCCAGCCGGTCGGGTAGTGGTTATAGGTCTGTGGACTGCCGAGGTCCTCCAGCGCGGCGAGGTTCTCCTGGAGGTCGTCCGGCCAGCCGTTGAAGAACTTGTTCTCGTTGGTCGACCCGTCAGGGCCGCCTTCGCCGCTCGCGCCGTTGTCGGAGACGGCCACGACGATCGTGTTGTCGAGCTGCCCCGACGCTTCCAGGTAGTCGAGGATGCGGCCGATCTGGTCGTCGGTGTAGGAGCAGAAGCCGGCATACACCTCGGCCATGCGCGAGTAGAGGCGCTTCTGCTCGTCCGAGAGCGAGTCCCACGGCCGTACCACGTCGGCGGGCGGAATAACGTCGGGCGCAGGCCACGGGTTTATCGGCGACAGCTGCGTGTTCGCCGCAACGATGCCCATTCGCTTCATGTTCTCGAGCGTCATCTCACGATAGCGCTCGTAACCCATGTCGAACCGGCCCCGGTAGCGGTCAGCCCACTCCCGCGGCACATGATGCGGCGCGTGGTTCGCCCCCGGCGCGAAGTAGCACAGCCAGGGCTTATCGGGCGCCACTTGCTTGAGGTCGCGGATGAACTCGAGCGCCCTGTCCGCAAGGTCCTTCGAGAGGTGATAGCCGTGCTCCGGCCCCGCCGGCGCATCCACCAGGTGGTTGTCGTAGACGAGGTCGGGGTAGTACTGGTTGGTTTCGCCGCCGAGGAAGCCGTAAAAGCGCTCGAAGCCGCGTGACAGCGGCCAGGTGCGTCGCGAGCTCGACATATCGGACTCGGTCGAAGGCGTGAGGTGCCACTTGCCGAGGCAGAAGGTCGCGTAGCCCTCCTCGACGAGAACCTCCGACAGCATGCCGCTTTCCGGCGGGATCACGCCCGAGAGACCGGGGAAGCCCTGCGCGGCCTCCGTGATGCAGGCCATGCCGTTGGTGTGGGCGTTGCGGCCGGTCAGCAGGCAGGCGCGGGTCGGCGAGCAGAGCGCCGTCGTGTGCCAGTTCGTGAACTTCAGCCCCTGCTGGGCGATGCGCGTCATGTTCGGCGTCTCGATCATGCCGCCGAAGGTGTCCCAGGCGCCGAAACCGGTGTCGTCCCAGACGATGTAGAGGATGTTCGGTGCGCCCGGCCTGGCGACCGGCGGTCGGAACGCCTCCCAGTCGGGCACCGAATTTCGGATGTCGAGGTTGATCGTCCCCTTGTACTGCTTCGCCAATGATGTCCTCCCGATCTTCAATCAGGCACCCTGGGAGTCACGCCCCGGCCAGGTGCCTTCAGACAGCAGACAGCAGGAGCGAGGCCGCAGCGAACCGAGAATTGACCATTTCGGAAGCGCAGTCCGCTCAGGCAGCCGCGTCCGGGTCATCAACCGGCTCCGGGTCGGAACCGCCCTGCAGGGCCGGCGTCATCCTGGGGGCAACTCGGGGCCGCTCCCAGGAGGTTGGCGCCGCTGTCGCGAGCACAGGCTCGGGCGCGTAACGGATACGGACGGGCTCCAGCCGCGGCCCGGTCCAGGGGTCGAAGTCCTTCGGGCGAAGGAGCCAGTAGAGCAGCATTCCCATGACGGGCGCGAGCAGGACGAGCCCCAGCCAGACCAGCTTGCTGATGCCGATGTCCCGTCGCGCGAGGATGTCGACCAGGCTGAGCCCGATGACCGCCAGGGCCGGCACGACGACCAGCCAGAACACGAAGCCAAACGCCAGGGCAATGAGTACGTTCTCCACCGCAGCCGCCTCCCAACGCATCGATGAGAAGTCGAGCCTGAGCCGCGGCGAGGTGGCAGCACAGCCGAAGTCTCGTGATTTCGGAGGTCTCTAGCTGCGGTTAACAGCGGCTCGAAGCCGGGAGGGCACCGCGGGCGCGTTCGTCCCTGCACGCTGCGTTCCGGTCTGAGTCCCGACAAGACCCGCGCTATACGGGCCCTTTGCCGACAGCCCTTGAGCCGATTGGCACATCTAAGCGTGCTATTGGATCTTCAGAATGATGTCTGTAAGTTCGCGAAATTTCTTTGTGAGATTCGTCCGCGAATGAAGGGAGAGCATCATGACTGCGAAACTTGCCTGGGGCACATTCCTCACGTTCCTCTTTCTCCTCGTCTGGGTGGCGCTGGCCCTCAGAGTGATCCCTGAGCTCGTGGACGACATCACCGGTGACTCGATCTACCGAGCGGTGCTGAACCTCGGGATCAGCGGGACATTGCTGATGGTCCCCGGCTACACGCTGTTCCGGCTCTTCGGCCGGCCCCAGGTTGCATAGCCAGGTGGAACGGTTCGGGAAGGCGGCGCGCCGACTCATTTTCTTCGCCCCGCTGATCGCAGCGGCCATCTCCCTGCTGCTCGTCGTCTCTTGCGGAAGCAGCAGCGAGGATACGGGCTGGCAAATCACGTCCTTCGCGTCGCGATACATAGTCAACGCGAACGGCACTGTCGAGGTCATCGAGGACATACAGGTCGACTTCAACGACCTGCAGCGGCATGGCATCTACCGCCGGATTCCCGCCGTCTACGCGGTGGGGCAGGGGACGCGGGAGATCCAGATTTCCGCCCAGCGCGTCACAGACGGTGCAACGTCGATTCCGTTCATCTCGACTCGAATTGGCAGCATTCTCGAGATCAAAATCGGTGACCCGAACAGGCTGATAACGGGCTTCCAGAGGTACCGCATCGAGTACACCGTCAGCGGCGCGCTCAACGGCTTCCCGGACCACGACGAGTTCTACTGGAACGTGACCGGGACAGATTGGGACGTCCCGATGCTGGAGGTCAGTGCCCAGGTCCAGGCGCCGGACATCATCCGGGTCACATGCTACGAGGGAAAGCCCGGCTCGCAAGACAACTGCGAATCGCGCTCCGATGGCGGATTCGCGTCATTCGTCACAACGACACCCATGCCGGCTGGGTCGGGTTTGACGATCGTCGTCTCGCTCCCGAAGGGGAGTACGGTCGTCCTCGCTCCTGCAGTGAGCGGATCCGGCTCCGGGACGCCCGCCCCCCCATCCGGCAGCGGATCCAGCCTCTACGACAACCTGGACGACTTCTTTGGCTTCAACCTGCCGGTCATCGGCGGGACGCTTCTGCTCAGCCTCGTGATCGCAGCCGGGCTGTATCGCTTCTGGTGGACCTCCGGCGCTGACCTCTGGTACGGCGACCGCTACCTGCTCAAAGAAGAGGAGCGGACGGCGACCACGAAACCACCGTTCGCGCACGAGACGATCCCGGTCGAGTACACGCCGCCTGAGTTGGGCCTCAAGGACTCGCCGGCCCGGCCCCTGCGTCCGGCCGAGGTCGGCGTCCTCCTGAAGGAGCGGGTGAGCGATATCGACGTCACAGCGACGATAGTCGACCTCGCAGTGCGCAAGTACTTAGTGATCAGGGAGCTGCCCAAGCGTGGTCTGCTGGCCCGCCTCGACAAATGGGTCTATCCGCGGATCCCACAGCGGTTCATGTCCCGCCTTCCATCAGCCATGACGAGGTCACGAATCGAGGCGATCGCGGACTACGAGCTCGAGTGTCTCCGAAAAGGCGACTTCAAGGCCGCGGCCGGTGAGCTCCTGCCCTATGAAGCTCTGCTCTTCGAGTATCTCTTCGCGCACGGCGACTTCGTTCGGCTGAGCGCGCTCAAAGGCAAGTTCGCGCCGTCGGTAGCGCGGGTCGAAGAAGCCCTCATGACGCACATGGTTCGCACCCTTCGGTTCTTCGTGAAGGACCCTGAGTCTGCGCGGTCCAACGTGCGGACGGCCGGGATCGTCACGACCGTGCTTGGCGTGACGGGACTGTTCGGCGGGGCAAACCACGGCGCCGCCCTGCTCGCCGTGCCCATTGTTGCCTGCGGCGTTGTCCTGACGACAATGGCCGGCGCGATGCCGAGACGAACCGCGA
Source organism: Dehalococcoidia bacterium (assembly GCA_050185685.1). GTDB lineage: Bacteria > Chloroflexota > Dehalococcoidia > DSTF01 > WHTK01 > WHTK01. The sequence goes on from JBFWZE010000131.1 coordinate 9,474, forward strand.
TGGGTCGCGAGATGTTCAGGCGATCGCTCGGTTTTCGGGAGTACATGGTCACGGCCGAGGCCGACATTCAGGGCTTCCTCGAAGAGAAGGGCGAGTTCTCGAGGTATCTGCCCTATGCAATCGTCATGGGCTGCACGAACAGGTGGGCAGAGGTGTTCCAGGGCATCGAGTTCACACCCGCTGATACCGCCTGGTACGCCGGCCTTTCTTCGTTCGAGCCGACAAACTTCGTGCTGAACGTGGACAGCTTTAGCCGGGGGACGACCGGGCTGCTGACCCTGGTGCCCCCAGGATCCTCGGGCGGGAGCGGCTTCTCCGGCTTCATCGACTTCCTTGGCGGCATCGGACTCGGCGGCGTCGGGGGTGGACTCGGCGGAGGCGGCGGCGGTAGCTGGTGACCTGAACGCAGGCCACCGCAGCATCGGCGGTTAAGCGGCCGGTACTGTGCGGGCCTCGACGGGCGCCGCCTCACACGAGCCGGCCCTGGAGACGAATGCAAGGCCGGGCAGACCGCTAACCACGCCGAAGCCGACGATCGCGAGCCGGATGATCAGGGCAGCGGCGAAGGCCTGGGAGGCCATAGCACCCACGACCGACGTAGTCAGCCCGGTAATGCTGCCCTCGGCGACACCGAGACCGCTCGGCAGCATCGAGAGGCTGCCGGCGAGGTTGCCCACCGGGTAGATGAACGACGCCTGCGCGCCGAGCAGCAGGGACGGCGTCAGCCCGAGGCCCCAGAGCACGACGAAGAACG
>JBFWZE010000132.1:0-10196 GCA_050185685.1 Dehalococcoidia bacterium
GTCAGGCCGAGGAGCGGCTCTTCGCTGTCGAGGCGGAGGAAGCTGACGAAGAAGCGCATGATCGCGTAGAGGATGAAGCCGGTGCAGAAGATCACGCCGCTCTTGGGGTTGAGGCGCCAGAGGTAGGCGAGGATGCCCAGGATTACGACGTCGCCAATCAGCTCGTAGGCCACCGCGGGATGCGTGGGGCCGTAGACGATCGAGTGCTCAAAGCCGGGGCTGTTCGGGTGAGTATAGGTGACGCCCCACGGCAGGCTCGTCGCCTTCGCGAAGTGCTCGCCGTTGATGATGTCGCCGATGCGGCCGATCGCGAGACCGGCGAGCATGCCGAAGACCGCGGCGTCCGCACCGGCAGCGCTGTGCAGGCGCTTCCAGATACCGTACGCCCAGCCGCCAAGCGCACCGCCGATGATTGCACCGTAAATCGAGATGCCACCCTCGGTGATGTTGAAGATGATGTCGCCGGGGCTGTCGATCGACGAGGAGTCGCCGTAGTTCTCGATGACGTAGAGGGCACGGGCGCCGACGATACCGCAGAAGACGACCAGCATGCCGATCCAGTAGGCAGTGTCAGGGTCGATGTTCACGCGGGGCGACTCTGCGAGGCGGACGGCAAGCCAGACGCCTACGAGGATACCGATCGCAGTAAAGACACCGTGCCAGGAGATGAGAGCGCCGAGAACGTTGCCGATGTTCGGATCGATCCCAATGTTGATGCTGAGAACTTCGGTCATACGTTCCTCGGTTCGACGGCAGCGGCTGCTTGAGCCCGCTGCGCCGCCTGCCTGACCTCTCCTTCGATTGCTTTTGCACGGCCGCCAAGTCCGCGGAAGGCCGCTTCGCCGTTAGCTATCTTACCCCACAGCCTTCTTCTGGGCGTGTAGAAGGTGAGTGCCAGCCCCAGGAGGAAAACACCGGTTGCCACCCAGATCAGCGCGGAGCCGGGGTCGCGGCGTACCGTGATGCCGGAAAACTCTCGACGGCCGAGAAAGGTGTACTCGAAACCGCTGTTCTGCACCGGGCGCTCCGGCGACAGCACGACGATCTGTCCGTCGAGCGGACCGATCGTTAGCAGGTCGCCAGCAGGCCCCTGCGAGAGCTCGGCGACGATATCGCCGCTGGAACCCGGGACGGCGCTGACGTTAGTCGATGGGAGCCCTTCCACGCCGAGGAAGGTCACCGAGAGCCCGTCGAACACCGCATTGGCACCGTTGCTCAGCGTCTGCGGCGTCGAGTTGGGCTTGCTCAGCTCAAAGACGATGAGCTGCCAGCCGTTGTTTGCCTGGTTCGGCCTGGCGCCGATCCAGAACTCACGCCCCTGGCCGGGCACAATGACCTTGGTGCCGCCGGCGTCACCAATGAAGTCAGTGGGGACGATCAGGTCGTTCACCAGCTCGCTGCCCGCGCTGTCGCGAATCGAGATGCGCGGCGTTGGCGCCTGGCTGACGAGGGCAAGCGTCTCGTCGTAAACCACCCGGCCGCTTGCGAGGTCGCGTACGCGCAGGGCGGCGCCGTCCGGGAAGTAGGCGCTCTGGTGGAACGTGTAGCCGCCGAACCGCAGCGGATGGTTCACAGTTGTAGCCCCGCGCGCGACCTCGCGACCGCCCTGGTAGACGACGAGGTTGGTCTGGAAGTGCAGCGGGAAGCCGGTGTCGTCGAACTCGCCGATCGCGTCTTCGACATAAATCTGCATATGGTCCTTGTCGGTGGTCGAAAACACCGGTGCGCCCGGCTCGAGCTCGGCGACGAAGACCTGCTGCTCTCGCGCCATCAGCAGTGTGACGAACCCGCCTGCCAGGAAGAGGATCAGCGCGAGGTGGCTGACGAACGTGGCAAACTGCGCCCATGGGAAGCGATCAGCGAAGAGGTAGGTGCGGTCGCCGTCCCGTGTCAGCGTGACCTTGTAGCGGCGCCGTCGGAGCTGCTGCGCCAGCGCCCCGGCATCGACGGCCCCGACGGCGATCACGGGCTGGCCGCGCTCGAAGTAGTCGTCGGCGACGCGGGTCTGCGGATGAAGGGCGTTGCGCCAGACCGGGCCGAGACGGTTCGCCGTGCAGACGCAGACGCTGGCGACCAGCAGGCCGAGTCCCGAGACGAACCAGAGCGACCGGAAGACGTCGAAGAGCCCCAGCGCCCGCATCGGGCTGGTCAGGAAGCCGAACTTGCCCTCCTGGAAGAGGTACCACTGCTCGAGTCCGGCCTCATTGCCGCGCATTGGCGCCGGGATCTGGGGAATGAGGATGCCGAGCATTACGGCAACGGCGAGGAAGGCGATCAGGCCGATCGCAAAGCGGACCGACGTCAGCAGGCGCCAGGGCCAGCGAATCGGCTCGAACTCGATACGGCGGGTCCGTCCGGCGGCGCCGGCATTCGCCATCTGCTATTGCCCCCCTGCGATCAAGCTTACGCCCTCGGCCATGTCGGCAGCCGTCACCGGCCCGTCGACGACCTTTCGTACGACACCGGCTGCATCGATGAAGAAGGTGGCCGGCAGTGGCTGCCCGCGGCCGCCGACCTTCCAGGTAGCGGCGACATCGCCGTCGCTGTCGAGGAGGACAGGGAAGGTCGCCCCGTAGTCGGCGGCGAACTCGCCGACCGGCTCGGCTGCTTCCTGCAGGTCGATCGCGAAGAAGTGCACGCTGCCGCCGTCTTTGGCAAATGCCTCGACGATGACCGGCATCTGGATGCGGCAGTTCTGGCACCAGGTGGTGAAGAAGGTCACGACGGCTGGCTTGCCGCGCTTGTCGCGCAGATGGATCACGGTGTCGTTGATGCCGGCGAGGAGAAAGTCGGGGGCTGCCCTGCCGGCTTCGGCCGCGGGGGCCTTACCCGTGGGGTTGTACTCGTCGCCGAGCTTCAGCGTGCCGTAGTAGCGGTTGTCGTCCTTGCCCCCCGTCGACGTCTGCCAGTAGAGCAACGCGCCCACGAGGATGACAAAGAAGCCAAGCGGGAGGACGAGACTGCCAAGCGCGCCCGACCACTCGCGGCGGCCCTGGGGGCGCGAATCGAGCTCGGGAAGGTGGCCGTTCGACGACATGCTTATGGGGAGAAGAGGTTGTTGTAGAGCCGGCGGACCTCGGCGGCGGGCAGACCGGCGCCGAGATAGCTGTTGCCGACCCGCATCTCGAAGTGGAGGTGGTACTCGCTGCCCGGGTTCGAGATCGACTCCGGCGTGCCCGATTCGCCGACGTAGGCAATGACCTGGCCGACGCTCACCCGCGTACCGACCTGGATGCCGCTGGCGATGCTGTCGAGGTGGCAGTAGCGGTTCACGTACACGCCGCCGTCGTCGAGCTTCACCCAGACCTGGCGCCCGCGGAAGGCATCGAACGACGCGTCCGAGTTCGGGTCGGCGAGATAGGCCTGCATCTGCGCAGAAGTGGGGTTCACGTAGGCGAGGTCGGCGCGAATGACGGTACCGGCTTTGGCGGCCAGGACGGGCGTCCCGCGGCTGATGTTCGTGCAGTTGTCGACGGCATAGAAGTCGACGCCCTCGTGCGTGCCGTTGCGATACGTGCGCGGCGCGTTCGGCATGAGCTGATCGCCCTTCGGAAGGCAGCCGCCGGCGATCGGCCAGCTGAAGCCACGCAGCATCGTCTCCGGGCTCACGGTCGCTGTCGCTGCCGGCGGCGCGGAGGATGAGGCAGTCGGCGCATTGTTCGCTGGCTGCGTCGGGATGGTGATGAAGCCGGGGTTGTCATCACCGCCGCTACAGGCAGCGACGAGGAGGGGCAGGGTGGCGAGAAGAGCGGCCATGAGCGGCCGCGGACGAGTCATCTTGAGGATCATTCGGTAGAACCAGCATACGGAGGCGGCCCGCGGCGGGCAATTCGCGCGAGCTGTCAGTCGACGCCGCGGCGGAGGGCTTTGCCGGGACGGGCGCTGGTGTGGGCACCGTCTCGTACGACTGCCATGCCGTTCACGAAGACATCGCGGATGCCGGCCGGGTGCTGTCGGGGCTCGTTGTAGGTGGCCACGTCGGCGATGCGGGCCGGGTCGAAGACGACGAGGTCGGCATGGGCGCCGGGTTCGAGGACGCCGCGCCCGGTGAGCTGGAACTTCGCAGCGGGCAGCCCCGTCATGCGGTGGACTGCCGCCGGCAGTTCGAGGACGCGGCGGTCGCGGACGTATTCGCCAAGAACGTGGGCGAAGGTGCCGTAGAGGCGTGGGTGTGGTTTGCCCGGCGAAGGGATGCCGTCCGAGCCGATCATCGTCGCGGGGTGCTTCATCACCGCCTCGATGCCGTCCTCGGCGATGACGAAGAGGATGATCGTCGTGTACGGTCCGGCCTCGGCGAGGATTCGCTCCGCCGCCTGCTTCGGCGCCAGGCCCCAATCGCGGTTAATTGCCTCGATGCTGAGGCCGTCCCAGGCAGGATGCTCCGGCGCGGCAGCGATCAGGACCTCGGACGGGTCGAAGTTGTCCAGGCGGCCGGACTCGAGCACAGGCTTCAGCGAGGTGCTCGACGCGGTGTACGGGTACTGGTCCCAGGTCGCCGCCACGCCGCGAGCGCGGGCCGCGTCGAGAAGCTCGATTGCCGCGTAGATCTTGTCCCAGTTCTCGCGGCCCAGCGCCTTCAGGTGTGAGACCTGCAGCGGCACACCGGCGGTCTCGGCGATTGCTACCGCCTCTTCGAGCGCCTCGATGAAACGCGGCCCCTCGTTGCGGATGTGCGAGGCGTAGAGCGCGCCGGGGTAGTCGCGAAGGGCGCGGGCGACCTCAATGATCTCGGCGGTCTGGACGGAGCGGCCGGGATGATAGGTGAGGCCCGTCGATAGCCCGACGGCGCCCGCGTCGAGGGCATCGCGCAACCGGCCCCGCATCACATCGAGCTCGCTGCTGGTCGCCGGGCGTTCCTGGTCCGTCACGGCCCCGAGTCGCAGCGTCCCGTGACCGACGAGGGCTGCGACGTTCAGACTCGGCGCCGTCTCGTCGATGCAGTGCAGATAGCCGGCGAAGTCCTGCCACGGGCGCAGCTCGGCGCCGGGGTGACGGGCTGCAAAATGCAGCGCGGCCGGCTCGAAGGGGATAACGCCGGAACCGCAGTTGCCGGTGACGACGGTCGTGACGCCCTGCATGACCTTGAAGGCCATCTCGGGCTCGACCAGCACCGCGATGTCGTCGTGGGTGTGGACGTCGATGAACCCCGGCGTAATCGCCAGGCCGGTGGCGTCAATCTCCCGCGGCGCTTGCGATGCGGCGTCACCGATGGCGGTAATACGGCCGTTCGTAACGGCGACGTCGGCGCGGCGGCCGGGCGCACCCGTTCCGTCGTAGACGGTCCCGTTGCGGATGATCAGGTCTGGCGTTGGGTATGTAGTCAAAGCGCCCCGAGTATGCGTAGGCAGCGAAGCGCGAGTCAAACAGCGCATCTCTCGCTTCCCTGGGGAGTTCGCGGTGACGCGGAAAAGGCAGGTAGTGCTGGCGGTAGCAGGTCCCCTCGCCCGCGGCCGGGAGAGGGTCAGGGGGAGGGAAGCCCCGTGGAGTTCGCAGCAGAGCTAAAGCGCTGCAGCTACATCGTCTTTGCCTGCTTGCCCGCCGAAGGCCCGTAATAGGCACCCCGGAGGCGCGCGGGGTAGACTGGATCTACGTGAACAGCAATTTCCAGGTCGCCCGCATCCTGGGCATCCCGATCGTCATCAATGCCTCCTGGCTGATCACGCTCGCCTTTGTCACCTCGCTGCTGGCAATTGACGTCTATCCGTCGATCATTCCGCCCGACTCCGCGTACCGAAACGACTACTGGCTGCACTGGGTGATGGCGATCAGCAGCGGCCTCGCCTTCTTCCTGTCGGTGATCCTGCATGAGCTGGCGCACAGCTTCGTCGCGCAGCGCCAGGGCATCCAGGTCCGCAATATCACGCTGTTCATCTTCGGCGGCGTCTCCCAGATCGCCGGTGAATCCCGGAAGCCTCTGCAGGAGTTCGTCATGGCGATCGTCGGGCCGCTGACGAGCGCGCTGCTCGGCGCGATCTTCCTGGGGCTCTGGTTCCTCGCCGGCGCCAACGAAGACCAGCCTCTGACGATCGTCCTCGAGTGGCTGTTCGCGATGAACATCGTCCTCGCTGTCTTCAACATGGCGCCCGCCTTCCCGATGGACGGCGGGCGTGTCCTGCGCTCCTCGCTGTGGGGCCTCACCGGTAACCTGCTGCGCTCGACGCGCTGGGCGACGCTGATCAGCCGCGGCCTTGGTTACGGCATGATGGCGCTGGGCGTCGTCACCTTCGCCGGCTTCATCGACTTCTTCGACCGCCTCAACGGCATCTGGTTCATCATCCTCGGCATGTTCCTCGAGTCTTCGGCGAAGCAGAGCTGGGTGCAGGCGAAGGCCCTCGACCTGCTTTCCCAGTACCGCGCCGAAGACATCATGACGACCGACCTGCTCACCGCCCGCGTCGAAGACGAAGTGCGCTTCCTGACGATGCGCGGCGGCCGGCACTTCGTCTTTTTTGTTACGGACGATGACGACCAGGTTGTGGGCGTCGTCACTGACAAAGAGGTCAACGCACCCGGGGTCGACCCTCGCACCCCTGCCGGCCAGGTCATGCTCACTACGGCGGCTGCGCCGGTGGCCCAGGCGAAGGAAGACGCGGCGACCGTGTTCCAGCGCATGGAGCAGGACTCGGTCTGGCAGCTGCCGGTCGTCTCCGAGGGCCGCGTCCTTGGCATCGTCAGCCGCGAGGCGCTGATCCGTCTCTTCACGCGCCAGATCCCGACCCAGACCGGACTCGCAGGCCGCCCGTAGGATGCCGTCGCCTCGCAGCCTGGCAGCAGTCTGGGCCGCCAAGGGGGCGGCATTTGGCAGCAGGACCCTCGGCCGCGGCGGCGGTACGGCGCTCAGCGGCCTCGTCGGGCTGCGGCTCAACCCCAACCTGATCGACGACCTCGCGGCGCAGCTCGGCAACGGCTGCATCCTCGTCACCGGCACGAACGGCAAGACGACGACCTCGCGCCTGATCGCTCGCAGTGTCGCGAACGCCGGCCTCAACCCGCTCGCCAACTCCAGCGGCTCGAACCTTATGCGCGGGATCGCCTCGACACTGGCGCTGGCGGCGTCACCCAGCGGGGCCGTCGAGGACGCCTCCAACCGCCTCGGCGTCTTCGAGATCGACGAGGCGGTGTTGCCCCATCTCGTGCCTGCCTTGAAGCCGCGCGCCATCGCCTTCCTCAACCTCTTCCGCGATCAGCTCGACCGCTTTGGCGAGGTCGATGCCGTCGCCTCGCTCTGGCGGGAGATGCTCGCGACAACGCCCCAGGACGTCACGCTCGTCCTTAACGCTGACGATCCCGCGGTGGCGTCGCTCGGCGACACGCGTGAGAACGTCCGCTACTTCGGCGTCGACGACATCGGTCTCGGCTCAGCCGTCCTTGACCACGCCAGCGATGCGCGGACCTGTCTCTGCGGCGCCACGCTGGTCTACGACACCGCCTTCTTCGGCCACGTCGGCCACTGGCGCTGCGAGGTCTGTGGCCGCAAGCGCCCCGCCCCCGACGTCATCGCCACGAACGTTGACCTGCAGGAGGGCCGTAGCGTCAGCTTCGAGCTCGGCGCCGGCGGCGAGACGACGCGGATCACGATGACGATGGGCGGGCTCTACAACGTCTATAACGCGCTCGCCGCGGTTGCGGCTGCCGAGGCGCTGGAACTGCCGTCGAAGGCGGCCATCGAGGCGATTACGGCGACTGAGGCCGCGTTCGGCAGGCAGGAGAGCTTTCGGGTCGACGAGCGCAACGCCGAGATGTTTCTCGGCAAGAACCCGGCCGGCGTCAACCAGGTCCTGTCGACGCTCGCCCTCGACCCTCTGCGCAAGACGCTGCTCATTGCCCTCAACGACAACATCGCGGACGGCCGCGACATCTCCTGGGTCTGGGACGTCGACTTCGAACGCCTCGCCGGCGTCTTCGACCACGTCATCGTTAGCGGCACCCGCGCCGCCGAAATGGCGCTGCGCCTCAAGTACGCGGAGTGGGACGAAGCGACGTTCCGAATCGAGCCCGACCTCGGCGAGGCGCTGCAGCGGGCGATCGACGTCACGCCCCGCGGCGAGACGCTGACAGTGCTGCCAACCTACACGGCAATGCTGACGCTGCGAGATCTGCTGGCGCGGCGGTCGGGAAAGCCGGCGTTCTGGCGTGAATGAGCGTGTCCTCCGCCTCGCCCACCTCTACCCGACGCTGATGAACGTCTACGGCGACCGCGGCAACATCATCTGTCTCCAACGCCGCGCCCGGCTGCGGGGCATCGACCTCGAGGTCGTGCCGCTCGAGATCGGCGACGTGCTGGATGACCAGGTCTTCGACATCGTCTTCATGGGCGGCGCGCAGGACCGCGACCAGCGCCTCGTCGGCGCTGACCTGCTGGCGACCAAGGCCGAAGCGCTGCGAGCGGCGGTCGAGCATGGCACGGTGTTCCTTGGCGTTTGCGGCGGCTACCAGCTCGCCGGGCGCTTCTACCGCGGCCTCGACGGTGAAGAGCTGCAGGGTGCCGGCGTCTTCGACCTCTATACGGTGCATCCCGGTCCGAAGGCGAAGCGCCTGATCGGCAACCTGGCGGCGGAGTGGGAAGAGGCGCCCGGTAAGAAGGGCACCCTCGCCGGCTTCGAGAACCACGGCGGCCGCACGATCCTCGGCCCGAAAGCTGCGCCGCTGGCGAAGGTCATCCATGGCTTCGGCAACGACGGTGAGAGCGGCTACGAGGGCGCCCGCTACAAAAATGCGTTCGGCTGCTACCTCCACGGCCCGGTCCTGCCGAAGAACCCCGCCCTTGCAGACCGCCTGATCTCGCTCGCCCTCGAGCGGAAGTACGGCGACGGCACCCTCGCTCCGATCGATGACGCGATCGAGACGCAAGCCCACTCAGCGGCACTAAAAGCCCGTTAGCACCGCAAACGCCTCGGGCCGTAGGTGCGCTGCATGCAACGCACCTGCGGCCCGGCGGCTCGTCCTCGCTCTGACAGATATGAGGTTGTACGGCAATCTCACGAAATTGCCGTCAGACTGCGGCCCTACCTCTGCGCAGACGCCAGCTCCGGCGCCGTCTTCGGCTCTGCCGGCGGTTTACCTTGCGCGCCCGGGGCTTTGAAGCCGCGCAGGCGAAGCGAGTTGAGCATCACCGAGACGGAGCTGAACGCCATTGCCCCGGCGGCGAGCATCGGGTTGAGGAAACCATACTCGCCGAGGGCCCAGCGCAGGCCGCTCGCGACGCCCTGCCCCTCGAACACCGGGTAGAGGATGCCCGCCGCTACCGGGATCAGGGCGACGTTGTAGGCGAAGGCCCAGAACAGGTTCTGACGGATCGTCCGCATCGTCGCCCGGCTCAGGGCGATGGCGGTGGCGACGTCGCGGGGGTCGCCGCGCATCAGCGTGATGTCAGACGCCTCGAGCGCCACGTCGGCGCCGGTGCCGATCGCGATGCCGACGTCGGCCTGAGCCAGCGCCGGGGCGTCGTTGATCCCGTCACCAACCATTGCCACGCGGCGGCCGGCCGACTGCAGCTCGCGCACCTTGTCGACCTTCTGCTCCGGCAGTACCTCGGCGATGACCTCGTCGATGCCGACCTGGTCCGCGATCGAGCGCGCCGTCTGGGGGTTGTCGCCGGTCAGCAGCACGACCTCGATGCCCTGCGCCTTCAGGCTCGAGACCGCCTCAGCGGCGCCGGCCTTCAGGGTATCGGCGATCGCGATGACACCCGCGGCCTCGCCGTCGATCGCGATGAGGACGACGGTGCGCGCCTCGGCGGTCAGTGCGGCGGCCCTCGCGGTGAGCGAGGCGGTGTCGATGCCCTGCTCCTGCATGAGGCGGGTGGTGCCGATCAGGATGCGCTTGCCCTCGACGGTGCCCTTGACGCCGCGGCCAGCGAACGCCTCGAAGTCGCTGACATCGGGCAGGTCGAGCCCCCGGGTCTTCGACTCGCGGACGATTGCTTCACCGAGGGCGTGCTCGGAGCCGCGTTCGACGGCGGCGGCGAGGCGAATCAGGGCGTTGTCCTCGTAACCATTGCTGACCACGTCGGTGACACGCGGCCGGCCCTCGGTGATCGTGCCGGTCTTGTCGAAGATGACGGTGGTGAGCTTCTGCGCCGTCTCCAGCGCCTCACCGCTGCGGATCAGGACGCCGCTCTCGGCGCCCTTGCCGGTGCCCACCATGATCGCGGTCGGCGTCGCAAGGCCCAGGGCGCAGGGGCAGGCGATGATCAG
>JBFWZE010000133.1:0-10183 GCA_050185685.1 Dehalococcoidia bacterium
GAAGGGCGCGTCTAGACTCAGCTTCGAAGTAGAGGAGAGATCGACATGGCAATGGACCTCGCGATGCGCAACGAGATGCGCGGCATGGTTGACCACGAGCGCGGCCTCGTAGACCGGCGGATCTATACCGACCCGGACATCTACCAGATGGAGATGGAGCAGATCTTCGCGCGGGCGTGGCTGTTCATGTGCCACGAGTCGCAGATCCCGAACCCGGGCGACTTCTTCCTCAACTTCATGGGCGAGGACCGCGTCATCGTCGTGCGTAACAACGAGGGCGGCATCAGCGTCCTCGTGAACAGCTGCCGCCACCGTGGTAACGCCGTCTGTCGCGCCGACGAAGGTCACGCGACGAGCTTCATGTGCACCTACCACGGCTGGACCTACGACCTGAAAGGCGCCCTCGTCGGCGTCCCTGGGTTCAAGGAGGTCTATCACGAGGAGCTCGACCGCGAGAACTGGGGCCTGATCAACGCCGCGCAGGTCGAGTCCTACAAGGGCATGGTCTTCGCGAACATGGACCCGGACGCGCCGACGCTGTACGACTACCTCGGCGAGGCAGGCCGCTTTGGCCTCGATATCTTCACCGAGCAGGGCGACATGGAAGCGATCCCCGGCGTCCACAAGTTCACGATCAACTGCAACTGGAAGTTCCCCTCTGACAACACGCCGGACCACTACCACGGCGCGACAACGCACATCTCGGCGACGATCTCCGGCCACACGATTCCCTCCGGCCGCGTCAGCCAGGGTGCTACCCGCCGGTTCGCTCCCGGCCGCCTCAACATCGGCCAGGGCGCCACGCTGCTTTCAGACTACGGTCACGGCATGGCGGCCCGCTTCCAGGTTGAAGGCTGGGAGGAGCGCGTTGCCGGTGACCCGCTGAACCAGTGGCGTCTCGACCCCGAGATCCGCGAAAAGCTGGGGCCGGTTGGCAGCAAGGTGGCGCGCGGACACTTGAACGTCTTCCCGAACCTCTTCGTCCCCAGCGACACCAATGTCGCCATCCGCATGCCAAAAGGTCCGATGAAGAGCGAGATCTGGATGTGGACCTTCGTTGACAAGCGCCACCCGAAGGACGTTCGCGACAAGCTGCGCGCGTACTCCGGCACCCACTTCGGCCCGGTCGGCCTCTTCGAGCAGGACGACGGTGAGAACTGGGACCAGAGCACCATCGCGATGCGGGGCGTCGTAAGCGGCCGCTACCCGCTGAACTACCAGATGAACGTCGGCCGCGGTGAAGTCATCCTGGACGAGGACGGGCCGCCGCGCGTGGACGGCCACTGCACGGAGCACGCTCAGCTCTGGACCTACCGCAACTGGGCGACCTGGATGGCAGCCGAAAGCTGGGCCGACCTCAAGGCGAACCACCCAAAGCCGGAGGGAACCCTGTAACAACGTCGGGAGGTAAGCGTCATGCTTGAAGTGATCCTCAATCGCCTGCGCGGTCCGAAGACGCCGCTTGGTGTCACTAGCGTTGGGCTGCGAACGCCGGCGGAGACTCTGAAGATGTCATCACCGGCTGCGGACCTCAATCTCCACCGCCCCGACGAGCAGCTGCGCCGGTATGCACCGAAGGCGGGGCTGCGGCCGCCGGGCTGCTAGCGGCAATAGCGTCCGACTATGAGCGCTGCCTTTGCATTGAGGCGGCGCTCTTCGTTTTGCGTGACGCGGCGCTCCGCGGGCTTACCATGGTGAGAAGACGAGACAAGTTCAGGAGAACCTACGTGTCCAACCAGTACATTCCCAGCACCAGCGATTGGGTCCGCGAGCAGGTAGAGCGCTACGAGGGCTCCGGCGGCAAAGAAGCCACCACGCTGCGTGACACCGGTCTGCCCGTGATCATCGTGACGAACACTGGCAACAAGACGGGCGCGGTTCGCAAGACGCCGCTGATGCGTGCGAAGGACGGCGACAACTACATCCTCATCGGCTCCAAGGGCGGTGCGCCCGAGAACCCGGTCTGGGTTTACAACCTTCGCGCGAATCCGGACGTCGAGATCCGCGACAGGGAAGACGTCTACAAGATGCGCGTTCGGGAAGTTCCCGAGGGCGAAGAGCGCGCCCGCCTCTGGGCACTGGCGGTGGAGGCTTTCCCAAACTACGGCGACTACCAGAAGCGCACGAGCCGCCTGATCCCGCTCTTCCTCGCCGAGCCCGTCTAAGGCCGCACGAGCCGCTCCGTCTAAAGTCGGTGCTGAAATTCGATATTCGATATTGACAATGAATATCGAATAAACGAACATGCCGTCATGGCACGCAAGTACGACTCCACTCGGCGCGCAGAAGCGGCTCAGAAGACGAAGGAGAGCATCCTCGATGCAGCGTTCAAACTGCATGGGATGAGCATCTTCGACCTCGAGTCGCTGGCTTCCGAAGCGAACGTCTCGCTCGCCACGATTCGCAAGTACTTCCCGACGCGGGACGAGCTGCTAGTCGGCTGCACGACGTGGGGCATGCGGTATGCCGTGTTCCCGGACCTCGACAAGATCGAGGCAGTATCCGGCCGCGAAGAGCGCCTTCGGATCGCCGTCGCTCAGATCCACCGGCTGTACGACTCGCTCTTCCCGCACTTCTGGGCAACGTACCAGAACAAGGACGACTCGCCCGTCCTCGATGGGATGCTCGAGCAGTTCGACTCGCTTATCGCTTCCACAAGCGAGGTCGTGTTTGCGGCCTGGCCGTCAGACCTGGCGGCCGACGCTGAGGCGAAAGGCGTCTTTCGCGGTCTATCGAGCTACCTCACCTACTACGCCCTGATCCGCGAAGGCGGCCTCTCCCCGGAGCAGGCACACGCCCGTATTGTCGAGGCGCTGCTCAACTCGCTTCAGGCTATGGCCCGCCGTAGCCGGAAGGAGGGTGCCAACGTCTGACACCGTGCCTTCATCAAAGCCGTAGTTCCTTGAACCGCAGTTAAAGCGTCCCCGGACTCTCTGCGCTCAAAAACACACCCGAATCTCGCGGGAGGGTGACATGTTGCCCGCGACCAGCCCGGCATGAGCCGGAGTCACAGAAGGAAGCCACAATGGAAACCGCACGCAAAGTCACTGACGACATCCACATCCTGCCCTCGTTCGCCGAATTGCCCGGCCTCGGCATGCTGCCCGTTAACGGCTACGTCCTGAAGGCGAAGCAGCCGCTGCTCGTCGATACCGGCCTCATGGCCGACCACGACGGCTATCTCGATGCCATCCGCTCGGTCATCGACCCGTCAGAGCTCAAGTACCTCTGGCTGACACACCCGGACCCCGACCACACCGGCGCGCTCGACACGCTGCTGGCGGAGAACCCGCAGCTGAAGCTCGTGACGACATTCCTCGGGCTTGGCATCCTGAGTCTTACGCGGCAGATCCCGCTCGACCGCCTCTACTTCGTCAACCCTGGCGAGACACTGGACCTCGGCGACCGCCAGATCGTCGCAGTGAAGCCGCCGACCTTCGACAACCCTTCGACCACCGGCTTCTTCGACCCGAAGTCGCGTGCCTTCTTCTCGTCCGACTGCTTCGGCGCCGTCCTCCAGGAGCCTGCCGTTTTCGCCGAAGATGTGCGCAGCGACGCGCTGCGCGAGGGCCAGGTGCTCTGGACGACCGTCGATGCGCCGTGGATCCACAACGTCGACGAGGCCAAGCTCGCGAAGGAGCTGCAGCGAGTCCGTGAGCTCGACGCCTCCTGGGTGCTGAGCAGCCACGTCCCACCTTCCAGCACGCTGACCGACACCTTCCTCGGCAACCTTGCCTCGGTGCCGTCGGCCCAGCCCTTCGTCGGGCCGAACCAGGCTGCGCTGGAGGCGATGATGGCGCAGATGATGGCAGGGACTGCGCCTGCCTGACCGTCGACATGGGCACCATGCAGACGAAGCCACGAGCACAACGCTCGTGGCTTCGCGTTATCTGCTTCTGATCGCGACAGAACAATTGTTATTTAACCCATTGGCAACGCGGGCACGATGTGTACAATTTGGCGTAGCAGCACACGCACGATTGGGCTAATCTCTTCTTCGCAATCTGAAGAATGATAAGGAGTCACTCATGGCCGTATCAGCGCTTGGGTACCTGGGATTCAACGTCTCGGACCCGGAGAAGTGGAAGAAGTTCGGCGAGAACGTCATCGGCTTCGAAGTTCTCGAGCAGACGGACGACACGATCTACCTGCGCATGGACGAGCTCCACCACCGCATCGCCATTCACAAGGGCGACAACGACGACCTCGCCTACGTCGGCATGCAGTGCCGCAGCCGCCAGGAGTTCGAGGAGACCAAGAAGAACCTCTACGAGATCGGTGTCGAGTACGTCCAGGCGTCTGAGGCCGAGATCAACAACCGCATGGTCCGCGACATGGTGAAGTTCAACGCCAGCGGTATCCCGCTCGAAGTCTTCTACGGCCCGAAGGTTGTCTTCGACAAGCCGTTCAAGTCGCCGCTGCGCATCACCGGCTTCAAGACCGGCGACCTGGGCATGGGCCACATCGGCCTCAACCCGGACGACGCAGAAGAGTACACCCGGATCCTCATGGACGGTCTGGGCATGAAGCACAGCGACGCCCTCGGTACCCCCGGGCCGGAGCGCTTCTTCCACACCGCCGGCAGCAACCAGCGCGAGCACACGATGGTCATCGGCCGCCCGCCGAGCAGCCCGGAGCAGAGCGTCGGCAAGCGCATCGGCCACTTCATGGTTGAGCTCAACGCCATCGACGACGTCGGCTCTTGCCTCGACCGTGTCGAGGACTACGGCGTGCAGATGGCAAGCCGCCTCGGCAAGCACACGAACGACCACATGATCTCGTTCTACATGTACACGCCCTCCGGCTTCCGCATGGAATACGGCTGGAACGGCCGCACCGTGAACGACGCGACCTGGAACGTCCAGATCTACGACAAGGCGAGCATCTGGGGCCACCGCGCCGCCGGCAAGGCGCCGGAACCGCGCGTCGAGGACCCGATCCTCACTTCCCCGGCGAGCTAGCTGCCCGCCAAACAGGCACTCTGGAGCCCCCTCTCGTCTCGGGAGGGGGCTCTTGTTTTCAGGTAACCGCTTGCAGTCGATTCGCTTCTGGCCCGAGGGTAGCTCTGCTAGGCTGAGGCCGATGCTTCGGACCACGACGCGCGTCTTTCGTCTCCGTGAATCCTTCTGGCTCGTCCCCACCCTGTTTTCGACCGCGGCGCTCCTCTTCGCGCTGCTGACGGCATGGCTGGACGATGAGCTGCAGCTGCACGGCCTCGGCTCGGAGCCGCTTGGGTACTCCGGCGGTGCCGACAGCGCGCAGGCGTTTCTGATCACGGTCGCCGGGTCGATCATCACGGTTGCCGCTACTTCGTTTTCGATCACGATCGCCGTGCTTGCGCTCGCTTCAGCGCAGTTCGGCCCACGCCTCATTCGGAACTTCATCCGGGACGTCGGCAACCAGATCGTCCTGGGCACCTTCCTCGCGACCTTCGTTTACTGCCTTGTCGTCCTGCGCGTCGTTCGAGGCGGCGAAGACGAGTTCGTCCCGTATCTCTCGATCGCCGTTGCCTCGGTTTTGACCCTCGCGAGCCTGGGCGTGCTGATCTACTTCATCGCCCACATCTCACACACGATTCAGGTTATGAACATCGTTGCGCGAATCGGCGACGATCTGTTAACGACGATCACGCGCCTGTATCCGGAGGAGATCGAGGGGAGTCAGCATGAGGGATTTGCGCAGGCAGCGGAGGCGGACGCGCTGTTCGCCGGGCCCCTGCGTCCGGTCGCGGCGCGGCGCAGTGGATACGTGCGCGCCATCGACTACAGCCGGCTCCTCGAGATCGCAGAGTCGCGCGGGATGCGCATCCAGGTTCCGCTGCGCGCCGGTCAGTTCGTCAGCCGCGGCGCTGCGTTTGCGGAGGTGGTCATTGATGACGGCAGTCTCCCGGACGACAAGGCCCTGGCGCAGGCGATCGCTGCCAGCTTCGACATCTCGGTGAGCCGCGGGTCCGACCAGGACATCGAGTACCACATCGACCAGCTCGTCGAGATCGCCTGCCGTGCGCTCTCGCCGGCGATCAACGACCCCTTCACGGCGATGGCCTGCATCGACCGCCTCGGCGCCGGGCTGCGCTACCTGGTTCGGCGCGAGATGCCCACCGCGTTCCTGCGCGACAGGGCGGGCGTGCTGCGCGTCGTCGTCAAGACGGAGACCTTCCCGGGCTCACTCGACGCGGCGTTCAACCTGATTCGCCAGTACGGCCACCAGTCCGTGCCGGTGGCGCTGCGCCTGATCGAGAACCTTGCAATCATCGCTGAGTACACCGCCGACCCGTACGAGCTCGAGGCAATCAAGCGCCACGCCGACATGGTGAGACACAGCGCCGCATCACTGATGAGCGAGCCCGCCGACCTCGAAGCCCTCGAAGAGCGGTACCAGCTTGTGGTGCGCTCGCTGGAGACGCCGGACTTCGAGGCGATCTGAGGGGATTCAAGCGCCATTCGGCTCATCCTGCAGAATTGGCGCTTGCCATTTCGGCGATGATCCCGGATAACTTGTAACACTCGTTATCTCACACGACTCACTCCTGGGGAGGAATTATCGATGGCAATGGACGTTGGTACGGCCGAACGTATACGCAGTTTCGTCGACATCAAGAAGGGCACCGTCGACCGCAAGATCTTCTATGACCGCGGCATCTACGAGCTCGAGCTCGAACAGATCTTCGCGCGGGCATGGCTGTTCATGTGCCACGAGTCGCAGATCCCGAACCCGGGCGATTTCTTCCTCAACTTCATGGGTGAGGACCGTGTCATCATCGTTCGCAACAACGAAGGCGGCATCAACGTCCTGATTAACAGCTGCCGACATCGTGGGAACGCCGTCTGCCGCGCCGACGAGGGCCACGCGACGAGCTTCATGTGTACCTACCACGGCTGGACCTACGACCTGAAGGGCAACCTGGTTGGCGTCCCGGGCTTCAAGGAGGTCTACCACGAAGAGCTGGACCGCGAGAACTGGGGCCTGATCAACGCGGCGCAGGTCGACAGCTACAAGGGCTTCGTCTTCGCGACGATGGACCCGACGGCGCCGACGCTGTTTGACTACCTGGCTGAGGGCGGCCGCTTCGGCATGGACCTGATCGCCGACCAGGGCGACATGGTGATCATGGGCGGCATCGAGAAGCGCACGATGCAGGCGAACTGGAAGTTCCCGACGGACAACACGGCGGACTTCTACCACAGCGTCACCCACGTCTCTGCCCACCTGACCACCGCCGAGCAGCCTCGCTGGGCCCGCCGCGCCCAGAACCAGAACGGACGCGTCAAGAAGGCCGGTGACAACGGCCGCCAGCGCCCCGGCTACGCGGTGCTGTCCGAGTACGGCCACGTTGCAGGCATGTCGATGGTCGGCGAGAACTGGCGTGACGAGCTCAAGGACGAGATTAATGAGAGCTGGCGATTCGATGAGAACGCTCAGTGCCGCCTCGGTCCGCTGAAGGGCCGCGCCGCCGCCTGCATGACCAACATCTTCCCCAACCTCTTCGTCCCGATGAGTGCGCGCCAGATCGGCATCCGTATGCCGAAGGGCCCGACGACGAGCGAGATCTGGTACTTCTCCTTCATCGGGAAGGACTGGAAGCAGGAGATGAAGGACAACGTCAAGTTCCGCGCCACACACACCTTCGCCGCTGCCGGCATGTGGGAGCAGGACGACGGTGAGAACTGGGAGCAGAGCACGCGCGGCGTCCGCGGCTCGGTTGCCAGCCGCTACCCGCTGAACTACGCGATGAACGTCGGCCGAGGCGAGCTGCTCTCGAGCGAGAATGGCCCGAACTACATCCCCGACTTCGTGAACGAGAACTACCAGCTCTGGCAGTACCGCGCCTGGGCGGAGTTCATGGCGGCTGACACCTGGGACGACTGGAAGAAGAACCACTCGATCCCGGAAGGCACCGTCTAGCAGACAGACGTCATCTGGCTGAGCTTGTTCTGGGGCCTCAAGCGCGAGCTCGGGGCCCCTTTCGTTCGCCCGCCGTTCTTGTGCTTGTAGCTGTGTATGCTTCGAGCATGACCACCGACCCATTCGCCGGCCGCGACCTGTTCAGCGAGGAGACGTTCAGCGGCCTGAGCCTGTCGGGGCCGGAGCCGCGCAGCCGCCATTTCGAGGACTGCCGCTTCGTCGAGTGCCGGATCACGGAGCGGGCGTTCCGGGTCGGCTCGTTTCTGCACTGCGTGTTCCAGAACTGCGATCTGAGCAACTGGCAGATCGAAGGCCTGCGTTTTGTCGACGTGCGGTTCAAGAGCTCGAAGCTGGTCGGCCTCGACTGGACGAGCGTCAAGTCGGACCCGCTGACCTCGGTCGGCTTCGAAGACTGCGCCCTCGACTACGCTGACTTCTCACGCTTCCGGCTCAAGGACGGGCTCCTCAAGAGCTGCTCCGTCCGCGACGTGAACTTCTCGCGCACCGACCTGTCGGGCGCTGATTGCCGCGACTCCGACTTCACCGGCAGCACCTTCGACGAGACCAACCTGCAGAAGGCAGACCTGCGCGGCGCCCGCGGCTACGGCATCGACGCGCGCCGTAATCGTGTCAAAGGGGCGCGGTTCTCGCTGCCGGACGCGCTGGGTTTGCTGGAGGCGCTCGAGGTCAAAGTCGAGTAGACGCTACGTTCCGGCTCCTGGAGCCTCGGGCCGGACCTCGCGCAACGAGAGGTAGATCAGCGCCGCGACCGCGAGCATGAAGGCGCCGACCGCGAGGAAGCCGCCGCTGAACGACACCGCGGCGAAGGCGGCAGCGCCGAGCGGTCCCGCCGCGAAGGACAGTGCCTGTGCGCTCGACGCGATGCCGAAACCGGTGCCGCGCCGCTCGCGGCTGACGTTGTTCGCGATCAGCGTGTTCACCGCCGGGATCATTGCCGACTGCAGCATCGTCACGATGACGAAGCCCGCAAGAAACATCGGCGCACCGCTGGCACCCGCAACGAGCAGGTAGGCCGCCGCCGAGACGGCGCAGGTGGCAGTGAGCGCGACTCGCATGCGCCCGGCTCGGAAGAAGCTCTGCGCGCCGACGATGATCGCGACCACGCTGGCGATGCCGCTGGCGGTGAAGGCGATGCCCGTAAGGCCGCTGACGTCGTCGTTGCCCGTGATGTCCTTGAGGGTGATCGGCGCCGCGGTTCGGATCAGCTGCGCAGTCGAGTAGACGACGAAGAGCAGGAAGACCGATAGGAGGAACTGCCGCGTCCAATGGAACGGCTCCACGGCAGCGAGCGTCTCGCCCTTCTTTGCGCGCGGCGTGACGGCGTCTCTCGGCACGGTGAAGAGGACCATGAAGCCGGAAATCGTCGGCAGGAGCGAGGCGATCAGGATCGTCGCCTTGAAGCCGAAGCCCAGCGCCAGCAGCGACCCCAACGCCGGGCCCAGCGTCGCCGAGAGGTACTGCGCGCCCGTCACGGTGCTTAGGGCAGGCGCAAGGCGGTGTTCGGGGACGGTGACGCTCATCAGGGCGACGCCGGCCGGCCCGAAGCCGGAGAAGATTCCCTGGATCATCAGCGCAAGGGCGATCTGCCATGGCTCCGCCACGAAGGCCATCACGACGCCGGTCAGCGAGGCCATGAACAGCGAGCGCAGGAAGATCAGCTTGCGGCCGACGCGGTCGGAGAGGATGCCCCAGAACGGCCCTGTCGCGAGCCGGGAGAGCCCCTGCGCCGTCGTGGCGATGGCGACCCAGAACAGGGCATCCGCGTCGCTGGTTGCGCCGAGGTCGAGGACGTAGAGCGGGATGAACGGCCACCACACGCTGAACGAGAGGCTGGCGAGGGCGACGCCCGTGGCGATCGTCAGTTCTGTCGCGCGCCCGGATCGAGGCGCTCTCGGCATTGAGGCGGCTTCGGGTCCGGCGGCTGCAGCGTGGGTCGGGTTCGCGGGGTTTGTCATAGAGGAGGCACGCGACTCCCCTCGCGTGACGGGTAGCAGCGTATCCCAGCCGGCGGTCCATAACAACTGTTGTCTCCGAGTCCCGAAGACCGTGCTGCTTTAGTGAACCGGTAAACAGAATTTCTCGCGGCGGGTGCCTACACCTGATTCAATCCGAGTATTGTTTGCGCAGGAGGGAAACGCATGGCGAACTACCAGGTGGCGGTGGACGTCGGCGGTACGTTCACGGACGTCGTTCTTCAGAACACGGAGGACGGCTCGACGTGGACGGCCAAGGTGCCGACGACGCCCTCGGACCCGGC
>JBFWZE010000134.1:0-10015 GCA_050185685.1 Dehalococcoidia bacterium
AAGAGCTGTCGAACAGTATCGACGCCGACGACCTCGCTGCCACGCTGCCCTGCGACGACGACGGCTACCCAAAGCCCGACGAGCCGCAGGTGAAGACCTTCCCTAACGGCTCGACGATGCAGAAGATTGCGGCCCGCGGCAGCGTGCGTATCGGCGTGAGCAACTCGATAGCCCTCTTCGGCGAGATCGATCCTGTCTCCGGCATCGTCAACGGCTTCGATGCCGACCTCGGCCGCGAGATCGCCCGGGAGCTCGGCCTGCGCCAGGACCAGATTGAGTTCGTCGACACCGCGATCGAGGACCGCATCCCTTACCTGCAGCAGGGCCGCGTCGACCTCGTCATCGAGGTGATGACGATCACCAGCGCCCGCAAGCAGCTCGTCGAGTTCTCGCGGCCGTACTTCCTCGCCGGGCAGTCGATCCTTGTCGACAGGGCGAACCGCAACATCGCCGGCATTCGCAATCTCAGCGGCAAGAAGGTCTGCGTCCTCCCGGGGTCGACCAGCATCGAAGCCCTCGGGGAGCAGGCGCCGAACGCCCAGCTCGTCTTCATGGAGGACTTCCCTACCTGCATCGCTGCGCTGAAGCGAGGCGATGTCAACGCGATATCGACGGACGACATCATCCTCGCCGGTTTCGCAGCGGCCGACCCTGAGCTGACGCTGGTGGGCGGGCAGTTCACGAAGGAGCCGTACGGCATTGCCGTGCCGAAAGGTCAGAAGGATTTGGCGATGTTCATCGACGCCGTGATCAACCAGATGATCGAAGACGGCCGCTGGGGCAAGCTCTACTACAAGTACCTTGGCGACATCCCCGGCCTCGCCTCGATCAAGGACGCAAAGGCGCGTTTGCCCTTCGGGGTAGACGACTAGCCCGCGGCGTCGTACAAACAGGTCAGCGGGAACTGATACAGAAAAGAAAGACAGCACATCCCCGTCCGGTTGGGGAGTAAGCAAGGAGAAAGGTCACATGGCGAACCTCACAGCCCTTATCCCCCTCGATACGACGGACTTCTCAGAGTCGGCCCTGCAGCTGCTTCCGCTGTTGAAGGAGATCGGCTTCGACAAGGTGCGCCTCATGAGCGCCTACGACCCGAAGAAGAAGAACCTCAACATGGACCTCCTTGCCAGTTACCTCCAGGGCAAGGCGTCCCGCGTCACGGCGCTGGGCATGGAGTGCGAGACCCGCGTCCTCGAAGGCGACGCCGCCGAGGTGATCCTTGCTGCTGCCGACGCCTCCGATGTTGACCTCATCGTCATTGCCACGCACGGCCGCACGGGCATCGCGCGCCTGCGCTTCGGCAGCGTTGGCGACAAGCTGATCAAGAACGCGCCCTGCCCGCGTCTCGTTATCGGGCCGAACGTCGAGATCGACCTCGCCTCTTACGACCTGACCCACATCCTCGTCCCGCTCGATGGCTCTGAGCTGTCCGAGATGTCGCTGCCGATCGCCCGCTACCTCGCGAAGGCGTGTCACGCCCAGGTCGACCTGATCCGCGCCGTTTCGCCGACCGCCGTTGTCGCCGACCCGGCGATGGGTGCCGTTGACCTCCTGACGCCGATGCTGGACGAGGCGAGCACCTACCTTGCGGGCATCGAGAAGACCTTCAGCGACACGCAGGTCACGTCCACGGTAGTTACCGGCCGCCCGGACGACGCGATCATCGACCACATGAAGAAGAACGTGAACGACCTCGCGATCATGGTATCGAGTGGCCGCACCGGCCTCGCCCGCGCCGCCATGGGCAGCACGACTGAGCGCGTCCTCCAGGGCCCCGACCCGGTGCTCGTCTTCGAGCCCGGTGAGGACCGCAGCCGTCTCTTCCAGGCCGCCCGCGCCGCCGCGAACTAACACCAGGAAGTGTGGCAGCAGGTCTTCAGACCTGCACGTCGGAGCTATCGAGACGGCCCGTCATCAATCGACGGGCCGTCTCTTTGCGCCTGTACGCCGCCGAAATTGCCTCGGCGCCGTCTTCGTGCCAAGATCGACGAGGCGGGAAGAGGAGCACATCTCTGCGTCCACGCATCCTCACCTTCATCATCCCTTTCATCGTGTTGCTCCTGGCGGCCTGCGGCGGCAGTGACGACGACGTGTCGCCGACCACGCAGCCATCCGGCACGCCACCCGCAGACGCCGACGCGATCCGCGATGTCGACATGACCCAGCAGAAGGACGTTGCCGCCGCGATCACGCGGATCGGTGGCGGCTCTGTCGCGAAGAACGAGATTGTCTACGCGGACCTTACCGGTGACCAGCGCGAAGAGGCCGTCGTACCCATTACGTCCGGCGGCACCATGGGCAACCTGTCCTACCTGATCTTCACGCCCTCGGCAGGCGGCGCCACGCTCCTGCTCACCCGCAACCTGGACCCCAGCAGCCCCAGCGGCATCACGATGGCGGTCGAGAACGGCATCCTCGTTGAGTACATCGGCGAGTATGGCCCCGAGGACCCGATGTGCTGCCCCAGCGTCCTTCGCCGCACCACCTTCAAGTGGGACGGCTCAAAGCTCCAGGTCGCCGGCGAAGAGCGGCAGCAGCGCCCCCAGAAGCAATAGGGACGGCTCAAGCCCGCTGCCATGCCCGCAACGGCGTCGATCAGGTAGAATTTTGCGAGGAAGCACCGGGTCCGCCCGCAGCTCTCCGTTCCTCTTTCGGGGCGATTAGCTCAGCTGGTCAGAGCGTCTGTTTTACACACAGAAGGTCGGGGGTTCGAGCCCCTCATCGCCCACCATTCACTGCCTCGGCGCCTCCTGCGCGCGCAGCTCCTGCCTCGGGCGCCTCTGCTGTCTCGGAGGTTGCCACTATCCGCCTTGTGGCACCGATGACCGGAGTCTAGATTCAGGCAGGCACTAGCCGTTGGGCAGGACGATGACCTTGCCGATCGCCTCGCGGCCCTCCAGAAGCAGGTGCCCTTCTGCGATGTTCTCCAGGTTGAAGACGCCGGCAACGAGCGGCCGCAGCTGCCCGGCAGCAAGGAAGTCATCGAGCTCCTTGTTCACCATCTCCTTCTCCTCGAGGTAGAGGTTGTCCGTTATCGAGTTGCCGCGAGAGAAGCCAATCAGGGCCTGGTTGCGCCGAAGGAGTTGGCGCGGGTTCACCGGGGCGTTGGTGTCGCTGATGTTGCCGTAGTTCACCATGCGGCCGCCGGCGCGGGTCGCTTCGAGGGTGTCGTAGACGGACTGTCCGCCGTTGACCTCGAATGACAGATCGACACCCTTACCGTCCGTCTGGGCGATGACCTCCTTCGGCCAGTCCGCTTTGGTGTAGTCGATCGGGATTGCGCCGAACTCGGCGACGACGGCTCGCTTCTTCTCAGAGCTGGCGCCGCCGAAGACCTTGCCCGCGCCGTAGAGCTTGGCGAGCTGCAGCGCAACGAAGCCGATGCCACCGGTCGCGGCAGGTACGAAGACGGACTCGCCGGGCTGGAGACGGCCGGCGACCCTGAACGAAAGCGCCGCGACGTCTCCTTCGGCCAGTACGGAGAACGCTGTCACCGGGTCGACACCCTCGGGAAGCGGGCGGAGCATGTTGACGGAGCCCACGGCGTACTCTGCGTACGCGCCGCTCGTGACGAAGGCGTAGCACTGCTTGCCGACGAGGGACGCGTCAACGCCCGGTCCGACCTTGTCGACGGTTCCTACGATGCGTGCGCCGGGCGCGTAGGGCAGCTTCACGCGGAAGATGTAGCGGCCCTGGCGCTGGAGGACGTCGGCATAGCTGACACCCGTAACGTCGACGCGCATTCGAGCCTCGCCGGCCCCGGGCTCCGGCATTTCCGCCTCTTCGAGCTTGAGGACTTCGGGCCCGCCTTCTTCGTAGAACCTCACGCGCTTCACTGTGGCTGTCCTTTCGCGAACGGATGCTTTTCCTGAGTCTATATCGGGAAGCGTTGTTCGCGGTGATTGTTGGGGACCATCGCCAGACGGCCGCGCTTACATTCGACGTTTCAGGTAATCAGCGCTCCCGACCACGGGACTTCCCTAATCATTCGCAGCCTTCTTCCGCACGAGAAATCGTGTGGAGGACTACCGAATGACCACAGCCAGGCACCCGAGTCGACGCGCGCGACGTCACATTTCTTCCGCCCCGGCCGAAACCGGCCTGATCGAGATGTCGATCGTCATGCCATGCCTCAACGAGGAAGAATCGGTCGGCGACTCCGTCCGAAAGGCGCACTCGTGGCTCGAAGCGAGCGGGGTGCGCGGCGAAGTGATCGTCGTCGACAACGGCTCGGACGACCGCTCAGTGCAGGAAGCAACCGATGCCGGCGCCCGCGTGATCTTCGAGTCCGAACGCGGTTACGGCAGCGCCCTGCGCCGCGGCATCGCGTCGTCGAGCGGCCGCTACGTGGTCATGGGCGACTGCGACGAGACCTACGACTTCGCCGCGCTCGACCCCTTCCTCGCGGCCCTGCGTGATGGTGCGGACCTCGTCGTCGGTAACCGCTACAGCGGCGGCATCCAGCCGGGCGCGATGACCTGGAGCCACCGGTACATTGGCACGCCCGCGATAACGTTCCTGGTGAAGCTGTTCTCGAAGTCGAACCTCGGCGACAGCCAGTGCGGCCTGCGCGGCTTCTCGCGTGTCGCCTACGACCGCATGGAGCTTTCTTCGGACGGCATGGAGTTTGCCTCTGAGATGATCATCAAGGCCTCTCGTCTCGGCCTCGACGTGCGCGAGGTGCCGATCCAGTACTTCCCGCGCATCGGCGAGACGAAGCTCGACACCTTCCGCGATGGCTGGCGCCACCTCCGTTACCTGCTGCTCGCGACCCCTAACGGCCTCTACACGATGCCCGGCCTGCTTCTGGCGCTGGTCGGCGCCGGGGTGCTCGGTCTTGGCCTTTTCTCCAACGGCGGCGAGGTCCAGCTGGCAGGCCAGACCTGGAAGCCGATTTTCGCAGGTTCGATTCTCCTTACGCTCGGCGTCAACGCGCTGCTTTTTGGCGCCCTCGCTAACCTCTACACGACGGCGAAGTCGATTACGCCCCGCGGCGGCATCGTCAACCGGGCTGCTTCGGCGCTCCTCCGCTTCGAGCGCGCGCTCGTGGGTTCCGTGCTGCTGGTCGGCGCCGGCCTTGGCCTCGACGTCTACCTGGCCGCTGCGGACGTGCCGATGACCGGGACCTTCCACCGCGCCGGCCTCGCCGCTGTAGCGCAGGCGATGATCCTGACCGCCGGCAGCTTCGGCCTCGCGGGGTTCTTCGCCAGCATGCTGCGCAGCTCGTTCCCCCGCTCGGCGCAGGACTAGCGCGTCGTGACTCAGACTTCGGGGCGGCCTTTGCGCGTCGCCATGTTCACCGACTACTTCCCGCCTCACGTCGGAGGCGGTGTCGAGAAGGTGGTCGACGAGCTCAGTCGCGGCCTTGTACGCGGCGGCGCTGAGGTCGACCTCTTCACGCTGCGCACCGCCGGTGGCCCGAAGCACGAGGTCCGAGACGGCGTACACGTTCACCGCAGCGGCGCGATCGAGCTGACGAAGCTGCTGCGCCTGCAGACCGCCTTCTCGCCGGCGCTGCTCTGGGACGCCTACCGGCGACTGCGGGCGAATCCGCCGGACGTCATTCACGCACACACCACCTTCTTCTTCTCCTCGCTGGTTGCCGCGGCGCTGGCGAAGCTGCTTCGGCGCCCGCTCGTCACGACGCTCCACGTCGGCGGGCTGGACGCGATGCCTCTCGCCCAGCGCCTGCCCGTGCTCGCGTACGAGCGCAGCCTCGGCAGGGCCGTGGTGTCTGCCAGCGCCCGCGTCGTGTGCGTCAGTCAGGCGGTCGCCGACTACGCGCCGCACCTGGGAGCGAAGCCGCAGCGCACCGTCGTCCAGCTCAACGCGGTCGACTGCGACGCCTTCCATCCCGCCGAGGTATTGCGACAGGGGCCGCCGCGCCTAGTCTTCGTCGGCAGACTGATCCAGAACAAGGGGCCGCAGTTCCTGATTGAAGCCCTACCCGGCGTCTTCGCACGACACCCGGAGGCGACGCTCTGGATGGTGGGCGACGGCCCGCTGCGTGCGTCGCTTGAGGCGCGCTGCCGCGAGCTTGGTATCGCCGACCGCGTGCAGTTCCTCGGCACGCGCTCCGACGTAGCAGACCTGATGCGCGACTGTGACGTCTTCGTCCGGCCGTCGCTCATGGAGGGCCTGCCCCTCACCGTGCTCGAGGCGATGGCCAGCGGCCTCCCCGCGGTTGCGACGCCGGTTGGCGGGACCGCCGAGGTGCTGCAGGACGGGGTCACCGGCCGGCTCGTGCCGCCGCGCGACGTCGCAGCGATCGAAACGGCGCTCGACGGTCTGCTCTCCGACGCCGACCTTCGACGTCGCATGGGTGCCGCCGCACGCCACCAGGTCGAGAGCGACTTCGGCTGGAGCCGCGTCGTCCAGGACACCCTGGGCCTCTACGACAGCGTTGTGACTTCGGCGCCGGTCAGCGTACTCGTGCATGAGCCGGCGGCCTGACCGTGTCACAGCGATACCTGCGTTGAAGATTCGGGTAATTGCTTATCGTTGGCGCTCCTCTTGCGCCGTACGTTGTCGGTGATACGGGTGCATCCGGCAGGGACGCCGGGTCTGGCCCCGGGCAAGTAGGAAGTAACAGATGTACTCAGCAGGAATCATCGGCGCTGGATGGGTTGCTGGAGCCCGCCACATCCCGGCGCTTCAGCGCGACGGCCGCGTCCACATCGCCGCCGTCTACGACCCGGACCCGGCCCGCGCCGAGGCCGCCGCGAAGAAGTTCGGCATCGCCACAGCGACCTCGGACCTTGACCGGCTGCTCTCCCTGAGCACCGACTTCGTGTCGATCTGCACGCCGCCGCAGTCGCATGCGCCGCTCACGATGCGCGCGCTCGAAGCCGGCCGTCATGTCCTGGTGGAGAAGCCGATGGCGATGTCGGTGCACGAGGCAGAAGCAATGGCGGCGCTGGCAGCCTCGCGAAACCTGAAGCTCTGCGTCTCGCACAATCTGCTGTACTCCCGCTCCGTGCGGCGTGCCCTCGACGCCCTCGCCGGCGCCGGCCCCTTGCAGCACATCCTTGCACTGCAGCTGAGCAACCCGAACCGTCGTCTGCCGAGCTGGTACCACCGTCTGCCGGGCGGCCTGTTCTTCGACGAGTCGCCGCACATGACGTATCTGCTGCGCCGCTTCCTCGGCGCGTTCTCGATCGACCACGTCTGGAGCCGTACAAAGGTCGAACAGGGCAACGACGAGGTCGACTTCCTCGAGGCGCGCCTGTCGAACGGCGGCGCCAGCGCGAATCTGACGATGGGCTTCAATACGCCGGTGTCGGAGTGGACCCTCACGCTGATTACCGAGCGCAAGATCATCGGCCTCGACCTCTTCCGTGACATTTCGACTGTCGTGGAGAACGACGGCCGTCACGGCCCCGCTGAGATCATGCGCGGCTCACTCAACCAGGCGCTGCAGTCCGCCGCCGGCTTCGTGTCGTCGGGCGCGCGCTACACCGCGAACCGCCAGCTCTACGGCCATGAAGGCCTGATCTCCGGCTTCGTCGATAGCCTCGAAGGCAGGCCCACGCCGGTCGCCATCGAGGAATCGATCGCGGTCGTCCGGACGATGACAGAGCTTCTCGACCGCGCAGGCATCAACACTCGCACGCTGGAGCAGGCAGTCGCATGAGCCGCAAGAAGCAGACCCTTCAACCACCTCGCCAGCAGGCCGCTGCACCCGCCACCGCCCCGATCTCGAAGGAGCGGCGCAACGACTGGCTGATCGTCGCCGCGCTGCTGCTCGGTGTAGCGGTCTATCGCTTCATTGCCCTCGCCGCCGAACCGGGTCCGCCCGGCGCCGATGCGGGCAACTGGCTGGCGTTCACCCGCGACCTGTTCGGCTCGTCCACGAAGGCCGCCGAGAGCATGTACTTCCCGGGTACGCTCGTCGTGCTCAAGGCGCTGCTGATCTTCCTGCCCGACCTTGCCGCGCTCAAGACGCTGGCCGTGCTCTCGTCGGTGGCTGCGGGCGTGCCGTTCTTCTTCCTGGCGCGCCGCTGCTGTACCCCGGTAATCGCGGCCTACCTGACGTTCCTCTTTCTCATCGCCGGCTACCTGATCGAAATGATGTCGTGGGGTGGCTACCCGCAGCTTCTGGCGACGGCGTACCTGCTGGGTGCGATGTACCTTCTCGATGCGTATCTGCACAGCGGCGAGCGACGGGAGCTGATCGGCTCGGCGGTTGCACTGGCGCTGATCGCCTTCACGCATCACTTCACCGTTCTCGTTGCCGTGCCGACCTTCGCCGTCTACCTCGGCTGGATGACGGTGCGCTCGCGGGCGCAGTTCGCGCCGTACGCGCGGCGCGTCCTGACGTGGGCGGTGGTTGCCGGCGGGCTCTCGCTCCTGACCTTGCCGTGGTACCTGCGCTACATGAGCCTGCTCTCGGGCGATGGCTCACTTAACGCGAATGCGAGACAGCTCGTTGGCTTCAACGACGTAATCTCCTACGTCTTCAGTGAGGCGCCATTGACCTGGATCGCCTTCGCGACCATCGTGCCGGTCATTGCCTTGCTCCCCCTGGGTGGCGACCGCCTGGCCCGTCTCCGGCCGATGGCGATCGCGGTCTTCGCCGGTCCTATCCCGGTGTACATGGCGACGCACGAGGTCCGCAGCTTCCAGCCGATGCAGGCAGGCATGCTCCTTTGCCTCGGTATTATTGTGATGCTGGCGGTCAACTTCCTCAAGAACCTCAACCTCAGCACGCCGGTGGCGCGGGTCAGCGTCGCGACCCAGGCGATGGCAGCGCTGGGGCTGCTGATGATCTTCGTGCCGAACAGCCACGCCCGCATGGAAGCGGCGCTCTCCCGCTTCGGTGCGATGAACCCTGACGCCGTCCAGGCGATGAACTGGCTGCGTGACGAGACTCCCGAAGGCAGCGTCGTCCTGCCGAGCGACTTTCGCGGCTGGATGAGCTACGCCTGGTGGGTCGAGGGATACGGACAGCGGCCCGCCTACGGCCTCTTCGACCCCAGCTTCCTCGCCTTCAAGCAGGAGAAGGTGCAGTCTGCCGTCGCGAACAGGATCGTCGACCCGTCGACGTCGCCGGCTGAAACGCAGGCGCTCCTGCAGGAAGCCGGCATCCGGTACTTCTTCATCTACATCCCGAGCGGCGGCGACTTCCAGAACCTCGTCGACCGGGTGCCGACGCAGCTGGCCTTCCAGAACAAAGACTTCGTCATCTTCAAGGTCGCGGACTCTGCCGATGCGGCTGCTCCTAGCGGCCGCTGATGAGGCGGGTCCCGCTGAAGATCTTCGCCGTCGCTGCCGGGTGCGCCGGTCTGGGGCTGCTAGTTGTGCAGTCTGGCCCGCATGAGCTGGCCGGCGCCCTCGCCTCGTTCGACCTGCGGTTGCTGCCGCTCCTGCTCGCGCTGGTCATCGCCGACTATGCCCTGCGCTTCTGGCGCTGGCACCTGCTCGCGAATATCGTCAGCGGCCGTTTGCTCCCGCTGAAGGCAGACCTCGCTGTTTTCCTTGCCGCGAACGTGCTGCTCTTCGCACCGGCGAGGGCGGGTGACTGGACGCGCTCGATCTATGCCCGCAACCTCTTCGGCGTCCCCGCCTCCGTTACGGCCCCGGTGCCGCTCCTCGAGCGCATCGTGGACATCGCGATCATGGGACTGCTGGCCGTCTTCGGCGCCGTCGCCTTTGGTGCATCGCCGGTCTGGGCGATTGCCGGCTTGCTGCTGGCGGCGGTCACGACCGGTCTCTTCGCGACGAGGCCGGTACGCGACGCCGGTGTCAGCGTCCTCGACCGACTGACCGGCAGGCGCCTCGCAACGCCGGCGGCTGCGTTCTTCGATAACCTCGATGCGCTGTGGCGGCCGTTGCCGCTGGCGATCGCTTCCGGGCTTGGCCTGGTTGCCTGGCTCTGCGAATGCCTGGCGTTCTTCGTCGTGCTCTGGGGCCTCGGGCTGACGCCGTCCCTGCTGCTCGGCGCGCAGGCGTCGTTCATCTACCCGGTGGGCAACCTCGCCGGCAGCCTCTCGATGCTGCCGAGCGGTCTCGGTGT